>JAEYTJ010000146.1 GCA_023434095.1 Pseudomonadota bacterium | reverse complement strand
TTCTCTGGCCCGCGCGAAGGGCTCGAAGCTCATCGTTCCGCAATCCACGGTGACGAGCAGGCTCGCCCCCTGCTCGCGCAACGTCTCGATGGCGGGAATGTTCGGGCCGTAGCCCTCGAATATGCGGTCGGGAATATAGAACGCCGGGTCCAGCCCGCCCGCGCGCAGCACCTCGACCAGCAGCGCGGTGGCGGTCGCGCCATCGACGTCGTAGTCGCCGAACACCGCGACCTTCTCACCCGCTATCACCGCATCGGCGAGACGGCCGACTACCGCGCCCATGTCGGTCAGCGAATCCGGGTCCGGCAGCAGCCGCTTCACCGTCGGGTCGAGGAACTCGTTAGCCTCCTCAATGCCGACACCGCGCCCCGCCAGCACGCGCGCCAGAATCTCCGGCATGCCGTAGCGCTGCACCATGGCGAGCGTCGCCTGCGCGCCGCGCAGATCCAGCCGCTCGCGCCAGAAGCGGCCGGTGGCCGAGCGGGACACGCCGAGGAAGGGGCGCGGCGGCGGGGCGGCGGTGGGAAGGACGAGACTCATGGCGCGCAGGATAAGCCCGAACAACGCGCCCGCGTCGAGAGCTTCGCGCGCGAAGGCCGGCGTCGCGGCGTCATCGCGGTGTCACGCTGCCGTAACGCGAGGGACATGGGCGGCGGGCAGAAGGCGCTCTCCGGCCTCGCGCCGCATGCTGACAAGGAGCCCCCCATGACCCGATTCCTGCGCCTTTCCCTGCTCGCCGGCGCCGCCTTCGCCGCGCTCGCGACCGGCGCCCGCGCCGACGACGCTTTTCCCGCCACGCTGGCCGGCCATGCCGTGCTGCCGGCGCAGACCTTCATCGCCATGCCGGACGACGCGCCGGCCGACCTGAAGATCTCCGGCAAATTCACCACCGGCACGCGCGTCGATGCCGTCGGCACGGTGGAAGGCAAGTCCGCCGGCCGTCCCACCGGCGTGAAGCTGCCCTTCCAGGGCCAGCCGGTGCAGGGCCACTCCGGCATCAAGGTGATGGCGGATGGCAGCTTCTGGATCATCACCGACAATGGCTTCGGCTCGAAGGCCAACAGCCCGGACGCCGCGCTGTTCCTGCGCCACTACACGGTCGACTGGGCCACCGGCACGCTCCAGCCGATCGAGACGGTGTTCCTCACCGATCCCGACCGGAAGGTCCCGTTCCGCATCGTCCATGAGGGGACGGAGAAGCGCTATCTGACCGGCGCCGATCTCGACCTCGAGAGCTTCCAGATCATCGGCGACCACATCTGGATCGGCGAGGAGTTCGGCCCGTATCTCATCAAGGCCGACAAGAGCGGGAAGGTGCTCGCGCTGTTCGAGACCGTGGCCGGCGGGACGCCGGTGCGCTCGCCCGACCACTACGCCGTCGCCTCCGCCGCCGCGCCGAACGCGCCGGCAACATTCAATGCCCGGCGCTCCAAGGGCTTCGAGGGCATGGCCGCCTCCAAGGACGGCAAGTATCTCTACGCGCTGCTCGAAGGCCCGCTGTGGGACGCCGACAAGAAGGACTGGCAGAAGACCGCCGACGGCAAGGAATTCCTGCCGATCCTCGAATTCGACGTGGCGGCGGAAAAGTGGACCGGCCGCATGTGGCACTACGTTCTGGAGCAGAACGGCAACGCCATCGGCGACTTCAACATGATCGACGCCACCACCGGGCTGATCATCGAGCGCGACAATGGCGAGGGCACGCCCGACAAGGCGTGCGCGGCGGGAACCAAGGGCCCGGACTGCTTCCACGACCTCGCCACCTTCAAGCGCGTCGTCAAGATCGAGCTGACCGACGCCGATGCCGGCCAGCCGGTGCGCAAGATCGGGCATATCGACCTGATGAGGATAGCCGACCCGGACAAGAAGGCCCGCAAGCCGCTCAATGACGGCGTGCTGACCTTCCCCTTCTTCACCATCGAGAATGTCGACGTGGTGGACGCCACCCACATCGTGGTCGGCAACGACAACAACCTGCCCTTCTCCTCCTCGCGCGACCCGGCGAAGGCGGACGACAACGAGCTGATCCTGCTCGAGGTCGGCGACTTCCTGAAGGCAAAGTAGGTTCGACCGGACGGGGCCGGGGCGCAAGCGCGCCGGCCCTCGCGGCTCACGCCGTATCGGGCAGCGTCGGGTCGGGCAGGTTGCGCGGGCGGCGCAGGATGAGCGCGACGCCCGCCACCATGATGAGCGCGCCGATGATCTTCAGCGGCGAGGGATCGTCGCCGATCAGCACGATGCCGAACGCCACGGTGAGCAGCGGATTGAGCATCGAATAGGGCACGACGGCATTGATCGAATGGCGCTGGAGCAGCCAGTACCAGATGCCGTAGCCGAGGATCGACGAGCCGACCGCGCTGTAGACCACGCAGAACCAGCCATGCCAGCCCGCCGTCGCCACCTGTCCCCAGCGGTCGGCCTCGAACAACCACGACATCGCCAGGATCTGGGGAATGGCAAACAGCGATGACCAGCCCATGATGGTCATCGGCGGGGTTCCCCGCAGCTGCTTGATGATGAGGTTGGTCACCGCCCAGCCGGTGGCGCTCGTTATCAGGAGGAACAAGGCCAGCGGCGGCGGCAGGGTCGGGCCAAGCGCGAGCACCAGTATGCCGGCGACCGAAACCGCCAGCCCGGCGATGCGGACCATGCCCAGCCGTTCCCTCAGCACCAGGCTGGCGAGTACGGTCGCGATCGGGGCGCCGAGCTGGATGATGACCGCGCTGGTGCCGGCCTCCGAATCGGCCAGTGCGGCGAACAGCAGGCCGAAATGCACGGTGCCGAAGGTGAAGGACACCAGCAGCACGCCGGGCACCTGGTCGCGCCGCAGCCGCAGCACCGGGCACAGAAGCGCCGCCACCAGCGTGAAGCGCAGCGCGCTCATCAGCATCGGCGGAATCTCCGCGATGCCCTGCTTGATGACGATCATGTTGAGGGCCCACACGCCGATGACGGTGAGTGCGAGCAGCTTGTGCTTGAACGGCATGGGACCGGGACGGCAGGAGGCGACGAGACGGCCCGGAAACGGGCAAGGCGGCCGGGCAGCGAGTCGCCGGCCGACCTGTTCGCTGATAGGCCACGGCGGCGGCGCTGCAAAGTCCCTGCGCGCCATGCCTGACCTGCGCGCCATTCATGACGCCCGCAGCTTGCACGGGCGCGCCGGCCGACTATGGTGCGCGGCATGCTGAACCTCTCCCTGCTCGGTCGCCTCACCTTCGCCCATGCCGTGCCGTCGAAGCCCGCGCTTCCGCCCGGCCGCCACGATCTCGGCCTGTTCGAGACCCGCGACGCGGTGCTGGTGGTGCCGGAGGGTATCGATCCCGCGCGCCCGACGCCACTAGTGACGTTGTTTCACGGCGGCGGCGGCAGCGCCGAGAAGATCCTGCCGATGCTGCGCCGCCACGCGGAGGCACGCGGCTTCCTGCTGCTGGTGCCGCAATCGCTGCTGCCGACCTGGGACATCGTGATCGCCGGCAACGGGCCGGACCTGGAGCGGCTCGACACCGCGCTGGCGGAGGTGGGCGCGCGCTTCGCGCTGGACCCCACGCATTTCGCCTTTGCCGGCCATTCCGACGGCGGCAGCTATTCGCTCTCCACCGGCCTTAGCAACGGGCGGATCGTCACCCACATCCTCGCCTTCTCCGCCGGCTTCATGACCGTGCTGGCGCAGGAAGGCGCGCCGAAGGTGTTCATCGCCCACGGCCAGAACGACACCCAGACGCCGATCGCCACCGCCGGCCGCTCCCACGCCGCCAAGCTGCGCCCGGCGGGCTATGAGCTGACCTATATCGAGCACCCCGGCCCGCACGCCTCGCAGCCGGACATGGTGCAGCTCGGGGTGGACTATTTCCTGAAGGACGTGGCGAAGGCGGGCTGAGTTCCCGTTCCCGGACAAGGCGCGTTTGCGCGGCCGGCCCGAAACGCAGCGGACTGGAACAGACGCCGCGACACGAAAAAGGCCGGCACGAGGCCGGCCTTTCCGTTGGCATCGTCGGGATGCGGCGCGTGGCCGCCCGCCCGAAGCCGCTCAGGCGACCTTCTTCACCGTCTTGGCGATCTCGGCCACCGTGGCGTCGAACTTGCCGACGAGCGCACCGAACGCGGCCGGGCTGTCCTTGAGCGCGTTGGCGAGGTCGGACGCCCAGGTGCTGTTGCGCAGCGTGAAGGTGGTGGTGGCGGAAGAGCCGTGCTTCTTGGCCAGCCGGTCGGCGACCTTGAAGGGGATCGGCTCGGCGGCCATGTAGGTCGTCGTCGGGTGCTCCTTCACGAAGGCCGCATAGGCCTCGGCGACCTCGGTGTACTTATCTTCGCCGATAAGGCCGACGATCTTCGACTGCAGGGCGGGGATCTCGGAATGAGGAGCGGGCATGGGTCGTTCCCTTGGCAATTGGCTTGGCGTTCGGGTGCGGGGCACTCCTGACGGGCGCCTCGGCACTCCTCTGGTATACAGCACACCGACCCAAGGCCAAAGCGTGAGTTGCGCATGCCGTCTCCCGAGGGAAGGCAAACGGAACTGCGACGCGCTTAGCCATCAACGAGAACGGGGCGCCAGAGCGCCAAGCCATGAACGAGAACGGGGCGCCAGAGCGCCCCGTGGGTCCTTCATCGTCGCCGCAGCGGCGGCTCACCCGAGATGGAACTTGGAGAGGTCGCGGTGTTCGGCCTCGATCCAGCGCACCGTTCCGGTGGCCGAGCGCATGATGACCGTGTGGGTCTTCACCACGCCCTTCTCATACTTCACGCCCTTGAGCAGGTTGCCCGTCGTGACCCCGGTGGCGGCGATGAGGCAGTCGCCCCGCACCATGTCGGTGATGGTGTAGATTTTCTTCGGGTCGGCGACGCCCATCTTCTTCGCGCGCTCGCGCTTGGCCTCGCTGTCGAGGATGAGGCGGGTATACATCTCGCCGCCGATGCAGCGCAGCGCCGCCGCCGCCAGCACGCCCTCGGGCGCGCCGCCGGTGCCGAGATAGATGTCGACGCCGGTCTCATCCGGGTTGGAGGTGTGGATCACGCCGGCCACGTCGCCGTCGGTGATGAGCTGCACGGCGGCGCCGGTGCGGCGCACCGCCTCGATGATCGCGGCGTGGCGCGGGCGGTCGAGGATCAGCGCGGTGATCTCCGAGGGCTTCACCCCCTTGGCCTTGGCCAGCGAGTGGATGTTGTCCTCGGGGCTGGCGTCGATGTTGATCGTGCCCTTGGGATAGCCCGGACCGATGGCGATCTTGTCCATGTAGACATCGGGCGCGTAGAGCATGGTGCCGCCCTCGGCCCTCGCCATCACGGCGATGGAGCCCGGCATGTTCTTGGCGCACAGCGTCGTGCCTTCCAGCGGGTCGACGGCGATGTCGACCGCCGGGCCCTTGCCGGTGCCGACTTCCTCGCCGATGAACAGCATCGGCGCCTCGTCGCGCTCTCCCTCGCCGATGACGATGCGGCCGGCGATCGGCAGGCGGTTCAGCTCGCGGCGCATGGCGTCCACGGCCGCCTTGTCCGCCGCCTTCTCGTCGCCGCGGCCGCGCAGGCTGGCGGACGCCACCGCCGCGCGCTCGGTGACCCGCACCAGTTCGAGCGTCAGAATGCGCTCGAGCACCTGGTCTGCCTTGACCGTGATTTCCGCCATCGTCCCCGACCCCTCAGTCCTTCTCGATCCGTATCACCTGCGGCGGCGAGGCGATGACGCCATCGATCTCGATGGCGGCGATCGCGCGGCGCACCGCGTCCTCATTGGTGGCGTAGGTGATCAGCACCACCGGTGCCGGATCCTCCGCGCTCTCCGCCCGGTCGCCCCCATGGGGCCGGCCGCGACGGTGCTGCATGATGGACTCAAGCGAGATGTTCTGCTCGGCCATATGGCGGGCAATGGCTGCCGCCGTTCCGGGCCGGTCGACCGCGGCGAGGCGGATGTAATAGCCGCCCTCATGGCGCCGGATGGCCGCCTTCTCCGCCGCCTGCAGCGTCGAGGCCTGCCAGCCGAAAGGCGCGCCGGCCTTGCCGGCGGCGGCGTCGCAGAGATCGGCCACCACCGCCGAGGCGGTGGCATCGCCGCCGGCGCCGGGGCCGACAAGGGTGAGCGCCACCGCGTCGCCGTCGATCGCCACCGCATTGGTAACGCCGGAGACCTGCGCGATTGGCCAATGTTTAGGCACCATGGTCGGGTGCACGCGCAGCTCGACCTGCTCGCCGATTCGGGCGGCGACGCCGAGAAGCTTGATGCGGTAGCCCAGCTCGTCCGCCGCCTCGATGTCGGCCAGCGTGATCGAGCGGATGCCTTCGATGTGGATCGCCTCCGGGTCCGGCTTCACGCCGAAGGCCAGCGAGGCGAGCAAAGCGAGCTTGTGGGCGGTGTCGAAGCCGTCGACGTCGAAGGTCGGGTCGGCCTCGGCGTAGCCGAGCTGCTGCGCCTGATCGAGGCAGGTGTCGAAGGACAGCCCCTCCTCCTGCATCCGGGTGAGGATGTAGTTGCAGGTGCCGTTGAGAATGCCGGAAACGCGGGTGATCTCGTTGCCGAGAAGCGCCTCGCGCAGGGTCTTGATCACCGGAATGCCGCCGGCGACCGCCGCCTCGAAGTGGATGGCGACGCCCGCGGCTTCTGCGGCGCGGGCGAGTTCGACGCCATGATGGGCGAGCAGCGCCTTGTTGGCGGTGGCGACGGAATGGCCGGCGGCGATGGCTGCCTCGACCGCCGCCTTGGCGATGCCGTCCGGGCCGCCGATCAGCTCGACGAAGACGTCGATGTCAGGGTCGCGCGCCAGATCGACCGCGTCGTCGTACCAGCGCATGCCGGAGAGGTCGCAGTCCCGGTTGCGCGAACGGTCGCGGGCGCTGACGGCCACCACCTCGACCGGCCGCCCCACCCGCGCGGCGATCGCGTCCGCGCGGCGAGCCAGCATGCGCACCACACCCGCGCCGACCGTACCGAGGCCGGCGATGCCAATTTTCAGCGGCGGCGCCATTATGTGTCCGAACTCAACAAACGTTCCGAATGCGGCGCCGCCCGAAAAAGCCGGGCCTCAGCGCGCCGCGGCGAGAGGGACGACGTTGTGCAATGTTTCGGCGCCGGTTTCAAGGAAGCGGCGGATGTTGCGGGCCGCCTGCCGGATGCGCTGCTCATTCTCCACAAGGGCGATGCGCACATAGTCGTCGCCATGCTCGCCGAAGCCGACGCCCGGCGCGACGGCGACGTCCGCCCTCTCGATCAGCAGCTTGGAGAATTCGAGGCTGCCGAGATGGCGGAACTTCTCCGGAATCGGTGCCCAGGCGAACATGGAAGCGGTGGGCACCGGAATCTCCCAGCCGGCCTTGCCGAAGCTGTCGACCAGCGCGTCGCGGCGCTTCTTGTAGACGCTGCGCATCTCGGCGATGCAGTCCTGCGGGCCGTTCAGCGCGGCGGTGGCCGCCACCTGGATCGGGGTGTAGGCACCATAGTCGAGATAGGACTTCACCCGCGCCAGCGCCGCGATCAGCCGGTCGTTGCCGACCGCAAAGCCCATGCGCCAGCCGGCCATGGAGAAGGTCTTGGACATGGAGGTGAACTCCACCGTCACATCCATCGCGCCCGGCACCTGCAGCACGGAGGGCGGCGGGTTGTCGTCGAAATAGACTTCGGAATAGGCGAGGTCGGAAAGCACGATGAGATCGTGCTTCTTCGCGAAGGCGACGACGTCCCGATAGAAATCGAGGTCCGCCACCTGCGCGGTGGGGTTCGAGGGATAGCAGAGGACCAGCGCCAGCGGCGAGGGAATCGAGTGCGCCACGGCGCGTTCCAGCGCGTGGAAGAATTCCGGCCCGGGCTCGCAGGGCACGGAGCGGATCGCCGCTCCCGCCATCAGGAAGCCGAAGGCGTGGATGGGATAGCTGGGATTCGGCACCAGGATCACGTCGCCCGGGGCGGTGATCGCCTGCGCCATGTTAGCGAAGCCTTCCTTGGAGCCGAGCGTCGCCACCACCTGGGTGTCGGGGTTCAGCTTCACGCCGAAGCGGCGCTCGTAATAGGCCGCCTGGGCGCGGCGCAGGCCGGGAATGCCCTTGGAGGCGGAGTAGCGGTCGGTGCGCGGGCGGCCGATCGTCTCCTTCAGCTTGTCCACCACATGGTCCGGGGCATCGAGGTCCGGGTTGCCCATGCCGAGATCGACGATGTCGGCGCCGCCGTTGCGGGCGGTAGCCTTCACACGGTTGACCTGCTCGAACACGTAAGGGGGCAGCCGGCGGATACGATGAAAATCGGTCATGGGTTCCAAGCTCCAGGCCGCCCCGTTTTCCCCGGCGGCGGCGTCACGCGCGCTTCATATCACCGTTCGTGCGCCCGCACAGCGAGCGATGTCAGCCTAAAGGGGCAGAAGAATGGTATTGGTGCGGCCCGGACCGCCGACTACTGCCCGTCCTGTCCATCCTCGATCTGGCGCAGCATCTCCTTCTCGCGCTGGCTGGCGAGGTTTTCGAGAGTCTTCTGCGTGGCTTCCTGCTGCTGCTTGGTCATCACCGGCCGGTCGCCGACCTGCGCCGGAGCGCCGAAGGTCGGGTAGACCGGCTCCGGCGGCTTCTGGCGGCCGACGGGGGCGGGCGCGGCCCGCGACGAATCCGCCGAGCTCGCCGCCGATTCGCTGGCGCCAGAGGCCGCACCCGCGGCGTCCCCGCCCGTGGACCTTTCGAGAGAGGCGCAGCCGGCGAGCAGCAGCGCCGCCATGGCACAGCCCGCGAGGAGGGATTTCGGCGCGACCGCTCGGCCGCCCTGCCTGCCTTGCCCGTGATCCACCATGCCCTCCCCCTCAGGCGCAGCCGGTCGCCGCTGCCGCGCGGAACCCGCCGTTACGCACTCGCTAGCACCGGATGGCGCGTCTATTATGGCCACCTATGAACGTACCAACCCGCGGGGACAAGCGGTGAGCAGCCGACGCAGCAGATCGATACCGTCCACCCCGGCAAAATCGACGCCGGCGGCAGGCGCCGCGCCGGCCAAGGCGTCGGCGGCCGCAAAGACCGCACCAAAGGCGTCGGGCAGGAAGGTCGCGGCGGAGAAGGCGGTAGCGGAAAAGGTTGCCGGTGCGCAGGCGGCGACCGCGAAACCGGCGTCCCGCAAGCTTGCCGCGAAGAAGGCGGCGCCCGCCCCGGCCGCTACCGAATCGCCGGCGCCGGCCCGGCCCGCCCGCACCCGTGCGAAGGCGACCCGCCC
>JAEYTJ010000024.1 GCA_023434095.1 Pseudomonadota bacterium | reverse complement strand
GGGCAGGCCGCGGGCGGTGCGTCGCGGGGGGCGGGGCGCTCGGGCCCGACGGGCCGCCCGGCCCTTCGCCGCCGGGGCCGCCCTGTTGCTGCTGCATCGCCTCGGCCATCTGCTGGGCGCCGCGGCGCAGCGCCTGCAGCGCCTCGCTCTGGGCATCGACCGCGCCGGTGCCGTCGCCCTCGCCCAGCGCCTGCTCGGCCTCGCGCATCGCCTGCTCGGCCTGGGCGAGCCCGTTCTCGCCCGGCATGCCCTGACCCTGGCCGCGTCCCTGCCCCTGCTGGCCTTGGCCTTGCTCGCCTTGGCCTTGCTGGCCTTGGCCTTGCTCACCCTGCTGACCCTGTCCCTGCTGGCCTTCACCTTGCTGGCCTTCGCCGTTCTCGCCCTGCTGGCCCTGACCGCGCATGGCCTGCTGCATCTTCTCGCGCAGCTGGCGCAGCTGGTCGCGCAGCTGCTCCTGGTTCTGCTTCAGGTCATTGAACGCCTGGTCCTGCTGGCCGTCCCGCCCCTCCTTGAAGGTGCGGTCGCGCAACTGCTGCTGGCGGCGTATCATGTCGCCGAGCTGGTCCATCGACTGGGACATCTGGCTCTGCCCCTGCTGCTGGCGCTGCTGCTGACGCCCGGCCTGCAGGCCGTTCAGCATGTTCTGCAGCTCGCTCAGCATCTGCCGGGCCGCGTCGCGCGCACCGTTTTTCGCCATGTCCTCGATGCGGTCGAGCATCTTCTGCAGGTCCTGCGGGCGGACCGTGCGCGTATTGGGGTCCGCCGGCTGGTTGTCGGCGCGGTTCGGGTTGCGCTGCGCCTCCTCGGCGAGCGCCTTCATGAACTCGTTCATCGCTTCGCGCAGTTCCTGCGTCAGCCGCGCGATCTCCTCCTCGGAAGCGTTGTTCTCCAGGGCGTTCTGCAGCGCCTGCTGCGCGTCGCGCAGGCGCTTCTCGACATCGGAGAGGTCGCCGTCCTCGATCCGCACCGCCATTTCCCAGAGATAGTCGACCACGCCACGCAGATCGTCGTCGCTGCGGGCATTGGCGAGCCGGAAGGAGGCGGTGCGCAGGCCCATATATTGGGAAGGTTCGGGCGTGAACACTTCCGGCGCGATGGCGAGAGCGTCGAGCGCCGCCTGCACCCGTTCGCGCTCATTGGCGTCGAGCGCCAGCAGGCGCCGCTCCTCGATCAGCGCGCGCGCCAGCGGGTTGGAGAAATTGCGCTGCGGCAGGGCGAGGCTGCGCGGCCTGGACTGGCCGACATTGCCGGCCTGGTCGCGCGCCACGAGAACCATCTCCACCTTTGTGCCGGCCCAGGGATTCTCCGTGAAATCCTTCGTCGTCTGCCCGGTGGCCGACCTGGAACGGCCACCGACCAGCGGCAGCGGGAAGTTCGGCGCCTCCACCAGGGGGCGCGGCGCGGCGGGTTTCGCCGCGTTCTTCAGCGCATGCAGCGGCGGGGGCGGTGGCAGGGCGGTGAAGCGAGCCTCGGCGCCGGCGATGCCGTAATCGTCCTCGGCCTTGTAGCTCAGCGCCAGCGCGTTGTTGCCCGAGGCCTGCGGCTCCTTGGTCAGCTCGATGGTCGGCGGCGCGTCCGGCTGAGCGCGGAAATGCCAGGAGACGAAGCGCCCGTCGGGTCCTTCGATGCGGGCACCGCCATCGGCGGCGATGACGAAACGCCGCTCCTCGCCGGAGGCGGACGGCGCCGGGGCGGCAGGTGCCGCGCCGGCCGGGGACGACGTCTCGCCCTCCTTCGCCGGGGCGACGGCGAGGCCGCCCTGCGTCACCAGCCGGGCGCCATCGAGGCCGATGATGCGCACCACCAGTTCGCTGCCCGCCGGCACGGTCATCGCGCTCGCCTCATAGGAGGCGGACGCTTCTTCCGGGACAGCGGCGCCCTGCGCCAACTCCTGCGAACGCAGCCCCGGCAACAGGATCGGCGCGCGGCCGGTATAGCCGGGCGGCGTGACCCAAGCGTCGACGCGGTAGGGCTTGGGTGGCACCAGCTCCGCCCAGTCGAAGGCGGAAGCGATGCGGCGCAGATGGTCGCCCGGCACCATGAAGAAGGTCGCGATCACCCCGAGCAGCACCAGCGCGCGCAGCGCCCGCCCGTCGCGGGCGGCGACGCCCGGTGCGGGCAGGCCGACGCGCAGGCTGCCGATCTGCGCCGCCACCCGCGTCAGATGCGCCCGCCACAAGGCGGCGCCGACGGGATCGTCGGGCTTGGAGGCGAGATGATCGGAAAGGGCGGTCGCCGGCCGGTGCGGCAGATGGCTTTCCCGGTCGAGCCGCGACAGCGCCTCGCCGGCCGAAGGCGGCCGGATGCGCAGCGCCGGCACCAGCGCCAGAGCGAACAGGGCGAGGAAGACAACGAGGCCGAGGATGCGGCCATAGGGCGGCAGCGCCAGCCACAGGCCGAGCCAGGAGGCGATGAGGAAAACGCCGAGCGCCGCACTGAGGGCGACGATGGCGGGCCAGACGCGCTCCCACAGGAGAACGCCCCGCGCCCGTCGCAGGGCGGCGCCCATCCGCTCTTCGGCATGACGAAGCTCGGTCTGGCGCAGCTCGTTCGGGCGGGACTCCGCCCGCAGCCTGTCGGCGCGCGCGTTCACCTCCGCCGCCGGGCGGCCCTCGCCTTCCGTTCCATCCGGTGTTGCCGTCACGCGGCCGACCTCCGACGCTCTCAGGTCCACACCAGCCCCAGCGTCACCTTAACATGGCGACACCCGCACGCCAGCCCTGCCGCCGGAACGGGCACGCTCAACGCATCAGCACATCGTGAGGGCGCCGCGCGGGCCTTTGTGGCGGGGCGCACCCCGCCGCCCTCAGGCCAGCCAATCGGGAATGCGGTCGAGCGCGATCAGTTCGTCCACCTCGACACGCGGGCGCACCACGGCGAATTCACCGCCCCGCGCCAGCACTTCGGGCACCAAAGCGCGGGTGTTGTAGGTGGAGGCCTGCACCGCGCCATAGGCGCCGGCGGTCATCACGGCGATGAGATCGCCGGCCTTCAGCCCCGGCAGGCGCCGCCCCAGCGCCAGGAAATCGCCGGATTCGCACACCGGCCCGACCACGTCCGCGACCATCTGCCCCTCGCCCGGCACCGCCTCCCGCACGGGCAAAATTTCGTGATGCGCGTCATAGAGGGTCGGGCGGATGAGATCGTTCATCGCCGCATCGACGATAACGAAGTGCTTGCCCTCCCCCTCCTTCACGTAGAGCACGCGGGTGACGAGGATGCCGGCATTGGCCACCAGCATACGCCCAACCTCGAAGACGAGGCCGAGGCCGAGATTATGCGTGTGGCGCTTCACCAGCGCCGCATAAGCGGACGGCAGCGGCGGCTCGGCCTCGCCGGCGACATAGGGCACGCCGAGCCCGCCGCCGAGATCGAGATGGGTGAGCGGATGCCCCTCGGCCATCAGGTCGCGGGCGAGTTCCACCAGCAGGGCGGTGGCGTTGTCGAACGGGCCGAGATCGGTGATCTGGCTGCCGATATGCATGTCGACGCCGGTGATCCGCAGCCCCGGCAGGGCGGCCGCGTGGCGATAGACCTCGCGCGCCCGCGACACCGGAATGCCGAACTTGTTGTCGGACTTGCCGGTGGAGATCTTGTGGTGGGTCTTGGCGTCGACGTCCGGGTTGACGCGGATCGAGATCGGCGCCGCCACCCCGTGGCTCACCGCGACTTCCGAGAGGGTGAGCAGTTCCGGCTCGCTCTCCACATTGAAGCACATGATGCCGGCATCGAGCGCCGCCGCCATTTCCTCGCGGGTCTTGCCGACGCCGGAGAACACGATCTTGTGCGGCTCCACCCCCGCCGCCAGCGCCCGCTTCAATTCTCCGCCAGAGACGATGTCCGCCCCCGCCCCGAGCCTGGCGAAGGTGCGGATCACCGCCTGGTTGGAATTGGCCTTCACCGCGTAGCACAGCGTGGTGCGCATATCCGCGAAGGCGTCGGTGAACACACGGTGGTGCCGTTCCAGCGTCGCCGTGGAATAGGCATAGAAGGGCGTGCCGACCGCGCGGGCGATGTCGGCAAGGCTCACATCCTCGGCATGGAGGATGCCGTCACGATAGGCGAAATGGTGCATGGCGCTTCGGTGGTCAGAGCAGGCCGTCGAGGATGAAAGGCTGTTTCGGCTTCACCGGGCCGGTATCCTTCGGCACTTTGCCGTCCGGGCCGGGCTGCGCCTGCGGCGAACCGGGCGGCGGCTCCAGCGGGCCTTTCACGCCGCAGCCGCCCAGCGCCAGCGCGCCACCGAGCGCGAGCGAAAGGGCAAGGGTACGGCACAGGCGGGAGAGAGCGCGGGACAAGGAGGCTTCCTCGGCTGGGGCGGGGGAGGTTCAGGCGCAACCTATAACGGCGCTTAGGGAAAGGCGAGCCCGCAACACCCTAGACGTCGAAGCGGACGATCACGGGCACATGGTCGGAGGGCCGCTCCCAGCCGCGCGCCTCGCGCAGCACGGTGAGCGCGCGGGCGGTCGGGGCCAGCGCCGGCGTCGCCCACACATGGTCGAGCCGCCGGCCGCGGTTCGACGCCGCCCAGTCCGCGGCGCGGTAGCTCCACCACGTATAGAGCTTGTCCTGCGGAGGGATGAAAGTGCGCATCACGTCCACCCACTGGCCGGCCGCCTGAAGCTTCGCCAGCCTGTCGACCTCGACCGGCGTATGGCTGACCACGTCGAGCAGTTGCTTGTGGCTCCACACATCCGCCTCCAGCGGGGCGATGTTGAGGTCGCCCACCAGCACCGAGCGCGCCATGGGGTCCTGCGGGTGCAGGTGCTCCCAGGCGGTCGCCTCGTCGAGAAAGGCCAGCTTGTGGCGGAACTTCTCGTTCACCTCGGGGTCGGGAATGTCGCCGCCGGCCGGGATGTAGAAATTATGGATGGTCAGCGGCGCGGAAAGCCCTGCCTCGCGCCCGAGCACCACGGAGATGTGGCGCGCATCGCCCATGTCGCAGAAACCCTGTCGGCTGACATCCTCGAAGGGCCGCTTCGAGAGGATGGCGACGCCGTGATAGCCCTTCTGGCCGTGGATGGCGGCGTGGGGATAGCCGAACCTCGAAGCCTCCTTCAGCGGGAAGCGGTCGTCCGGCGTCTTGGTCTCCTGCAGGCAGATGACGTCCGGCTGGTGCTCCTCGGCGAGCTTGGCGACGAGCCCGATGCGCAGGCGCACCGAATTGATATTCCAGGTGGCAATCGAGAGCGGCAAAGCGGGGAACCTGTCGAGGGGCGGGAATCGGCGGCGACACTAGAGCATGTTCCGCCGAAGGTGAACGGCGCCGCGGCTCTTCCGCCTCGTCCCCTCGCCCCGGGCTCGACCCGGGGACCCGGCCTCGCCGCCCGCGCTTCATGGACCGCGAGCGGTGGCCCCGCCGCCGTCCGCTCTCGGTGCCCGGGTCAAGCCCGGGCATGAAAGAGATATGTGCCGCGCCCGCCCGCCTCAGCGGTTGATGACGAACAGCATCGGGTCCGGGCGCTGGGACGTGTCAAGGTTGGAAACCGCGACCGTGGTGTCGTAGCCCTGTGGGTCGGTCACCGTCCACTGCTTGAGCTGCATGGTCCTGGCGTCGAACATGATCATCAGCCGGTAGGTGCCGACCATGGGCTGCTTCTCCTCGATCACCACGGTGGCGAAGATGTCGTCCTGGTAGACGCCGGTCACATTTGCGTTGCGGGCGAGGTTGAAATTCTCCGACAGCAGGAAGCGCAGCGGCGTCGCCGAGAGCGGGGTGATGTCCTGCGTCTTCAGCTTCTTGTCGCGCACCGCCACCGAGCGGCCGTCGGCCACCAGCTCGATGCGGCTCGGCGCCTCATATTCGAACAGCACCCGCCCCGGCTTGAGGATGTAGAACTGCCCCTGCTGGCGCGTGCCGTCGGGATCGACCTGCACGAAGTTGCCGATCATCGTCTTGAAGCTGTTGAAATAGTCGTTGATGCGCTGGACCGTCTCGCCGGCCGCGCGCTGGTTCGCTACCGCCGCGACCTGAATGCCAGGATCGGCGCTGGCGGCGGCGGCGGGGCCGGCCTGCGCGGTGCGCATCAGCGCCGCCGGCTTCTTGGGCGGCACCGGCACGAAGGGCGGCGGCGGCACCTGCGCCAAAGCGAGGCCAGCGGGCAGGAGCAGCAGGGCGGCGGCGCAGATACGGATCATGGAGCACGTCTCGCTTGGCACAGGACGCGGCGGCCTTGTGCGCATGTCGGTGTCAAGGCAGCGGGTAGCGCGCCGCTGTGGCGATCCTGTGGCCCGGACGCTGCGTCAGCGACGGGCGGGAACACGGGTGCGGGAGCGGCGGCCGTCATCGGCTCAATAGCCCTCCCCGCCGCCGCCCTCGGTGAGAATTTCGCGCTTGCCGGCATGGTTGGCCGGCCCCACCAGCCCCTCGCGCTCCATGCGCTCGACCAGCGAGGCGGCGCGGTTGTAGCCGATCTGCAGCCGGCGCTGGATGTACGAGGTGGAGCACTTCTTGTCGCGCATCACCACCGCCACCGCCTGGCTGTAGAGGTCGCCGCCCTCCTCCGCGCCCATGCCGCTCTTGTCGAACACCGCGCTGTCCTCGCCCTCACCGTCGAAGTCGGTCGTCACCTCGTCGAGATAGTCGGGCGCCCCCTGCGCCTTCAGATGCTCGACGATGCGCTCCACCTCCTGGTCGGAGACGAAGGGACCGTGGACGCGGGAGATGCGCCCGCCGCCGGCCATGTAGAGCATGTCGCCCTGGCCGAGCAGTTGTTCGGCGCCCATCTCGCCTAGGATGGTGCGGCTGTCGATCTTCGAGGTGACCTGGAAGGAGATGCGCGTCGGGAAGTTCGCCTTGATGGTGCCGGTGATGACGTCGACGCTCGGGCGCTGCGTCGCCATGATGAGGTGGATGCCGGCGGCGCGGGCCATCTGCGCGAGGCGCTGGATGGCGCCCTCGATTTCCTTGCCGGCCACCATCATCAGGTCGGCCATCTCGTCGACGACCACGACGATATACGGGATGGGCGAGAGGTCCATTTCCTCGCGCTCATAGATCGCTTCGCCCGTCTCCTTGTCGAAGCCGGTCTGCACGGTGCGCACGATCTGCTCGCCCTTGGCCTGCGCCTCGGCGATGCGGGCATTGAAGCCGTCAATGCTTCGAACGCCCACCTTCGACATCTTGCGGTAGCGCTCCTCCATCTCGCGCACCGCCCATTTCAATGCCACCACCGCCTTCTTCGGGTCGGTGACGACGGGGGTGAGCAGATGGGGAATGCCGTCATAGATCGACAGCTCCAGCATCTTCGGGTCGATCATGATCAGCCGGCACTGTTCCGGCCGCATCCGGTAAAGGAGGCTGAGGATCATGGTGTTGATCGCCACCGACTTGCCCGAGCCCGTCGTACCGGCCACCAGCAGATGCGGCATGCGGGCGAGGTCGACGATGACCGGTTCGCCGCCGATGGTCTTGCCCAGCGCGATGGCGAGCTTGTGCGCCGCCTCGCCGAAATCGCGGGCGACGAGAATCTCGCGCAGCAGCACCTTGTCGCGCTTGGGGTTCGGCAGTTCGATGCCGATGGCGTTCTTGCCGGGAATGACCGCCACGCGGGCGGAGATCGCGCTCATCGAGCGGGCGATGTCGTCGGCAAGACCGATCACCCGGCTGGACTTGATGCCCGGCGCCGGTTCCAGCTCGTACAGCGTCACGACAGGGCCGGGGCGCGCATTGACGATGGCGCCGCGCACGCCGAAATCGGCGAGCACGCCTGCGAGGTCGCGCGCGTTCTGGTCCAGCGCCTCGCGCGACAGCGCCGGTCCGCCGCGCGGCGGCGGCGGCGTGAGCAGGTCGAGGCCGGGCATGGCATAGCGCCGGCGCTGTTCCTCCAGCGCGGCGCGCCCGCCGCGGATCGAGCGCAGCGGCGGCGGACGCTTCGCGGCGCGCGGCACCGGCGGCGGGGGAGAGGCGAAGGCCTCGTCCAGCGCGTCCGGCAATTCGTCGTCGGCACTCTCGAAGCCGGCGACGTCTTCCTCCTCGTCGAACGTCTCGCGCCGGCCGAAGCTCGGCTCGTGGCGGCTGCCACGCAGCGCGGCAAGGTCGTCCTCCTCGCTCCCCCCGAAGCGGACGCTTTCGCGCAGCCGCTCCGCCAGGCCGCGCGACGGGCGCGGGCGACGGACGCCGCCGGAGGCGAAGCGCGCCTTCAGCGACAGCACGCCATGCGTGGTCATGCCGAGCAGGAACGCCAGCCAGCCCGGCTCGTCGTCCTCGAAGCCGGCAGACTCGCGGCGCGGCTCGTCCGGCCCATCCACCGGCTCGGCCCGCAGGCCGAACCCGACCGCCAGCGGCAGGGTGAGCGCGGAACCGATCAGGCAGACGATGCCCACCACCGCATAATCGGCGCTCGTCAGCCAGTTCGAGCGCAACGCCCCCGGCACCGCGAGGACGAACTCGCCCAGCACGCCGCCGAGCCCGCTCGGCAGCGGCCAGCCGCCAAAGCGCGGCAGGCAGGCGGCGAAGCCGCAGGCGAAGACGATGCCCGCCGCCAGCGCGATCAGCCGCGCCCGCAGCCGGCCGGGATGGCGATGGGTGAGCAGCAGCCAGCCCCAGATGCCCAGCGGCAGCACCACCGCCAACGCGGCGATGCCGAAGAGCTGCATCATCACATCGGCGAAGATGGCGCCGGGAAAGCTCAGCAGATTGGACGGCGACGCGGCGCTGGAGCGGCTGAGGCTGGGATCGTCCGCCGACCAGGTCGCCAGCGCCAGCAGCATCAGGGCGCTCAGGCTGAGCCAGGCGAGACCGATCAGCTCCGCCGTGCGGCGCGACAGGGCACCGCGCACCTCTTCCGGCAGGAAGCCGCCCGGCGCGCTCTTGCCGGCCCGGTGCGCCCGCCCGCCGGCGCCGCCCTTGCCGGCTTCGGGCCGCACGCGCGGCCGGGTGGCGCGGGAAGGAGCGGCCTCCAGCCGCGGCGTCCGCATCGTCGTCTGCGTCCCCATGTCCCGCCCCGTGTCCTTGCCCCGCCTCGCCAAACGCCCGCCCCGCTCAGGACAGACCGGCCAGAAGGCGCGGCAGCGCCTCCCGCGTCGTCTCGAGGTCCTGCACCAGCGCGATGCGCAGATAATCGGCGCCGGGATTGCGTCCCTGCGCGTCGCCGCGGCAGAGATAGCCGCCGGGCACGGTGCGCAATCCCTCGCGCTGCCACAGAAGCCGCGCGGCCTGCTCGCCCGCGCTGCGCCAGTCGCCAGCCAGCCCGGCAACGTTCAGCCACAGGAAGAAGCCGCCATCGGGCCGCTGATAGTCGAAATGCCCGGCCAGCACCTCGTCGGCGATGTCGAACTTCGCCTTGTAGAGGTCGCGGCTCGCCGCCACATGCGCCTCGTCGGACAGCGCCGCGATGCCGACCCATTGCAGCGGCTCGGGCACCTGCGGCGCCGCGACATTGCGGAAATCGGCGAAGGCCTCGATGAAGCGCGCCTCGCCGGCGCAGAAGCCGCAGCGCAGCCCCGGCAGGCTGGAGCGCTTGGACAGCGAATTGAACGCGACGACGCCGTTAAAATCCGATCCCGCCACCTCAAGAATGCCGGTCGGCGGCTCCTCGCCCAGCCAGATCTCGGAATAGCATTCGTCGGCGAACACCATCACCTCATGCGCCCGGCACAGCGCCACCAGCCGTTCGAGATAGGCGCGCGGGGCAATGGTGCCCTGCGGGTTGGCGGGTGAGGCGAAATAGAGCGCCACCGAACGGTCGAGCAGGTCCGGGGTCAGCGCGTCAAGGTCCGGCAGCCAGCCGCCCGTGGCCGGCAGCGGAAGGTCGATGCTGACGCAGCCGGCCGCCTCGGCGCCGGCGCCATAGGCGGCGTAGAACGGGTTGGGCAGCAGCACGGCGGGCTCGGCCGCGCCGATGCGGGCGCGCTTTTCCGGCGAGAGCAGCCGGCGCGCCATCAGCGCGGCGAAGAACAGGCCCTCGCGCGAACCGTTGAGCACCAGCACCTCGCGTTCCGGGTCGAGCGCGCGTGCCAGCGCGTAGCGGCGGGCGAACCAGTCGCCGGCAGCACGGCGGAACTCGGGCAGGCCCTTGCCGGCGGGATAGCGGCCGAAGCCGTCGAGATGGTCGGCCAGCACGTCGCCGACGAACCCCGGCATGGCATGGCGCGGCTCCCCGACCGCCAGGCTCAGCGCCGGCTTTCCCGGCGCGAGATCGGCGAGCAGCTCGGTCAGCCGCACGAAGGGCGAGCGCGCCGCCGGCCCCGGATCGGGGATGGGGGCGGCCGGCAGCGCGGCGGCAGCGGGGGAAAGGGCGTCAGGCACGGGAACGGTCTCGCCTCGGCCACGGAATGCGGCCTCTGGCGGCAGCATAGCTCCGCTGCGGTAAAGGCGTTCTTAACCATGCGGCGGGATGCGCAGGCGCCTCGCCAACGAAACGGCCCCGGCATTGCCGGGGCCCTCGAAGAGCGGAAAACTCGGAGCCGGAGGACGGCGCGCGGACGCGCCGCCCGTCGGGGCCGGAGGCTCCGATCAGCTGTGATAGGCGCGCTCGCCGTGCTCGACGATGTCGAGACCCTCGCGCTCCTTCTCCACCGACGGCCGCAGGCCGACGAGGACGTTGACGATGTAGTAGAGGATCGCCGAGCCGACGCCGCACCACACGATGGTGAGCAGGACGGGCTGGATCTGGATCCACACCTGCGCGCCCATCTCGTAACCGTCGATGCCGGGGCCGCCGAGGGCCGGGGAGACGACGATACCGGTGCCGATGGCGCCGATGATGCCGCCGATGCCGTGGACGCCGAACACGTCGAGGCTGTCGTCATAGCCGAGCGCGTTCTTCACCGTGGTCACGAAGAAGAAGCACACGATGGCGGCGATGAAGCCGAGCACGATGGCGCCGAGCGGGCCGGAGAGGCCGGCGGCCGGGGTGATGGCGACAAGGCCGGCGATCATGCCGGAGATCGCGCCGAGCATGGAGGGCTTGCCCTTGGCGAGCCATTCGATGAGCGTCCAGCCCACGATCGCGCCGGCGGTGGCGACGAAGGTGTTGATCACGGCGAGCGTGGTGCCGGCATTGGCTTCAAGGTTGGAACCGGCGTTGAAGCCGAACCAGCCCACCCACAGGACGCTGGCGCCGACCATGGCGAAGGGCAGCGAGTGGGGAGGCATCAGCTCCTTGCCGTAGCCGGTGCGCTTGCCGACGATGATGCAGCCGACGAGGCCCGCAATACCGGCATTGATGTGCACCACGGTGCCGCCGGCGAAGTCCAGCGCGCCGTGGGCGAACAGCAGGCCTTCCGAGAACCACACCATGTGCGCCATCGGGTAGTACACGAAGGTCACCCAGAGGATGCAGAACAGCACGATGGCCGAGAACTTCATGCGCTCGGCGAAGGCGCCGACGATGAGGGCCGGGGTGATGGCCGAGAAGGTCATCTGGAACACGATGAAGATGTATTCCGGAATCTTCACATTGTCCGAGAACGTGTCGGCCAGGCTCTCCGTCGTCACGCCGGACAGGAAGGCCTTGCTGAAGCCGCCGATGAAGGCGTTGCCGGAGGTGAAGGCGAGCGAGTAGCCGTAGAACACCCAGATCAGCATCATCACCGCCGCGACGACGGTGACCTGCATGAGGACCGAGAGCATGTTCTTGGCGCGCACCAGGCCGCCGTAGAAAAGCGCGAGCCCCGGGATGGTCATGAGGATGACCAGCATGGTGCAGACGAGCATCCAGGCGGTATCGCCCTTGTCGATGACCGGCACGATTTCGGCGGCGGCCTCGGCGGCGGGGGCCGCCTCCTGCGCCAGCGCCGGCAGGGCAAATGCAAGGGCGGCGAGCGCGGCCGTTCCCAGCAGGGTCTTGGTCTTGGTCATTTGTGGATCGTTCTCCTGGGAGGTCTCAGAGGGCCGCCGGCCCGGTTTCGCCGGTGCGGATGCGGGTGACGGCGAGCAGGTCGAGCACGAAGATCTTGCCGTCGCCGATGCGGCCGGTGGCGGCGGCATCGCGGATGGCCGCGGCGACGGCATCGGCCTGCGCGTCATCGACGGCGATCTCGACCTTGAGCTTGGGCAGGAAGTGCACGGCATATTCAGTGCCGCGGTAGATCTCGGAATGGCCCTTCTGGCGGCCATAGCCCTTGACCTCGGTGACGGTCATGC
>JAEYTJ010000335.1 GCA_023434095.1 Pseudomonadota bacterium | reverse complement strand
GCCGAGGGTCTTGCCGCCCGCGGTGATCGGCGTGCCCACCGCCGGCGGCCGCCCGCACAGCGCCACCGGGATGATGCGGGTGCGCGCGGTGCCGCGGTGCTGCATGCGACTGACGATCTCCTGCCCGACATAGCAGCCCTTGTCGAAATCGATGCCGCCGAGCTGGTCCATGTCCGCCTCGTGCGGGAAGGCGTCGCCATAAAGGAAATCCTGCCCGCCCTCCGGCACGCCGAGCGCGATGCGGTGGGCCTGCCATTCGGCTTCCGGCACCATGGCGATCTGCGCCGCCTCGACGGCCGGGAGCAGGAAGCGCCGGCCGAGCGCCGGCAGGCGCGGATCGTCATAGGCAAGCGTGTCGACCAGCGGGCTCGCCCCGCCCCAGGCGACGGCGACGGCAAGATCGTCGAGCAGGCCGATCTCCACCTTGGCGCGCAGCCGGTAGAGCTGCAGCCGCTTGAGCAGGTCGGGCGCGACCGCGCGCGGGATATCGAGGCGGAAGCCGCCCTCTGTCGCCAACACGATCATGTCGGCGATGATCTTGCCCTGCGGGGCGAGCAGCGCGGCATAGCGCGCCTCGCCCGGCGCCGGGGTGCGGGCGGTGAGCAGATTGTCGAGGAAATGCGCGGCGTCGGCCCCGGCGATGCGGGCGACGGCGCGCTCCTTCAGGATCGCGATCGGCATGGAGGCGCGCTCCGAACTCAAAGGTGCCCGGCAGGCGGGCGGGTTGCCCGAGAGGTACGACGCGCCGCGCCGACGGGCAAGCCCAAAGAAACGAAACGGGAACAGATTATGGGCGCCGTGCGGGCATGAAAGGCAATTGGCCGCGTGCGGTTGCCCCCCGCCCGGGACGCCCCATTTTGAGGCGGGCGGGCCGGCTCGGCCCCCGTCATTTCACAGGGAGATTTGCATGTCCGGCACCGTTCTCTTCACCGGCACCGCCACCGCCGTCGGCGGCCGCAACGGCCATTCGCAGACCAGCGACGGCTCCGTCTCGGTCGATCTCGGCATGCCGAAGAACGGCGTGCTCGATTCCGGCAAGACCACGCCCGAGCACCTGTTCGCCACCGGCTACGCCGCCTGCTTCGGCTCCGCCGTGGAAGCGGTCGGCCACCAGAAGAAGCTGGACGTGACCGGCGCCGCCGTCACCGTCGCGGTGTCGCTGGTGAAGGGCGACGACGGCTTCAGCCTCGCCGCCAAGCTCTCGCTGAAGGCCCCCGCCCTGTCGCCCGAGCAGACCCAGGAAGTGCTCGAGGCCGCCCACCAGATGTGCCCCTATTCCAAGGCGACGCGCGGCAACATCCCGGTCGAGCTCAGCGTCGGCTGAGCGGGCGCCCCAAGGCGCCGTCCCGGACGCTGCCGCCTCGGGCCTCCCACCCAAACACCGTCATCCCCGGGCTTGGCCCGGGGATCCATGCTTTGAAGGGTTCCTGGAAGTCGTGGATGGCCGGGCCAGGCCCGGCCAGACGGTATCCGGGTTCAGGCCGAGCGGCGCAGCTCGTTTGTGCCGCCCTGCGCCACCAGCTCGCCGAGGCTCGGCAGTTCGACCGGGGCGCCGGTGGGGCTCACCAGCCCGCGCGCACCAATGAGCGCGCCGGGAACCAGTTCCAGCCCGAGGAAGCGGCGGCGGTCGAAGGCGCCGGGCAGCCACAGGCCCTCGGTCAGCGCCGGCGTAAAGCCGAAACGCGCATAATAGGGCGCGTCGCCGACCAGCAATATAGCGCCGTGGCCGAGCCGGGTCGCCTCGCAGATGGCGGCGTTCATCAGCGCACCGCCGAGGCCGCGATCGCGGAACCACGGGTGCACGGCCAGCGGACCGAGCAGCAGCGCCGGGCGGCCGGGGCCGGCCGTCACGTGCCACAGGCGCAGCGTCGCCGCCACGCGCCCGTCCGGGCCGTGCGCGGCGAAGGCGAGCCCCTCGGCCGGCTTGCGGCCTTCGCGCAGGCGCTCGCTGGTCTTGGCGAGGCGGGCGGCGCGGCCGAAGGCAAGGTCGAGCAGCGCCTCGCGCTGGGCGACATCGGCCGGGGTCTCGAGCGAGATGGCGGGAGCGGGCGAGAAGGTGGACATGACGGCCTCCAACACCCGGGATTGGCCGGGCAAAAGAGGGACAGGGAAAGGCGGCGATCTCGTGCGTGCTTCGAGGCGGGCCGCAAGGCCCGCACCTCGGCATGACGAGGAAGCAGAGCCTGCGTCATCCTGGGGCGCACGCGCAGGGCGCGGGCCTCGAAGGACGCAGGCGGCATCCGACCCGATGTCGGAATTCCGCTCAGATCACGTAGGATCGCAGCGGGTCGAAGCCATTGAACGCCACCGCCGAATAGGTGGTGGTGTAGGCGCCGGTGGCTTCGATCAGCACCTTGTCGCCGATGGCGAGCGACACCGGCAGCATGACAGGAGTCTTCTCGTAGAGAACGTCGGCCGAATCGCAGGTCGGGCCGGCAAGCACGCAGGGCTCCACCGCATCGCCGTCGCGCGGAGTGACGATCGGGTAGCGGATCGCCTCGTCCATCGTCTCGGCGAGACCGCCGAACTTGCCGATGTCGAGATAGACCCAGCGCACCGAATCGGCGTCCGACTTCTTCGAGATCAGCACCACCTCGGCCTCGATCATGCCGGCCGCGCCGACCATGCCGCGGCCCGGCTCGATGATGGTCTGCGGGATGGCGTTGCCGAAATGCCGGGAGAGGGCGCGGAAGATCGCCTCGCCATAGGCCTCGGCGGCCGGGACGTCCTGCAGGTACTTAGCCGGGAAACCACCGCCGAGATTGACCAGGCTGAGCGAGAATCCGCGCTCGGCGCAGTCGCGGAAGATCGCGCCAGCCGAAGCCAGAGCGGAATCCCAGGCTTCGACGTTCTTCTGCTGCGAACCGACATGGAAGGAGACGCCATGCGCCTCCAGACCGAGCCGGTGGGCGTGCTCCAGCACGTCGACGGCCATGTCAGGCTCGCAGCCGAACTTGCGCGACAGCGGCCATTCGGCGCCGGCGCCGTCGCACAGGATGCGGCAGAACACCTTGGCGCCGGCGGCGACGCGGGCGATCTTCTCGACTTCCTCGGTGCTGTCGACCGCGAACAGCCGCACGCCCAGCTCGAAGGCACGCGCCACGTCGCGCTCCTTCTTGATGGTGTTACCGAAGGAAATGCGGTCGGGCGAGGCGCCCGCCGCGAGCGCCATCATGATCTCGGCGACCGAGGCGCAGTCGAAGCAGGAGCCCATCTCGGCCAGCGCCGAGAGGATGGCCGCGTCGGGGTTCGCCTTCACCGCGTAGAAGACGCGGGTGTCCGGCAGCGCCCGGGCGAAGGCGGCATAATTGGTGCGCACCACGTCGAGATCGACGACGACGCAAGGACCGTCCTCACGTCGGTTGCGCAGGAACTCGCGAATACGGTCGGTCATGGCGCTCTCCCACAGACCCGAAGCCTCGATCCAGATGAAGCGGACATCTGGATGCGAACACCCTCCCGCGGCGCCAATGGGCCGCGTTGATGGCAGGAATGCGCATCCGTCCGCCGGCCGCGCGGCAGGAGCCGTTCGGCCGTTCGGAATGGAGCCGTGGCATCAAAGCGTCGCTGCGCGCATGTGGAGAGCGCCAGCGTCGTTCAATGCCTTCGCTTGGTACGGGAGACCCGACCGCACGCCCGGCAAGAAGTAGTGCCTCTTCAGTTTCCCGACCTTTGGAGGGCCGACAGAGACTAAAAAAGCCCGTACGTCGTTGCTTCAAGTCACGTTCCCCGCTGAGAGCGAGGTGCGCCGGTTTCGCCTCCGGCTACCGATCTGACTGGCGACTTTCCGGCCTCTTGTCCGGACTTCCGCCGATCGGCACGCGACCACAGGCACGTGCGAATGTTGGGCAGGGCGGGATTTAGGGTTCTACGCTGTCATATGCAAGCGGCTTTTGCGCTTTTTATCGCATACGCTCGAAATATCGGCGTGCACAGAAGCCAAGCGGTATCTGCGCATGGCGCGAGGCGTGCGCCGGGCTTGCCTCAGCCCTCGACGAAGGGCTCGACGGACTTCGCCTTCACCACGAAGCGGTAGATGCCGTAGATGGCGAGCAGCGCGAAGGCGCCCTCGAAGATGAGCTCCCACATCAAGCTCGCCTCGAACAAGGCGGCGAGGGCCCAGCCGGCGGCAAGGCCGGCCCCGATCAGTTCGGCGCCCAGCAGGATGGCGGCGCTCACCACCGTGCTGACATTGTCCCAGCGAATGCGTCGGCCCGTGCTCATCGCGTCCCAATCCGTCTACTTCGGCGGGGCGCAACCTGCTATGCCCGGCGGCGCGGGTCAAGCGGCCGGGCGGCCGGCCGGGCACGGACGGAGGCGGAACTGGCTCACGATCAGGTTTACGAGAGCGCGCGCGCCGGCACCGGCATGGTCGCCACGCCCCACAAGCTGGCGACCGAGGCCGGCCGTGCCGTGCTGGAAG
>JAEYTJ010000323.1 GCA_023434095.1 Pseudomonadota bacterium | reverse complement strand
CAGCACGGCCGCGCCGGATGCGCGGCGCAGCCCGGCGTGGGCAGGCTTCCGGCGCGAAGGGCGCCCCTCTTCTGCGGCTTTTGCTGGTTCAAAGCGCATGAGGCGTTAAATATCAGCCCGCTTCGCTATTGATGAGGGCGTAATGGCCGATTCGCACTGTCTCTACCGCCACGGCTTCCTGCGCGTCGGCACCGGCGTGCCGCGCGGGCGGGTGGCGGACCCCGCCTTTGCCCTCGCCGAGCATCTGGCGCTGGCGCAGCAGGCGAGCGCGCGCGGCATCGGCGTACTGCTCTATCCCGAACTCGGCCTGTCCTCTTACGCCATTGACGACCTGCTGTTTCAGGACGCGCTGCTCGACCGGGTGGAAGCGGCGATCGCGGAGATGGTGGACGCCTCGCGCGATCTCTTCCCCGTGCTGGTGGCCGGCGCGCCGCTGCGCCGCGAGGGGCAGCTCTACAATTGTGCGGTGGTGATCCATCGCGGGGCGATCCTCGGCGTGGTGCCGAAGTGCTACCCGCCGAACTACCGCGAATTCTACGAGCGCCGGCACTTCGCCCCCGGCCTCGGCACAACGGGCAGCATCGCCGTGGCGGGGGACGAGGTGCCCTTCGGCACCGACCTGCTGTTCCGCTCCGGCGGCGCGGTGCCGTTCACCTTCCATGTCGAGATCTGCGAGGACCTGTGGGTGCCGCTGCCGCCCTCCACGCACGGCGCGCTGGCGGGGGCGGAAGTGCTGCTCAACCTCTCCGCCAGCAACATCACCATCGGCAAGGCGCGCCACCGCCGGCTGCTCTGCGCCGGCCATTCCGCCCGCTGCCTTGCCGCCTACGCCTATTCCGCCGCCGGACCCGGCGAATCCACCACCGATCTCGCCTGGGACGGGCAGGCGGCGATTTTCGAGAACGGCGACTGTCTCGGCGAGAGCGAACGCTTTCCCGAAGGCGCGACGCTGCTCGCCGCCGATGTCGACCTGGAGCGCCTGCGTCAGGAGCGCATGCGCATGAACACCTTCGGCGACAGCGTGCGGGAGGAGGGGACGGCGAGCTTCCGCCGCATCGGCTTCGCGCTCGACACCCCGCCCACCCCGGCGCCGCTGGAACGCCTGTTCGAGCGCTTCCCCTATGTGCCGGCCGACCCGGAGCGCCTCGCGGAGGATTGCTACGAGGCCTATAACATCCAGGTGCAGGGCCTCGCCCAGCGGCTTTCCTCCTCCGGCGTACGGCGGGCGGTGATCGGCGTCTCCGGCGGCCTCGATTCGACGCAGGCCCTGCTCGTCGCGGTGCGGGCGATGGACCGGCTCGGCCGGCCCCGCAGCGACATCCTTGCCTATACGCTGCCCGGCTTCGCCACGTCCGACGCCACCCGCGCCAATGCGCAGGCGCTGATCGAGACGCTCGGCGTCACCGGCGGCGAGATCGACATCCGCCCGGCGGCGCGGCAGATGCTGGCCGATCTCGGCCACCCCTTCGCCGGCGGCGAGCCGGTCTATGACGTGACCTTCGAGAATGTGCAGGCGGGGCTGCGCACGGATTATCTGTTCCGCCTCGCCAACCAGCAGGGTGGGCTGGTGGTCGGCACCGGCGATCTCTCCGAACTGGGGCTGGGGTGGTGCACCTATGGCGTCGGCGACCACATGTCCCATTACAACGTCAACGCCTCGGTGCCGAAGACGCTGATCCAGCATCTCATCCGCTTCGTCGCCGCCTCGGGCGACGTGTCGGCGCAGACCGCGCAGGCGCTGGAGGCGGTGCTCGCCACCGAAATCTCGCCGGAGCTGGTGCCGGCGGAGGCGGGGGCCACCATCCAGTCGACGCAGCAGGTGGTGGGCCCCTACGCGCTGCAGGACTTCAACCTCTATTACCTCACCCGCTACGGCTTCCGCCCCTCGCGCATCGCCTATCTCGCCTTGCATGCCTGGGGCGATGCCGCGCGCGGCGCCTGGCCGGCCAATGTGCCGGCGGAGGACCGGCGCGCCTATTCCCGCGCCGAGATCCACCACTGGCTGCGCCTGTTCCTCCGGCGCTTCTTCGCCAACCAGTTCAAGCGCTCGGCGCTGCCCAACGGGCCGAAGATCAGCTCGGGCGGTTCGCTCTCGCCGCGCGGCGACTGGCGCGCGCCGTCCGACGCCGGCGCGCAGGTCTGGCTCGACGAACTCGACGCCAACTTCCCCGAAGAACCGTAGGCGACGACAGCCCGCCCCGCATCAGGAGCCGCGCGGCCGACCGCGCGGGCATACGCATGGACGACAGCAGCCTCCCCCATTCCTACCGCCTCGCGGCGCTCGACCAGGATTTCATCCTCGGCGATTCGATGCGCGGCGTGCGCTTCCTGCTTGAATACGCCAAGCCCGAGGAAGAGCTGCGGCGCTGGCGCATCCGCTCCACCCTCGTCGTGTTCGGCTCGGCGCGGGTGCGTGCGGATGGCCCCGGCCGCCAGCCCTTCCTCTATGAGCAGGCCCGCGCCTTCGGGCAGCTCGCCTCGCAGCGCGGCGGCGCGCTCGATGTCTCGGAGGGCGGCTACCGCGACAATGTCATCGCCACCGGCGGCGGGCCGGGCATCATGGAAGCCGCCAATCGTGGCGCCTATGATGTCGCCGCGCCGAGCATCGGCTTCAATATCTCGCTGCCGCACGAGCAGGTGCCCAACCCCTACACGACGCCGCAGCTCACCTTCCGCTTCCACTATTTCGCCATGCGCAAGATGCACCTCGCCATGCGCGCCAATGCGCTGGTGGTGTTCCCCGGCGGCTTCGGCACGCTGGACGAGCTGTTCGAAATCCTCAACCTCGAGATCACCGGCAAGGCGCCGACCGTAACCGTCGTGCTGTTCGACGAGGCCTATTGGCGCTCGGTGGTCAATTTCCAGGCGCTGATCGACAACGGCATGGTGAGCGCGGAGGAAGTGGCGCTGATCCGCTTCGCCGATACGGCCGAGGAGATCTGGACGCAGCTTGTCGAAGGCGGGCTGAAGCTGCCCGCACGCTGACGGTGCCTTCTTCAGGCGCGGGCGGCGATCCATGCGGCGATGCGCGGCCACACCCGCCGATGCGCCTGCCGCCCGGCGACGCCGTAGCCCGGCATGTCCAGTGCGCCCGCCTGCGCGAGGGCGAAAGGGTCAGCCGGTCGCCGTCAGAACGGTGGCGAGAGGCAGCGGCGGTGGACGCCGGAAGCCCGGGGCGCCCTCCAGCACACGCCCGGCGATCTCGATGCCCCGCCTCACGGCCGCCGTCGCGGGGGCACCGGACAGCCGGCCATCGATGAAGCCGGCGGCGAAGGCGTCGCCCGCGCCCGTCGTGTCGGGCGGCACCGGGGCCGGCGGTACCGGCACGGGGGTGCGGGCCTGCGGTTCGAACAGCTGCACCGGCCCGGCGCCCTGCGTCACCACCAGCGCCGCCAGCGCCTCGCCGCCGATCGCCCGCGCCTCGCGGAAGGCGTCGGTGCCGGCGAAAAGCGCGTGGTCCGAGGCGGAGGCGATGAGCACCTGCGCCGGCCGCCGCTCCGTACGCTCCAGCGGCACCTGCGCCACCACGGA
>JAEYTJ010000272.1 GCA_023434095.1 Pseudomonadota bacterium | reverse complement strand
CCGGCAAAGGCCTTCAGATACACCGTGTCGGACGGGAACGGCCCTTCGCAGGCGATGCCTTCCTTCGCCATCGCTTCCACCGCCGGGCGAATGAAGTCGATCTCTTCGGTGCCGAACAGCCCGCCTTCTCCGCCATGCGGGTTGAGCGCCGCCACCGCGATGCGTGGGCGGACGATGCCGGCCTTGCGCATTGTCTCGTCGGCGAGGCGCAGCGCGCCGCAGATGCTGTCATACGTCACCTGGTCCAGCGCCGTGCGCAGCGAGACATGCGAGGTCACGCGCGTCATCCACTGGCCTTCAAGAACGTTCATCTCGCTGAACGGGCCCTTATGGTCGAGCAGATGGGCGAACATCTTGTGTTCGTCCGGGAAGCGCCAGCCCCCCTTGAACATGGCCTGCTTGTTGAGCGGGGCGAAGCACACGCCGTCCACTTCCCCGGCCTTGGCGAAGTCGATGGCGCGGGCCAGGGTGTCGCCGGTCAGCCGGCCGGAATCGGGATTGGCAACGCCAAGCTCGAACGCGGCCGGGTCGGTATTGCCGAGATCGACCAGGGGAATGCCCGGCGCGTTCCAATCCACCGCGCCCGGCGAGGCATACCGCGTGAAGCTCAGGCTCACCCTGGCATGGCGCGCGCCCATCTCCAGAACGCGGGCGTCGCCGACCACGACGAGACGCGCCTCACCGTCGAAGCCGCCCTCGCTCAGCAGGCGGGCGGTCTGCTCCGGGCCGATGCCGGTGCAGTCGCCGGGGGTGAGGGCGAGAATGGGGAGCGGATGCGCGGTCATGGAACTACCTGTCCTTGGGGCGTGACTGTCGGGGGTCGAGCGGGCCGGGCCGGGCCTCTGTGGCGCTGTCGTCCTCCAGCGTGCGCAGAAAGCGCGCCTTGCCGGCGAGGATATGCCGCTCCAGCAGGCGCGCCGCGCCGGTGCCATCGCTCTGGCGCAGCGCGTCGAGAATCGCCTTGTGCTCGTCGTTCGAGGTGCGCATCGAGCCGGGCAGCACCAGCCCGCGCCGGCGGAAGAGGTGAAGCTCCGCCTCCAGCAGCGGGTAAAGTTCGATCAGCTTGTCATTGTCGGAGGAGAGAACGACCTGCCGGTGGAATTCGTTGTTCAGCGTGTAGAAGGTGGCGATGTCGGGCGCCGCGATCGCCGCGTCCATCCGCGCGATCAGGTCTTCCATCTCGCGCAGCTGGACTGTGGTGATGATGGCGGCGGCGAGCCGCCCGGCGGTGCCGAACAACCCGGCGCGGATATCGTAGAGGTCGAGCGCCTCCTTGGTGGAGACCTCGCGCACGAAGAAGCCGCGATTGAGCTCGCTGCGCAGCAGCCCGATCTGCTCCAGCGCCCGGCACGCCTCGCGCACCGGACCCCGGCTGATGCCGAGCCGCAGCGCCAGCGTGCTCTCATTGATGCGCGTGCCGCCGGTGAGTTCGCCGGTGCCGATCATCCGCTCGATCTCGCGCTGGATCAGCGGGACGAAGGAGGCGGTGCGGGGCGTACGGGGGGGATGAGCGGCCGGGCGAAGCATGGCGCCATTCCGCTCCGAAAATCGCCAATTGTCAACAATGATGGAACGAACATGCCCGCTTGGCGGCCAGATGGCACAAACCTGCCTGCCTCAAGGTAATGCCGTCGTACCGGCCGACATTCCGGTGAAATCGTTTCATTTGGCGGATTTACCATCACCGAAGCTCACTTCCGGCGCCCGTTGAGGGCGCGGGCCAAACGAGCCGACTCGTAAAAATTGTTGACAGTTGGCGAGGCGTTGAACACTGTCCTGCCGCGCGCCCTGCTGTGCCGCCGCCCGATATCCCGGCCCGATCTCCCAGGAGTTCCCATGACGACATATTCCATAGCGGTCATCCCCGGCGACGGGATCGGCAATGAGGTGGTGCCCGAAGCGCAGCGCGTTCTCGAGGCGGCGAGCCGCATCGGCGGCTTCTCCTTCGACTGGACGCATTACGACTGGAGCTGCGAGCGCTTCGCCAAGACCGGCGCGATGATGCCGGCCGATGGCCTCGCCCAGATCCGCGACAAGGACGCCATCTTCCTCGGCGCCGTCGGCTTCCCGGGCGTGCCGGACCATGTCTCGCTGTGGGGCCTGCTGATCCCGATCCGCCGCAGCTTCCATCAATATGTGAACCTGCGCCCGGTGAAGCTGCTCGCCGGCGTGGACAGCCCGCTCAAGGGACGCGAGGCCGGTTCGATCGACTTCTACGTCGTGCGCGAAAACAATGAGGGCGAGTATTCCTCCATCGGCGGCCGGCTCTATGAGGGGCTGGAGGACGAGCTGGTGATGCAGCAGTCCATCTTCACCCGCCGCGGATGCGACCGGGTGATGCGTTACGCCTTCGAACTCGCCAAGGGCCGCAAGCAGCACGTCACCTCGGCCACCAAGTCGAACGGCATCAGCCACACCATGCCGTACTGGGACGAGCGCTTCGCCGCGATCTCGAAGGAATATCCCGGCTTCACCACCGACCAGTACCATATCGACATCCTGACCGCGCATTTCGTGCGCAATCCCGACTGGTTCGACGTGGTGGTCGCCTCCAACCTGTTCGGCGACATCCTGTCCGATCTCGGCCCGGCGGTGGTCGGCTCCATCGGTATCGCCCCCGGCGGCAACATCAACCCGGAGAAGGACTACCCCTCGATGTTCGAGCCGGTGCACGGCTCGGCTCCCGACATCGCCGGCAAGGGCGTGGCCAATCCCATCGGCCAGATCTGGTCCGGGGCGATGATGCTGCGCCATCTCGGCGAGGAAGCCACCGCCACCGCCATCGAGAAGGCTATCGAGGACGTGCTCGCCCGCCGCGACAGCCTCACCCGCGACCTCGGCGGCACGGCCGGCACACGCCAACTCACCGACGCCATCATCGGCGCCCTGCCCTCCGTCGCCGCCCGCGCCCCGGCGGCCTGACGCAAGACAACACGAGGAAACGTCCCATGACGCTGCACCAGACCAACCCCGCCCAGGCCCAGCCCATCGTTGAAGGGCTCACCCAGGACGTGGCGGAATTCGTCGTCGGCACCTCCTATGCCGACCTGCCGGCCGAAGTGGTCGAGCTCGGCAAGAAGTCGATCCTCGACGGCATCGGCCTCGCTTTGTCCGGCTCGGTCGCCAAGAGCGGCGAGCATATCCAGGCCTATCTCAAGGGCCTCGGCATCCAGGAAGGCCCGGCCACCGTCATCGGCACCTCGCTCAAGGTGCCGACGCGCTTCGCCGCCTTCGCCAATGGCGTCGGCATCCACGCCGATGACTATGACGACACCCAGCTCGCCGTCGCCAAGGACCGCGTCTACGGCCTGCTCACCCACCCGACCGCGCCGGCCCTGCCGGCCGCGCTCGCCGTGGCGGAAGCCGCCGGCACCTCCGGCACCGAGATGATGCTGGCCTATCACCTCGGCGTCGAGGTGGAGTGCAAGATCGCCGAGGCGATCAACCCGCGCCACTACCAGCACGGCTTCCACGCCACTGCCACCTGCGGCACCTATGCCGCCGCCGCCGCCGCCGGCAAGCTCAAGGGGCTGAACGTCGAGCAGATGGTGCGCGCCTTCGGCTGCGCCGGCAGCCAGTCGGCCGGGCTTCGGGAGAATTTCGGCACCATGATGAAGCCGTTCCATGCCGGCCGCTCCTCGGAGAGCGGCGTGGTGGCGGCGGATTTCGCCGCGCTGGGCTGGACCACCACCGACAAGATCCTGGAAGCGCCGCGCGGCTTCTTCCAGGCGGCGGGCGGCGGCTTCGACGCCGAGGCCATCGTCGGCAAGCTCGGCCATCCCTGGACCTTCGCCTCTCCCGGCGTCTCCATCAAGCCGCATCCGTCGGGCTCGCTCACCCATCCCGGCATGACCAAGATGCTGGAGCTCATCCGCGAACACGGCATCAAGGCCGAGGATGTGGAGCGCGTGGATGTCGGCACCAACCAGAACATGCCGAACGCGCTGATCCATCACCGCCCGAAGAACGAGCTTCAGGCCAAGTTCTCGATGGAATTCTGCATGGCGATCCTGCTGCTCGACGGGCGCGGCAGCCTACCCGAGTTCACCGACGAGACGGTGGAGCGGGACGACGTCAAGGCGATGATCGAACGGGTGAACTTCCATGTCCATCCGGAGGCGGAAGCCGCCGGCTACGACAAGATGACCACCATCATCGACATCCACATGAAGGACGGGCGCACCATCTCCGGCCGCTCCGACTTCGGCAAGGGCAGCCCGGCCAACCCGATGACCTATGACGAGGCCGCCGACAAATTCCGCGGCTGCGCCGAATTCGCGCGCTGGGACGCGGCCAAGACCGAACAGATCATCGAGACGGTGCGCCGGCTGGAGCAGCTTCGCGACATCCGCGAGCTCACGCGCCTCTGCGCCTGACGCCGCCCCGTCGCGAGGAAGGGCGCCCCTGCCCCGGGGCGCCCTTTTTCATGCAGCGGCCTCAGCCGGCCGCTTCCAGCTTGTCCTGCGTCCGCGTGTCGAAATCGCTCGCATCGTGGCGCTCGCGCAGCTGCTCATGCGGTTCGCCGGTCATGCGGTTGACCATGCGCCCGCGCTTCACCGCCGGCCGGGCGAACAGCTCATCCGCCCAGCGCACGACGTGGGTGTATTCGTGCCCGGAGAGGAAGGTGCCGGCATCGCCATAGGTCCAGCCCTTCACCAGCGCGCCGTACCAGGGCAGCACCGCCATGTCGGCGATGGTGTAGTCCTCGCCGGCGAGATAGCGGGTCTCGGCGAGACGCCGGTCGAGCACGTCGAGCTGGCGCTTGGCCTCCATGGCGAAGCGGTCGATGGCATATTCGATCTTCACCGGCGCATAGGCGTAGAAGTGCCCGAAGCCGCCGCCGAGAAACGGCGCGCTGCCCATCTGCCAGAACAGCCAGGACAGGCATTCGGCGCGCTTCGCCGGATCGGTCGGGAGGAAGGCGCCGAACTTCTCCGCGAGATGGAGCAGGATGGCGCCGGATTCGAACACCCGGATCGGGGTGTCGCCCGAGCGGTCCATCAGTGCCGGAATCTTCGAGTTCGGATTGACCCCGACAAAGCCGGAGCCGAACTGGTCGCCGTCGCCGATCTTGATCAGCCAGGCGTCGTATTCCGCGCCGGTGTGCCCGGCGGCGAGGAGCTCCTCGAACAGGATCGTCACCTTCTGGCCGTTCGGCGTGGCGAGCGAATAGAGCTGGAACGGGTGCTTGCCGACCGGCAGCGCCTTTTCGTGCGTCGCCCCGGCGGTGGGGCGGTTGATATTGGCGAAGGCGCCGCCATTGGCCTTGTTCCACACCCAGACCTTGGGCGGCGTGTACGTGGTCTCGTCGGACATCGGAAAATCTCCCTGCGCGGCGGCCGGCCCGCAGGCGGCGCCGAATCCCTGTGGCTTCGGGGTGACTTTATCCCGCACGGCCGCGCGGTCATCCCTTGGCGCATCACATCGCGGCTATGCGACCTTGCGTCAGCCGGTTGCGCGGGGTCGCGTCCTTGCCTAGTCAGGCATGACGGGACTTTGGCGAGCGGCATGTGACCTCCGACAGCACCCCCAGCGAGGAAGGAATGCCCCGTGGCCTGCGCCGGCTGGTGCGGGCGAGCGAGCTCGGCATCGTCGCCCTCGCCGCGCTGGTCGGCGTGGCGGCCGGGCTGGTCGTCATCGCCATGAACATGGCCTTGCAGGGCCTGCACGAACTCCTCTTCCGCATCCCCTCCGCCGTCCATCTCTCGACCACGGCCGGGATCGCGCCGGCGATGCTGCTGCTCGTCCCCACGCTCGGCGGCCTCGCCTTCGGCCTGTGCGTGCGGGCCTTCCTGCGCACGCGCGCCAGCCCGCCGGTGGACCCGATCGAGGCCAACGCGCTGCAGGGCGGGCGCATGTCGCTGGGCGACAGCCTCGTCGTCGCGTTGCAGACGTTGTTCTCCAGCGGGGTCGGCGCCTCAGTGGGGCTGGAGGCCGGCTACACCCAGGCGGCGGCCGGCCTCGCCTCTTGGTTCGGCCGGGTGTTTCATGTGCGGCGGGCGGATCTGCGCCTTCTGGTCGGCTGCGGCGCCGGCGCGGCCATCGGCGCGGCGTTCGACGCGCCGCTGATGGGCGCGTTCTACGGCTTCGAGCTGGTGCTCGGCACCTATGCCATCCCCGCCTTCGTGCCGATGATGACCGCGACCTTCGCGGCCTCCCTCACCCAGCAATGGCTGGCCCCGCCTCAGCACCCGCCGCTGCCGGCCCTCAGCGCGCCGGAACTTTCCGACCTGCCCTGGGTACTGCTGCTGGGGTTCTTCTGTGCGCTGGTCGGCATCGCGGTCATGCGCGGAGCGACGCTGGTGGAAGCCGGCTTCCGGCGCTCCGCCCTGCCGACATGGCTGCGCCCGGCAGTGGGCGGGCTGATCGTCGGCGCCCTCGCTCTGTGGAACCCGGCGGTGCTCTCCGCCGGGCATGGCGCGGTCTATCACTTCCTCGCCGCCGATACCGGGCTCGCTTTGGCGGCGCTGCTGCTGGCGGCGAAGGTCACGGCCTCCTCCGTTTCCATCGGCGCCGGCTTTCGCGGCGGCCTGTTCTTCGCCTCGCTGCTGATGGGCGTCATGGCCGGGCGGGTCTTCGCCGGCGGCATGAGCCTCGTTCTGCCCGATCTGGTGCCGGGACAGGGGTTCTATGCGCTGATCGGCATGAGCGCGCTCGCCGTCGCCGTGGTCGGCGGCCCGATGACCATGACGCTGCTGGCGCTGGAGATGACCGGCGATCTGCAGCTGACGCTGGCCGTGCTGGCGGCAGCGGGCACCGCCTCGCTGGCGACGCGGCGGCTGTTCGGCTTCTCCTTCGCCACCTGGCGCTTCCATCTGCGCGGCGAGAACATTCGCGGCGCGCACGATGTCGGCTGGCTGCGCGAGCTGACCGTCGCCACGCTGATGCGCCGCGAGGTGCCGCTCATCGACGTCGACACGCCCCCCGTGGACGCCCGCCGCCGCTACCCGCCGGGCGCCACCGCCTATCTCGTCGCCACCGAGAAGGGCCGCTATGCCGGCATGATCCCCCCGGCCGCCCTGTTCGAGATTCCGGAGGGCGAGGCGCCCGCGAGCCTGCGTCCGCTGCTGCGCCTCCCCGACACCGCGCTCCGCCCGACCGCCACGTTGCGCGAGGCGCTGGACCTGTTCGAGCGGACGGAGGCGGACGCGCTCGCCGTCATCCTTCCCGACGGCACGGTGGCCGGCGTGCTGAGCGAAGCACATGCGGTCAAGCGCTACAGCGACGAGATGGGCCGACGGCTCAGCGAGGTCACCGGCGAGAAGGTCGACTAAAGCCCCCGCCGCGCCGGGGCATAGAAGCTCTCGGACATGTCGATCTCGTTAAGCGTGAAGCGGTGGTCGGTGGGCGGCTGGGCGCGCTGCTCGCAGTCGAGCCGCGGACAGATGCGGCAGCCGACGCCGATCGGCACGGTCTGCGACGGGTCGGAGAGGTTCATCCCGTCAGAATAGACCATCTGGTGCGCGTGGCCGATATGGCAGCCGAGCCCGATGGAGAGGTGGCGGCGCGGCGCGTTGTGCCGGTGCCCGCCCTTGGTGATCGACTTGGCGATGCAGAAATAGCGCTGGCCCTCCGGCATCTGGCTGAGCTGCACATTGATCCGCTCGGGGTGGAAGAAGGCGGCATAGACATTCCAGCGCGGGCAGGCGCCGGAATGGCGGGAAATATGGATGCCCGACAGCGAGAAGCGCTTGGAGATGTTGCCGGCGATGTCGGTGCGCACGAGATGCAGCGGGATGCCGCTGCGCCCCGGACGCTGCAGCGTGGTCATGCGGTGGCAGACCTGCTCGAAGCTGGTGCGGAAGCGGCGCTGGATGCGCTCGATATCGTAGCGCGTTTCCTGGCAGGCGGCGAAGAACGGCTCATAGGGCATGACCAGCGCCGAGGCGAAATAGCTCGCCAGCGCGTTGCGGGTGACGACGGGCGCGTCGTCCGGCAGGTTGGCGGCGGCGATCAGCTCGTCGATCTGCCGAGACGCCGCAAGCAGCCCGAGCTGATGGGCGACGACGAACAGCGCCGATTCCGGCGGCAGCACCTCGGCGGTGATCAGCTCATGCGCTCCCGCATCGTAGCGCCGGGCGATGCCGGCCGGCAGCGAGGCCGAGCGCCAGTTGAGCCCGAAGACATTGGCGAGATAGGTCTTCAGCCCGTGCTCGAAGGAATCCGAGGCGAAGTCGATGTCGCGGCGGATGCGCTCCGCCTCGGCTTCCAGCGTCGGGAAGTAATTGGCGTTTTCCTGGATGAAGTCGGATACCGCATCGGTGGCGGAGTGATAGCCGCCCTCGCCCTCGATGGCGCCCGTCGCCCCGGTGCGATGCGCCTCGCGCAGCGTCTTGAACTGGTCGTAGAGCCGCACCACCGCCCGCCCGATGGCCGGATTTGAGGAGGCGAGGTCGCGTATGTCCTGGTTGGTCAGCGCGTTCTCGGCGAACAATTCGTCGCTGAAGAGCTCCATCATGTCGCCGACGAGGCGGGTTTCGTCGTTCTCGACCAGCTCGCCCGGTTCGATACCGAAATAGCCGGCGAGCTTCATCAGCAGCGGCACGGTGATGCGGCGGCGATTGTGCTCGATGAGGTTGAGATAGCTCGCGGAAATGCCGAGCGCGGCGGCAAGGTCCGCCTGCGAGATGCGCTTGGCGCGGCGCAGCCTCTGCACCCGGCTGCCAATGCGCGGTTCGGTGGTGGCGAGCATGGCCCGGCCCTTTGCTGGCTTTACAAAACAGGCCTGTGAACTTTACAGGCCTTATCAGCTTAACACGCTCAAATCATTATCTTTCTTGCCTTTCGAAGTCGAGTGTTAAATCTTTACATCGACACCGCAGGGAGGAATTGACATGAGCCCGGCCACCCACACCCACACCACCGCAGGCGAAGAGGAATTCGTCACCATCATCGGCGGCGACGCCGAGGAGATCAGCCAGGTTTTCCGCGACCAGGGGCTGGCGGCGAAGGACTTCACCATCGTCCACCGCATCGGACGCCACCGCATCGCCATGGCGCCCGGCCAGGACGACATGAGCGCCCTTGTCGGCGCCCTGCTCGGCGGCCGGCTGGTGGCGGCCACCTACACGCGGCGCGCGCGCTAGAGCATGGCCGCACGACCCCGCTTCAGGCCGCTCGACCTCAGGCCCGCCCGCTTCGAGGACGCACGAAGCGGCCCGGCCGGCGCGGGAGCCGTCCCCTCCTCGGCCCCCGCGCCCCTCTCCTTTCCCGATCTCGCTGCAGGAAACGACCATGCTGGACCAGACACGCCCCCACGCCCCCGACAGCTTCCCCGCCCCGACCTGGGCGCCGGAGCGCTGGCGCAACATTCATCGCAGCTACGCGCCCGCTGAGGTCGCGCGCCTTTCCGGCTCGCTGCGCATCGAGCACACGCTGGCCGCCAACGGCGCCCGCCGGCTGTGGGAACTGCTGCAGACGCAGGATTTCGTGCCCACCATGGGCACCTATACCGGCATCCAGGCGGTGCAGCAGGTGAAGGCCGGGCTGGAGGCGATCTATCTCTCCGGCTGGCAGGTGGCGGCGGACGGCAATTCGGCCGGCGACATGTATCCCGACCAGAGCCTTTATCCCGTCGACAGCGTTCCCGCCGTGGTCCGGCGCATCAACAAGGCGCTGATGCGCGCCGACCAGATCCAGACCATGGAGCGGGCGGACGGCGCCAAGAGCCCGCAGCACGACTATTTCGTGCCGATCATCGCCGATGCCGAGGCCGGCTTCGGCGGCCAGCTCAACGCCTATGAACTCACCAAGGCGCTGATCGAGGCCGGCGCGGCGGCGGTGCATTTCGAGGACCAGCTGGCCTCGGAGAAGAAGTGCGGCCATCTCGGCGGCAAGGTTCTGGTGCCCACCCGCCAGTTCGTGCGCACGCTGAACGCCGCCCGCCTCGCCGCCGACGTGCTCGGCGTGCCCACCGTCATCATGGCGCGCACCGATGCGGAATCGGCCCGGCTCATCACCTCGGACGTCGACGAGCTGGACCGGCCCTTCATCACCGGCGAGCGCACGCAGGAAGGCTTCTACCGCTACAATGGCGGCTTCGAGGCCGGCATCGCCCGCGCCATCGCCTATGCGCCCTATGCCGACCTGTTGTGGTGCGAGACCTCGACCCCCAGCCTCGACGACGCCCGCCGCTTCGCCGAAGGCGTGCACCGGGTGCATCCGGGCAAGATGCTCGCCTATAACTGCTCGCCGTCCTTCAACTGGGCCAAGCATATGGACAAGGCGCAGATGAAGACCTTCCAGGCCGAACTGGGAGCCATGGGCTACCGATACCAGTTCATCACCCTGGCCGGCTTCCACAACCAGTGCTTCACCACTTTCGAGCTGGCGCGGCGCTACCGGGAGGACGGCATGGCCGCCTATTCCGAGCTGCAGCAGCGCGAATTCGCCGCCGAGGCGCAGGGCTTCACCGCCACGCGCCACCAGCGCGAAGTCGGCACCAGCTATTTCGACGCCATCGCCACCGTGCTCAGCGAAGGCATGAGCGCCACCACGGCGATGCAGGACTCGACCGAGACCGCGCAGTTCTAAACCGTGTTCAGCTTGTCACCTCGGGGCGGCGCATGCCGCGCGCCCGGTGGCGGTTCGGGGAAAACCGCCCACCGGGTCCGGCACGTGCCGGATACCCCGGGGTGACCCCTTTGTCATCCCCGCGGTGACCCTTTCGTCGTCCAGAGCAACCTTATCAACCGTGGGTGATTTGGTATGTTCGCTGCAACGCAAACGCAGCGAGAGGCGTTGTCCGGCAAGGATTGTCCCTTGAACCGCGGCCATGTCCGACTATGTGCGATGTTGCGCCGCACCCGCACTTTTGTTTATGTGAATGCACAGCTGTGCCGGTCGCTCGCGGCAACCGGCCATCCGCTCGCGTGAAGGGATCCGTCATGAACCATACCGACGTCGCCGGCCTGAAGGTCGATTCCGCCCTTGTCGACTTCATCGAGAATGAAGCCATCCCCGGCACCGGGGTGAACAAGGCCGCCTTCTGGGAGAGCTTCGCCGGCATCGTGCGCGACTTCGCCCCGCGCAACGCGGAACTGCTCGCGCGCCGCGACGAGTTGCAGGCGCAGATCGACGCTTGGCACCGCGCCCATCGCAACAAGCCGATCGACCCCGTCGCCTATGAGGTGTTCCTGGCGGAGATCGGCTATCTGCTGCCGGAGCCGGAAGCCTTCGAGGTCGTCACCGCCAGGGTGGACGAGGAACTGGCCCGCATTCCCGGCCCGCAGCTGGTGGTTCCGGTCACCAATGCCCGCTACGCGCTGAACGCCGCCAATGCCCGCTGGGGCAGCCTCTACGATGCGCTCTACGGCACCGACGTCCTGCCGGAGGATGGCGGCGCCACCCGTTCCAACGGCTTCAACGCAGTCCGCGCCCGGCGGGTGATCGAGAGCGCCCGCGCCTTCCTGGACGAGAGCGTGCCGCTGGCCGCCGGCAGCCATGCCGATGCCGTGGCTTACCGCATCACCGAGGGCGCGCTGGACGTCGAGCTCGCCTCCGGCACCCGCACCGGACTGAAGGACGCCGCACAGTTCGCGGGCTTCGCCGGCGAGGCCGAGGCGCCCTCTTCGGTGCTGCTGGTCAATAACGGCCTGCATATCGACATCGTCATCGACCGCAGCCACCGCATCGGCGCCACCGACGCCGCCGGCATCGCCGACATCGTCATCGAGGCGGCGGTCACCACCATCGTCGACTGCGAGGACAGCGTCGCGGCGGTGGACGCGCAGGACAAGGTGCTGGTCTATCGCAACTGGCTCGGCCTGATGAAGGGCACGCTCAGCGCCAGCTTCGCCAAGGGCCGCGAGACGGTGGAGCGCAGCCTCGCCGCCGACCGCCGCTACACCTCGGCGCGCGGCGGCGAACTGACCCTGCATGGCCGCAGCCTGATGCTGGTGCGCAATGTCGGCCAGCACATGCTGACCGACGCCGTGCTCGACGCGCAGGGCCGGGAGATTCCCGAGGCCATTCTCGATGCCGCCGTCACCTCGCTGATCGCGCTGCACGACCTCAAGGGCGAGAGCGAGCTGCGCAACAGCCGCGCCGGCTCGGTCTACATCGTCAAGCCGAAGATGCACGGCCCGGAGGAAGTCGCCTTCGCGGTGGACCTGTTCGCCCGCGTCGAGCAGGCGCTGGGGCTCGACCTCAACACGCTGAAGATCGGCATCATGGACGAGGAGCGCCGCACCAGCGCCAACCTCTCCGCTTCCATCCGCGCCGCCCGCGAGCGCGTGGTGTTCATCAATACCGGCTTCCTCGACCGCACCGGCGACGAGATCCACACCTCGATGGAGGCGGGGCCGATGGTGCGCAAGAACGAGATGAAGGCGCAGGCCTGGATCAAGGCCTATGAGGACAACAATGTCGATGCCGGCCTGGAGGCCCGTCTCGACGGCCACGGCCAGATCGGCAAGGGCATGTGGGCGATGCCCGACCGCATGGCCGACATGATCGCGCAGAAGGTGGCCCATCCACTCGCCGGCGCCAACACCGCCTGGGTGCCCTCGCCCACCGCCGCCACGCTGCACGCGCTGCACTACCACAAGGTGGATGTGTTCAAGCGGCAGGCGGAGCTGCGCCACCGCAAGCGCGCCTCCCGCCGCGACCTGCTCACCATCCCCGTCGTCGACCGCGGCAATTGGGAGCCGGCCGCCGTGCAGGAGGAACTGGACAACAACATCCAGGGCATTCTCGGCTATGTCGTGCGCTGGGTCGACCAGGGGGTCGGCTGCTCCAAGGTGCCGGACATTCACGATGTCGGGCTGATGGAAGACCGCGCCACGCTGCGCATCTCCTCCCAGCACGTCGCCAACTGGCTGATGCACGGCGTGGTGACGCCGGCGCAGGTGGAGGAGACGCTGCGCCGCATGGCCAAGGTGGTCGACGGCCAGAACGCCGGCGACCCCTCCTATGTGCCGATGGCCCCGTCCTATGACGGCTTCGCCTTCCGCGCCGCCCGCGATCTTGTCTTCGAGGGCCGCGCGCAGCCGAATGGCTACACCGAATTCGTGCTCACCCGCCGCCGCCGCGAGGCCAAGCGCGCGCAGGCACAGGGTCAGGCCGCCGCCTGATCCACCCGTTCGAGGAAGCGCCAAAAAGCGCCAAAACGCCCGAAGAAAAAGGCCGTCCCGGTGTGCCGGGGCGGCCTTTGCTTTGTCAGTCCCGCGCCGACCATCGCGTGGTGAGGGCGGCGACGTCCGGACGCGGGCGGTCGGCCGGGGCCTCCGAAGCGGTGCCGATGTGGAGGATGCCGGCCACCCGCTCCCTCTCGCCGACGCCGAGAACGGCAAGCGCCGCCTTGTGCGTCGCCGCCCAGCCGGTCACCCAGATGCCGTCGAAACCCATCGCCGCCGCGCCGGTCAGCAGGTTCATGCACACCGCGCCGGCCGAGAGTTCCTGCTCGAAGGCGGGAATGGCGCTGCCCTCCACCGGGCGGCTCACCACCACCACCGCCAGCGGGGCGGGAAACAGCCTCCCCATGATGGCGGCGAACTTTTCCCGTTTCTCCTCCGGCATATGCGCGTTGTTCGCGCGATAGGCCTGCGCCAGCCGCGTCCCGATCTCCGCGCGCGCCGCGCCTTCGATGACGATGAAACGCCAGGGCACCAGCATGCCATGGTCGGGCACGCGGGCGGCGATGGCGAGCAGGCGCTGCGTCTGGCCTTCATCCGGCCCCGGCGCCTGGAGGCCGGCGGCGGCGACCGAGCGGCGGCTCTCCAGGCGCAGGAGCGCTTCCGGCGAGGGGGGACGGCGGGTCGGCGGGATCATGGGCACTCTCTTCCCTGCGGGCGGGCCTGCGCTATATCCGACGCAGCCGATAATTTCATCCCGCACGCCAGAACGGGGGCGACGCTGCGCCCGTTTTGGTCGACAATATCCCACGGCGCCCGCCCAATCACGGCACCGACCTCACGAACCCGAACCGGGTGCCCCCAAGGAGACCATCATGAGCATGAACGGCGAAGTTCCGGTGCGGGACAACCGCGCCGCCGACCGCTTCGAGATCGAGCAGGACGGCCAGACCGCCATTGCGCAGTACATTCTGGCGCATGACCACATCATCTTCACCCACACCGAAGTGCCGCCGGAACTCGGCGGGCGCGGGCTCGCCACCAAGCTGGTCGAGGCCGGCCTCGCCAGCGCCCGCCAGCGCGGGCTCGCCGTGGTGCCGCGCTGTTCGGTGTTCGGCCGCTACATGATGAAGCACCCGGAGACGCACGACCTGATGCCGGCGGAAATCCGCGCCACGCTCGGCCTGCCGACCTGAGACCCCGCTCCCCCGGCGGCATGCCGGCGGGGGAGCCGCATTCCGACGCCGGGGAAATCCGCCGCCTCATACCGTTCGTTAACGCTGTTCGCCTAACCATATGGCACGGCCTCGCCAGCGCTCCGCGCGCCCGGTGCGGCAAGCTCAACGACAGTAGCGGCAAAGGTTTCAGCGTCCCATGCGTAATCCGGCGCGTCCCTCCGATCCGAATGCGGACAAGGCTTCCGAGTCGAAGGCGAGCGCCCAGACTCACGTGTTCTCCCGTGCCAATCCGCAGGTGACGCACGCACCGCCGCCGCCCAAGGCGCCGAAGGCGGCGCCCCCCGCGCCCCGGCCACCCGTCGTGGCGCCGCAGCACGAAATGGTGCCGAGCTGGCTGCAGCCCTTCACCATGCCGCCCAATACGCGCTTCACGCGCACCCCGGACTATCTGATGCGCCAGCCGGTTGCAGCGCAGCCGGAAGCACCGGCCATGGCCACGGCCATCGTCACCCCGGCGCGCCCCTCCCAGACGCCCGTGCTGCGGGTGCCCCCGCGCAAGCCGCCGCTCGGCGCGGCGCCCAAGGCGCTGATCGTCGCCCATGCCCGCCGCGCGCTCTCGGCCCAGCCCGACGT
>JAEYTJ010000263.1 GCA_023434095.1 Pseudomonadota bacterium | reverse complement strand
CGCCACCGCCGCGCTCGACCGCGCGGGCGGCACGCCCGCCATCCGCGTCGTGGCCGATGTCGGCACGGCGGGAACCGCCGATCTTTTCGTCGAGGGGCCGGACGAGGACTGGGCGCTGCCGCTGCCGGCGCGCGAGACCGGGCCGGACGGGCGCACCGTCTTCGTGCTGCCGGTCGACGGCGTGCCCAAGGGAGCGGATGTCGCCGCCGCGACATTGCGCTTCACGCTCGTCGACGGCGACCGGGCGATCCAGGTGGAAGCGCCGCTTTCCAACCGCTGAAGCGGCTTCCCGCGACGCACGAAATCGGTATGGTACCGGCGACCGGACCTGCCCCTCGCGGCGGGCCGTTCGCCGCGGCTCTTCGGCGGGTCCGTTCCCTCCCCTTCCCGCCGTATGAAAGGACATCCCCATGACGATCAAGGTCGGCGACCAGCTCCCCAGCGTTACCTTCCGAGTGGCGACCGAGGACGGCCCGGTGCCGAAATCCACCGACGAGATCTTCAAGAACAAGAAGGTCGTTCTGTTCGCCGTTCCCGGCGCCTTCACGCCCACCTGCCACAAGAACCACCTGCCGAGCTTCATCGCCCGCGCGGAAGAGATTCTCGCCAAGGGCGTCAGCACCATCGCGGTCACCGCCGTGAACGACCCCTTCGTCATGGCGGCGTGGGAGAAGGCCTCCAACGCCGGCGGCAAGATCGTGTTCCTGTCGGACGGTAATGCCGAATTCGCCAAGGCGGTCGGGCTCGACTTCGACGCGGCGGCGGCCGGCCTCGGCGTGCGCTCCAAGCGCTATTCCATGCTGGTCGACGATGGCGAAGTGCTGATCCTCAATGTCGAGGACGTGCCGAGCAAGGCGGACAAGACCAACGCCGACGTGCTGCTCACGCAGTTCTGAGCCTTGCCAGATGGATCCCGGCCGGGGCGCGCCCCCGTGCCGGGAATTCCCGAATCCCGACGCCCTGTCCCGCCCGTCAGGCGATGATGTCCGGGCAGATCTGGTCCTCGATAAAGCCGATGCGGTCGCGCAGCTGCAGCTTGCGCTTCTTGAACCGCGCCAACTGGAGCTGGTCGCTTCCCGGCATGTCCTGCAGCGCCTGGATCGCGACATCCAGATCGCGGTGTTCCTGCCGCAAGCGCTCCAGAACAGCCAGGAGCTCGCGTTCCTCTTCCGCCGTCATTTGTGTCAAACGCCCGACCCGAACCCGACTCATCCCCGGCACGGCCGAGGTCGGGCACGAGTATCACCGCCCGCGCCGCCGGCCGCAACAGCCGGGCCGCCCCGCCGGTTCGCTGCGGTGCAGCACATCCTTTCGTCGACAGCCCGGACCTCTCGTGACAGACTGATGACGTTCGCTCCGGAAGACAGGAGATACTGTCCATGACCATGCAGTCGCATGTTGCCGAGTTGGAACGTCGCCATCAGGCACTTGAAAAGCAATTGCGGGAAGAGATCACACGCCCCGCGACCGACGCGACCCGCATCGCCGATCTGAAACGGCGCAAGCTGCTCCTCAAAGACGAAATCGCCCGCTGCAGAGGCGGCACGGTACACTAGCCCTCCCCCTGCCCGCACAAGACGCGAGAGCATCGGACCAGGCGCTCTCCGGCCGCCGGCCTGAGGGTGGTTCGCCCCGGCCTCTGGTCGCGAAACGCGGGCCGCATCGGCGCCGGGATTTCGTCCCGGCCCTCCTCCCTTGAAACCGACGTGTGGCCGCCGGCAGTCTTGCCGGCGGTTCGCTTTTTGCGATCGGAACGTCGGCCGGAATGGACCCGACGAAGGGCGTAAGCATTTCAGCGTCTTGCCAGGCGGACGCGAAAGGCGAAATCTCAGGGCAACAAAAACCTGCTCGACAGGAATATTCCTTTGGGAGACGCCCGCCATGCCCGGTTCCGCCAGCCGCTACCCCTCCATCCATGCTCGTTCCGTCGCGGACCCCGAGGGCTTCTGGCGAGACGCGGCGCGTGCCATCGACTGGACGGGCGAGGGCGAGCGCGTCTTCGACCCCTCGCTCGGCATCTATGGCCGCTGGTTTCCCGGCTGGACCACCAATGTCTGCCACAATGCGGTGGACCGGCACGCGGAGGGCGGACGCGGCGCCCAGCCGGCGATCTTCTATGACAGCCCGGTAGCCGGCGCGCAGCGCGCCGTCACCTATGACGAGCTGAAGGAGGAGGTGAGCCTGCTCGCCGGCGTCCTTCGCGAGATGGGCGTCGGCAAGGGCGACCGCGTCGTCATCTATATGCCGATGATTCCCGAGGCGGTGTTCGCCATGCTCGCCTGCGCCCGCATCGGGGCGGTGCATTCCGTGGTGTTCGGCGGTTTCGCCGCCGCCGAACTGGCCAGCCGGATCGAGGACGCCCAGCCCAAGGTCGTGCTCTCCGCCTCCTGCGGTATCGAGCCCTCGCGCCTCGTCCAGTACAAGCCGCTGCTCGACCTCGCCCTGACCATGGCCAAGCACCGGCCCGAGGCCTGTCTCATCTTCCAGCGCCCGCAGGTGGAGGCGAAGCTGGTTGCCGGACGCGACCATGACTGGGCCGCGCGGCGGGAGCAGGCGCGCGCCGCCGGCACCCGGGCGGGATGCGTGCCGGTGGCGGCGACCGACCCGCTCTACATCCTCTACACCTCGGGCACGACCGGAAAGCCCAAGGGCGTGGTGCGCGACAGCGGCGGCTACATGGTGGCGCTGCGCTGGTCCATGGAAGGGCTGTATGATGTGCGCCCGGGCGAGGTCTACTGGTCGGCCTCCGATATCGGCTGGGTGGTCGGCCATTCCTACATCATCTACGCGCCTCTGCTCGCCGGCTGCACCACCGTGCTCTATGAGGGCAAGCCGGTCGGCACGCCGGATGCCGGCGCCTTCTGGCGGGTGATCGAGCAGTACAGGGTGGCGGTGCTGTTCACGGCGCCCACCGCCCTGCGCGCGATCAAGAAGGAAGACCCGGAAGGCCGGCTGATGGGCGACTATGATCGCTCCAGCCTGCGCACGCTGTTCCTGGCCGGCGAGCGGGCCGACCCCGACACGGTGGAATGGGCGAAAGCCCGGCTCGGCGTGCCGGTCGTCGACCACTGGTGGCAGACCGAGACCGGCTGGGCGATCGCCGGCAACCCCGTCGGCCTCGGCGCGCTGCCGATCCGCGTCGGCTCCACCGGCGTGCCGATGCCGGGCTATCAGGTCGACATTCTCGACGAGGGCGGCCATCCCCTGGGGCCCGACCGCATGGGCTCCATCGCCATCAAGCTGCCGCTGCCGCCCGGCTGCCTGCCGACACTGTGGCGGCAGGATGCGCGCTTCCGCGAGAGCTACCTCGTCGATTACCCCGGCTATTACAAGACGGCGGATGCCGGCTTCACCGATGCCAATGGCCAACTCTTCATCATGGGCCGCACCGACGACATCATCAACGTCGCCGGCCACCGCCTCTCCACCGGCGGCATGGAGGAAGTGCTGGCCGCCCACGCCGATGTCGCGGAATGCGCGGTGATCGGCATCCATGACGAGCTGAAGGGCGAGGTGCCCTGCGGTTTCGTCGTGCTGAAGGCCGGCGTCGCCCGCTCGCCGGCCGACATCGAACAGGAAATCGTCGCGCTGGTGCGCGAGCGCGTCGGGCCGGTGGCGGCGTTCCGCCTCGCCATCACCGTCAACCGCCTGCCCAAGACCCGCTCGGGCAAGATCCTGCGCGGCACGATGAAGAAGATCGCCGACGCCGAGCCGTGGAACATGCCCGCCACCATCGACGATCCGGCGGTGCTGGACGAGATCGCCGCCGCGCTCGGCGCGCGCGGCCTCGCC
>JAEYTJ010000258.1 GCA_023434095.1 Pseudomonadota bacterium | reverse complement strand
TCCCTATGTCGCGGCCGAGAGGCCCGGCGACTGGGCGGGGCTGGCGGAAACCATGGACGGGCCGACCGTCTGCCGCCTGCGGGCGGCGGCGATGGCAAGCGGCGCCGCCGTGCTGTTCGGCCTCGCTCTGGTGCAGGCCGGCGGGCAGCCTTTCAACGCCGCGCTGCTGGCCCGGCCGGACGGGCGGGTGGAGGTGCTGGCGCACAAGATCCACCTGCCGCCCGCCGGCCCCGGCGAGGCCTATGGCGAGCCGGACCATTTCACCCCGGGCGATCCGGTCGTCCGCAGCGTCGAGATCGGCCCGGTCCGGGTGGCGGTCCTCATCTGCTACGACCGCCGCTTTCCCGAGTGCTGGCGGGCGGCCGCGCAGGCCGGGGCGGATCTGGTGACGGTGATCGTCGGCGGGCCGGCACCCTCCGATCCCGAAGGGCTCTACGCCGCCGAACTCCAGGCGGGCGCCCGCGCCAATGCCGTCTACGCGCTGGCGGCGGCGCGCTACGGCACGGAAACCGTCACCGGCCGGCCGGTGCGCCATGACGGCGAGACGCTGGCCTTCGGTCCCGACGGCGCGCTGCTCGCCCGCGCCGCGCGTGCCGACCGCCGGCCGCTCCTCCTCGCCATCGATCCTGAACGTCTCGCCCACGCACGAGAGACCAACGCCACGGCGGCGCGCCTGCGCCTGCCCCGTCAGTTTGAGGTAGCATCATGTCTGATTTGATCGTCCAGGCCCGCTGGGTCGTCACCGGCATCAGGGACCGCTTCACCCCCGAGGTGATCGACGAGGGGGCGGTACTGTCCCGCGACGGCGTCATCGCCGCCGCCGGCACGCTGGAGGACATGCAGAAGCTGGCGCCCGCCGCCGAAATCCGCAAATACCCCGACCACGCCATGCTGCCGGGCTTCGTCAACAGCCATCACCATGTCGGCATGACCCCGCTGCAGCTGGGCTCGCCCGACCATGCGCTGGAACTGTGGTTCGCCAGCCGCATGCCGGCCCGCCGGCTCGACCTGACGCTCGACACGCTCTACTCCGCCTTCGAGATGGTTGCCTCCGGCATTACGACGGTGCAGCACATCCATGGCTGGATGCCGGGCGGCTATGAGGCCATCCACGGCGCCGCCAGCAAGGTGCTGGCCGCCTACCGTTCGCTCGGCATGCGCGCCTCCTATTGCTACGCCGTGCGCGAGCAGAACCGGCTGGTCTATGAGGCGGACGAAGCCTTCTGCGCCCGGCTGCCGGCCGAGCTCGGCGAGACGCTGGCCCGGCACCTGAAGGCGCAGGCGATGCCCTTCGACGATTTCCTCAAGCTGTTCGACCAGCTCACCGCCGAGAATGGCGGGCAGGACCTCACCCGCATCCAGCTTGCCCCCGCCAACCTCCACTGGTGCACGGATGAGGGGCTGCAGGCGCTCGACGCCAAGGCGAAGGCGGCCGGGGTGCCGATGCACATGCATCTGCTGGAGACCATCTACCAGAAAGAATATGCCCGCCGCCGCACCGGCAAGACGGCGCTGCGTCACCTCCACGATCTCGGCGTGCTCGGCCCGCACATGACGCTCGGCCATGGCGTGTGGCTGAACGAGGAAGACATCGACATCGTCGCCGATACCGGCACCTGCATCTGCCACAACTGCTCGTCGAATTTCCGCCTGCGCTCGGGCCTCGCTCCGCTCAACCGCTGGGAGGCCAAGGGCATCAATGTCGGCATGGGCCTTGATGAAGCCGGCATCAATGACGACCGCGACATGCTCTCCGAGCTGCGCCTCGCCTTGCGCGTCCACCGCGAGCCGGGCATGGACGAGGAGGACGTGCCGACCTGCCCGCAGGTGGTGAAGATGGCGACCGAAGCCGGCGCCATGACCACGGCCTTCGGCGCCAGCATCGGGCGGCTGGACGCGGGCCGCTTCTTCGACGCGGTGCTGATCAACTGGACCAAGGCGACCTATCCCTATCAGGACCCCGACATTCCGATGCTCGACGCGCTGGTGCAGCGGGCCAAGATGGGCGCCGTGGACGCGGTGTTCATCCATGGCGAGCGGGTCTATGAGGACGGGCGCTTCACCAAGATCGACCGCGAGGCGGTGCTGGCGGAGATCGCCGAGACGCTGGGCAAGCCGCGCAGCGAGGAGGAGGTCGCCCGCCGCGAGCTCGGCCGCGCCGTGTTCCCCCATGTGAAGAAGTTCTACGAGGGCTACCTGCCGGAGGCGGAGCCGACACCCTTCTACGCCGCTTCGGCGCGCATCTGACCCTCTGCGCACATTGAGGAAAGGGCGCCCCGCTTGGCGCCCTTTCTGGCACGCCGGAAGCGGCGGCGGGACGTCCTAGTCGGCCGCCGCGGCCGGCGGCTCGTCCTCGTCGAGAAAACCGGTCAGCAGCCGCGCGGCCTCCAGAATGTCGCGCTGCACCGCCTCGCGCACGCCCTCGGCGTCACCGGCCGCGGCGCGGGTGATGATCTCGTCATGCACCGTGTTGGCGATGGCGTGGAAGCGGCCCTCGCTGGCGAGCGCGTTCAGCCACGGGCCGGTCTGCAGCCAGCACAGGTCGATCAGCTCCCACAGGAACTCCATGCCCGCCGCGCCATAGATGCAGAAATGGAAGCGCTCATTATGGGCGAGGTAGTCGGTGAAGCGCCGCTCGGCGATATCCGCCGTCATCGCGGCGCAGAGCTCCTGCAGCTCCGCAATGTCGCGCTGGGTCAGGCGGGGCGTCGCCTCCTGCGCCGCCAGCCCCTCGAGCCGCACCCGCACCTTGGTGATTTCCTGGAAGCGGCTGCGCGTTAGCACGGGCACGATGATGGTGCGGTTGGCCTGTAGCCGCAGGGCCTGCGCGGCGATCAGCCGTTGCAGCGCCTCCCGCACCGGCGTGGCGGAAATGCCGAAATCCTTGCCGAGGCCGCGTATGGTCATCGCGTCGCCGGGCTTGAAGCGGCCGGAACGCAGCGCCCCGCGCAGCGCCTCATAGGCCCGCTCGTGCAGCGGTTCCTGAGCGAGTGGTTCGAGCCTCATACCGCTTGTTTCCCCGGGATGCGACCGCCCCTTGGGCAGCTTCCTGGCGAAATATGATATAACAAACAACCCTACGGCAAGGGCAGCCGCTCGATCCCCATCGGGGCGGCGCAGGTCAGCGACGGCGTTCCAGCGTGGCGAAGAACAGCACGGTCAGGCCGAGCACGATCAGCAGCAGCACGAAAGCCGCCGCCGCGCCTTCATTGAGGTGCAGGCCGAGAAAGGCCCGGCGATAGGCGAAGAAGCTCAGCACCTCGGTGGAATTGCCCGGCCCGCCCTTGGTGAGGATGTAGGGCAGGTCGTAGGTGCGGAATTCGTTGATCAGCTGGATGATGACGGCGATCGCGGCCACCGGGCGCAGCATGGGCAGGGTGATGTACCAGAACTGCTGCAGCGGGGTCGCGCCGTCCACCTCCGCCGCCTCATAGGGGTCGCGCGGCAGCGAGGCCAGGCCGGCGGCGAGGATCAGGATGACGAAGGAGGTCTGCTGCCAGATGTCGATCGCCGCCATGGTCCACAAGGCGAGATCGGCATTGCCGAGCCAGTCGAGGCGGGGCAGGCCGAGGCTTTCCAGCAGCTGGTTGGCGATGCCGAGATTGGGCTGCAGCAGCATCCGCCAGATCAGCGCCACGCTCACCGGCGACATCGCCATGGGAATGGTGAGGATGGCGAAATAGACCGGCTTCATCGTCACGGCGCGGTTCAGCATCAGCGCGACGCCGAGCCCCAGCACGAATTCGCCCGCCACGGTGACGACGGAATATTTGATGGTCAGCCAGAGCGCATCCCAGAACAGCGGGTCGCTCATCACGATGGTGAAGTTCCGGAAGCCCGTGAAGGGCTGCAGCATCGGCTTCAGCAGGGTGAGCGAGGAGACGGAGATCAGCGCCGCATAGACCAGCGGCAGGCCCATGACGATGGCCAGCGTGAGAAGGCCCGGTGCCGCGAAGGCCCAGCCGGTGCGCCAGTCCCGATCCGCCAGTGCCGCAAAGCGCATGCGCGTCGTCCGTTGCTTCATGAGCGTCGAAAAGAGAGACCGGCGCGCCAGCCGACGAGGGGGAAGACTGGCGCGCCGTATCGCCGGGAGCCTGCGGGGCTCACGCAGGGTTCCCGGCCGATGGGGTTACTTGGCGAGCAACTGGGTCAGGCCGTCGGCCGCCGCCTTCAGCGCGTCCTCGGGCTTGGCCTGCCCGCCGGCGGCGAGCGAGAGCTGGGCGCCCAGCACGTCCTCGTACTGCGCGGAATAGGCGAAGATCGGGAACGACTTGCCGGAGGCGACGACCTCGAGGCCGGTCTTGTAGAACGGGTACTTCTTCAGCACCGCCGCGTCCTCGAACACGTCCGAGCGCACCGGCGCGTGGCCTTCCAGGGCGCGGGCGACGGAGATCTTCTTGCCCTGCACCCACTCGATGAACTTCCAGGCCGCGGCCTTCGAGTCATCCGAGGTGTTCTTCGGGATGCCCCAGCCCCAGCCGCCGCTCTCGCCATGGCCGCCGGGCATGACGGACAGCGCCAGCTTGCCGGCCACCTTCGGGCACTTCTC
>JAEYTJ010000213.1 GCA_023434095.1 Pseudomonadota bacterium | reverse complement strand
GACAAGGAGCCGAAGAAGCGGTTCACGCCCTGCCCCATCGGCTTCTTCCACATCGGCATCGCCGGGCCCCAGACGGCTGGGGGCAAACTCCATCTGCCCACCGCGATCGACCGGACCGGCAAATCCGCTTTCGCACGACGGGTCGCGAGCGCCGACAGGGGACGGCCTCGGATTTGCGTGGCGCGCTGATCGCCGCCGTTCACTAGTGAATCCTGACCGATGACGGCATCCAGTTCCGCCTCTCGCCGCGCGCTACCCGCAATCCAGCCGCCCTCTGCGTCGTCCATATGTCCGCGATGCGCTGCCGGGAAAACGGCATCGAGCACGGCGTCACCAAGATAAACATCCCTGGACCAACGGGCATTTCGCGCGATGAGCCGAGTTGCCACGGACGCCACCGTCGGGTGGCATCGCGACGACAGCCACGACCAGTTCGAGCAGCACCGCCAGGACGTCGTCTCAGCCTCCAAATTCGGGGGCGACTCGAGCCCTTCAAGGCCCTCCCCCATACGCATTCATCTGCAGATACTGGGCTTCGGAAGCGGAAAGAGTCACCCTCGATCCGATCCATCGAAAGCCGGGACTGAACACCCAGGCGGATTCATTCGCTCGCTCCGATGGGGAAAGCCAGACGACCGAGCGGAGAGCCGCCGCGTGCCGGACGGCGGACGGCGGACGTTGGACGCCGAACACCGGACACCGGACACCGGACACCGGACACCGGACACCGGAGGCTTGCCCGAGATGGGTGTGGTAGACAAGGGCCGACGTCGATCCGGTTTCGGAGAGGGTAACGCCCGAAGGTCGCGAGGTTTGTTCCGTGCATCCGCGAGGCCTTCTCTACGCCCGCCACGGGCGCCACGCCGCTCCGGCATTGCGCTCCTGATGATCGGAGCCTGCCCGCCAAATCCCCGCCTCCGGACGTCCGACACGCCGAGACGGACCGAATGGTGCCCGGAAGATTGACCGGGGGCCGACATCTGGCGCGGCTGATGTCGTGGGAGCTCCGATGGTGACGAGCCCGAGCGGCGTCATACCACGACGGGGTGCGGTGCAAACGAAGCATGCCGCACCGACATCTTTACCTTTTGCGGCTGAAGAGCGAGAAGGGGTAACGGAATTGACGGGGGTGATTCGGTCAATTCGTTAGACGCTCCGATCCCGCTCGCCACCGCGCCTGCTCTCGAACAGGGCCGGCCCAGATCGCGAAGAAGTCTAGAGGCGTCGATAAAAATGTTAGCTGGCCAAGGACTTTAAAGTCGATACGAAACGTACCGTTTCACATTATGAAACGTTTCGTATCGTTTGAAATGTGATGATTTTGATGGGCTGGGCCTGCGGGCTTCGCGCCGGTCTGCGGCAGTCGACCGGTGTCGGCGCCTCGCCCGAGAGGGTTAATGAAAATGGTTAATGCGACCGCTCGGCAGCGGCCCGTCGACGCTCCCGGCCGCCAGGGACGACGGGGTTCGGCCGGGCCGCGCCGCAGCAAGGCCGCGACCGACGCCATATTGGAGGCCGCCGAGGCTGTGCTTGCCGAGGCGGGTTATGGCGGCTTCACCATCGAGCAGGTGGCGCGCCGCGCCGGCGCCGGAAAGCCGACCATCTATCGCTGGTGGAGCGGCAAGTCCGCCCTGCTGGTCGAGATTTATGCCCGCCAGCCGCTGGACCTGTCCGGCACGGACACCGGCTCGTTGGAAGGCGACCTCGCCGTCGCACTGCGGCGGCTCCTGGCGTTCTGGCGCGAAACGCCCGCCGGCGAAGCCTTCACCGCCCTTCTGGTGGAAGCGCAGCAGGATGCCGCCGCGCTGGAAACCTTGCGCGCCTTCCTCGCCGAGCGCAGCTTTCCTCTCACCGATTTATTCGCGCGCGCCGCACGTCGGGGGGAACTCGCAACCGATATCGACCTCGCCGCCGGCCTCGACCTCGTCAGCGGCTATATCTGGGCCCGCCTTCTCACCCGGCGGCTCGAGGACGATGCCGTCAGCCTCTCCTCCGCCGCCCGCCTGATCGCGCGCGGCTTTTTGCGGCGCTGAGGGCGACACCGTTCGGAAGGCCGGGAAGGCTCGCCACTCTTCTGCCTCCCTTCTCCCCCCATGGGACCGCACGGCTGCTACGGTGCGGAAGGCCGCGCCGTTCCGGAAGACCTGAAGGCTCGCCACTCCTCCGCCTCCGCTCTCCATGGGCCGCACGGCGGCCACGGTGCGGAAGGCCGCGCCGTTCCGGAAGGCCCCGAAGGCTCGCCACTCCTCCGCCTCCCCTCTCCGCCCCATGGGACCGCACGGCGGCAACGGCGCTGAGGGCCCCGCCGTTCCGGAAGACCCCGAAAGGCTCGCCACACTCCTCCGCCTCCCCTCTCCGCTCCCATGGGACCGCACGGCGGCAACGGAGCTGAGGGCCGCGCCGTTCCGGAAGACCCTGAAGGCTCGCCACTCCTCCGCCTCCGCTCTCCATGGGCCGCATGGCGGGCATGGTGAGGAAGGCCGCGCCCTTCGGAAGCCGGACGGCTCGCCACTCGTCCATCTCCCTCTCCGCCCAGCGTGGCCGCACGGCGGGCATGGGAGCCGGCAGGCCGCTTCCTGCGCAGGCCCCCGGGTCTTGAAGGCGTCCTTGCTCGCCACCCTTGGCTCATCTACCGTGGCGCAGAGCCAGTTCCCCGCCTTCGCGTCGTCGGCCGCCGCGAATATACCCTGACACGCCCCCAGAATGGGACGCAACGCCCTGCCGGTCCGGGCCTCCCGACCGCTGACGGACCGGGGCTCCCGGCGCCGTAGTGACGCGCGATGCCCGCCATGTCCCAGAGCTCGGGCTCGCTGTTCGACGTGTCTCACCGACCCGGGCCCGATGGGCGCCGAAGGTCGACACGGCTCCGCACGGCGGGTCCCTTGGCAGGTCACCCTGACGTTCGCGATTCAGGTCGGCGCGAAGCAGGTCTTTAGACCGAAGCTCGCGCCTGGCGAGGCGGAACGGGCGGGTTCCGAAGGACGGTCGGGTCACGACCACGGCTTCGTTCGCGCTTCTCCTTGCGTTGCAAGCGGTTGCCTCGCGTCGCATTTGGAGAGGTCCGTCCGCCCGAACCCGCGCCAAGGGGTGGCGACCCGCGCGCGCTTCCGTCGCCTGGTGGGTGAGGCGCGCGAACCTCGAGACAGGCAACGGAGGCGAGCCGTGTGTCGGAGGCGCCCCCGGCGGCAGGCCATGGCCCCGCGCGGTGGTGACGGACGCCGCGGCCGAAGAGCTATACGCCAGACGTCTCCCCGGGACATGGCAGGCGTCAGCCGGCGGCGCCGGAAGGGCGCGCGAAAGCCCGATGCTGCCCGGGCGAGGCCATTATGCTCGGCCGGCGGCGGCCGTGTGGACATGACCGGCGGGAGATTTCATCGACGGGCAGGTCCAGGGCGGATCGACATTCAGGATTCACGTGGCGCGTGTGTGATTCGGAGGTTTCCGCTTTTGAGCTGAAGCCTTGATGGGCGTGAAACGGTATGAACTGGACGATCTGCAGTGGCGCGCCTTGCCGGGCTCCTTTCTGGCAAGGCTGGCGATCCAGGCTGGACGGCAACGGACAACCGGACCTTCGTGAACGGCTGCCTTTCGGTCAGCGTTCGGGCGCGCACTGGTGCGACATGCCCGAGCGCTACGGCCACGGGAAGACCGGCACCGCCGCTTAGCCGCTGGTGCCGCGCCGGCGTCTGGGAGCGGGCGTTCGACGCTCTGACAGGCGACCGCGACGGTCAATATCTGATGATCGATGCGGCTATCGTGCGAGCCCACCCACCGGCAGCCCGCGGAAAGGGGAGCCCAAGACGAGAGCCGGGGTTTTCCCGAGGCGGACTGACCACCGGGATCACAGGCTCACCGATGCGCTCGGTCGCCCGCTTCGCCTCGTCGCCGCCAGCCAGCGCGGCGACGGCAGGGAGGCCGAAGCTTTGCTCGATGGACAGGCCGGCGGCGCCGTCCTCGCGGACAAGGCCTATGACGCCAACACCCTGCGGGTCGCCATCGGCGCCGAGGCCGTCAATCCCGTCGAACCGATCCCGCAGGATCGCCATCCCCACAACGCCGACCTTTGGGGGTATCGCCACCGGATCGAGCGCGACGTCAATCGCCTCAAGCAGTTCAGCCGCTTCGCCACACGCTACGAGGGGCGGACCATTCACTTCCCCGGCTTCGCTCTCCTCGCCGCCGCGACGATATGGATCGCTTGACGGTCGATCCGGCCTAACCCTCGCGCCGCCGGGGTTGGTTGCCGCCGGCCGCGCAGGCGGCGTGGGAAGGGCTGCCGGCAGCCGCAATGGCGGAAATGGCCGCGCTCGTCCGCGCCATGTGGCGGGGCGGGAATGGGCGCGCATCACCGATCCGTCAGCCGGGGCGGCGCGGCGCGGATGAGCGCTGGGCCGCGGAAAGCCAATTCCCTGCGGTGACGTCGTGGCGGACCAGGCGCCGGCCTGTCGGTGCCGCCGCGGCCGGCCTTTACGAACGATGGCAGGCCGCCGGCACGCGTTCCAATTCGGTGGAGATCGGGAACGATACCTCCGAACCGCCCCCGCGACCGCCCCATTCCCGTGTGGACGGTCCCGGCCGCAAGCGCGGTCGACCCGGGGGCGCCGGCCCGGCACGGCACCTAAAACAAAGCCCCCGGCGAAGGCCGAGGGCTTTGCAGGCTCAGGATCCCGGCATTCCCGTCCGGGACCCTCTCATTGCGGCGGCGGCACGCGGCCCGCCGGCCACGCGGCACGGGCGGGCGAAGGGCCGGCGTCCGGTCAGGGCGTCGGCG
>JAEYTJ010000169.1 GCA_023434095.1 Pseudomonadota bacterium | reverse complement strand
CGGGCGACCTCAAGGTGTTCATCGATGAGGAGCAGGTCGCGGCGCTCGAACGCAAGATGCTTGAATCGGGCGTGATGGAAGGCCGCAAGATGGCCAACGCCTTCAACATGCTGCGCGCCAACGACCTGATCTGGCCCTATGTTGTGAACAACTACCTCAAGGGACAGGCGCCCTTCCCGTTCGATATCCTTTACTGGAATTCGGATTCGACCCGGCTACCGGCCGCCAACCATTCCTTCTATTTGCGCAATTGCTATCTCGACAACAAGCTGGCGCAGGGCCGGCTGCTGCTGGCCGGCAAGACACTCGATCTCAAGGCGATCGACGTGCCGATGTACAGCGTGGCGACCCGCGAGGACCATATCGCGCCCGCCGCCTCGGTGTTTCTCGGCCTGCAGAAATTCGGCAATCCCGGCCGCTTCGTGCTCGCCGGCTCCGGCCATATTGCCGGCGTCATCAACCCGCCGGCGCGCGGCAAGTACCAGTACTGGACCGGCGGGCCGGCCGAAGGGAAGCTGGAGGACTGGATCGCGAAGGCGCAGATGCACCCCGGCTCCTGGTGGCCGGACTGGCTGGCCTGGATCGAGGAACAGGGTGCCGCGCGCGTGCCCGCCGCCAGGCGTGTGCCGGGCGCCGGTGCCTACAAGGCGATCGAGGACGCGCCGGGTAGCTATGTGAAGGTGAAGTCGTAGAGAGGACGGACGCCAGGCCCGGGCTTGGCCCTGCCATCCACGTCTTGGCCAGGGTGCCGGCGCAACGTCGTCATCCCCGCGGATCCACGAAATCGGGCGCAGGTGCCAACGGACATCCTTCGAGGCTCGCCTGCGGCGCGCACCTCAGCATGACGGCGCTCTCAGTGGCGCACTGCGCCAGCCGTCATGCCGAGATGCCCGGGCAAGGCCCGGGCTTTCATGCTGGGGCGCTCGGGCAAGGCCCGAGCCTCCAAGCACGCAAGCCCTCCCCTCACGGGAACAGCGCGATCTGCTCCAGACCCAGCGTCTCGGGATAGCCGAGCACGAGGTTCATGTTCTGCACCGCCTGGCCGGAGGCGCCCTTCACCAGATTGTCGGTGGTCGAAATCACGATCACCCGGTCCGGCGCGCGGTCCTTGACCACGCCGATGAACGCCATGTTCGACCCCTTGACGAAGCGCGACTGCGGCACCTGGCCGAGCGGCAGCACATGCACGAAGGGCTCGCTCTTGTAGAAGTCGGCCAGCACCCGGTGCACGCCTTCCGCCCCGACGCCGGCGCCGGTCTTGAGGTAGATGGTGGCGTAGATGCCGCGCGTCATCGGCACCAGATGCGGGGTGAAGCTCGGCGCGATGGTGCGGCCGGCGGCCTTGGAGAATTCCTGGTCCAGCTCGGCCATGTGGCGGTGGCTGCCGACGCCATAGGCGTGCATGCCCTCCGTCACCTCGGTGAACAGCAGGTTCTCCTTCGCCGCCCGCCCCGCGCCGGTGACGCCGCTCTTGGCGTCGATGACGATGTGCTCGGGCTCGATGGCGCCGGCCTCGATCAGCGGCACCACGGGCAGGATGGCGGTGGTGGTGTAGCAACCGGGATTGGCGACGAGCCGCGCCTTGCGGATGTCGTCGCGATACAGCTCGACCACGCCGTAGACGGCTTCCTGCTGCAGTTCCAGCGCCTGGTGCGGGTGGCCGTACCAGCGCTCATAGGCGCCGTCGTCGCGCAGCCGGAAATCGGCGGAAAGGTCCACCACCTTCACATGCGGCGCGGTCTCGAACACGTTCTTGATGACGAGCTGCGTGGTGCCGTGCGGCAGGGCGCAGAAGACGAGGTCCACCTCCTTCCACGCCACCTGCTCGATGGTGATGAGGTTCGGCAGGTTGAACGGCGCGAATTGCGGAAACACGTCCGCCACCGCCTGCCCCGCCTTGCGGTCGGCGGTCAGCGCGACGATCTCGACGCGGGGGTGGCGCAGCAGCAGGCGCAGCAGTTCCGAGCCGGTGTAGCCCGAAGCCCCGAGGATGGCGATCCGCGCCTTGCTGTCCGTCATGGTGGCGACCCTTCCTGCTGGCGTGCCGGCCTTCAGCAGCCGCACGCACATGGAGCTGCGCCCTTACACCTTTCGCATGTCCGACGAAAGACAAGAGGACGTCGGCAGGCGCATGGCCGATGCGCGCGGCGGGCGGGAACCGGATGCACCGGCCGCCGCTTCTCGTCCGGCCCCTGATCGCGACCCGGAGCCGCACCCATGACAGATCCCCTCTCCTGGTTCGAGACCAGCCTCGCCCTGGCGCGGCTGGGCATGGACATGCAGGTGGTGATCGCCGAGCGGCTCACCCGCCTGGCGCGCGGCGACGCCGCCGCCGGGGTGGAGGCGGTGCGCATGGTGACGGAGAAGACGCTGGCGCTGGGCGAGGTCAATGCCCGGCTGGTGAAGGCGGCCGCCGCCGGCCGGCTCGACGCGGTCGGCCCGGAAATCGTCGCCCTCTACGGCCGCAAGGTCCGCGCCAACCGGAAGCGGCTGAAGCGCTGAACTCCGCCGGCGCATGGCGCCTATGTTCACGGAGCGTTCCGGTTTCGCGTCGGGCCTGTCATAGTGCTAAGGAAACCGAATCGGTTCCCGATCAGACGAGACCCACCGCGCCCATGTCGAATTCCGACGACCTCTTCGCCGCCGTCCCCGCCCCGCGCCCGCGCGCCGTCGCGCGCCCTGCCGCGCCGCGCGAAGGCACGCCCGGCGAGGCCGGCTATACCGCCGCCGACATCGAGGTGCTGGAAGGGCTTGAGCCGGTGCGGCGCCGGCCGGGCATGTATATCGGCG
>JAEYTJ010000068.1 GCA_023434095.1 Pseudomonadota bacterium | reverse complement strand
TGGTCGCGATAGCCGGTGATGACCTGGTCGCCCTCCTTCAGGGCGACCTGCATGCCGACGACGACCGCTTCCTGGCCGATATAGAGGTGGCAGAAGCCGCCGATGAGGCCCATGCCGTAGAGCTGGCCGGCCTTCTCCTCGAAGCGGCGGATCTCCAGCATCTGGCGGTAGGCGTCGAGTTCCTCTTGCCTGGTGAACTCGGGAGCCGCCGAGGCCTTGTCCGCCCGCCGGGCCGATGTCTTGGCGGCGGCGCGGGCCGGCGCTTTCGCGGTGGGGGCTCTTCCAACGGCCGATTTGTTGGCGGCAACTGCCATGGCGCATCCTCAGCTCGGGGACAAAGTCGGCACGTTAATAACGCACCTTCGCCACCCGCGCTACGCGCTCAACGCAATGCTGCGCCGCACAACATGTTGTGCGCGCAATGGTTTCCGTAATTGAACTTGTTTTCGGTTCAAATATTGATTTAGCTCAAATACGGTTAAGCTTCTGGAATACCGTCACTTCCTATCGGAACCTGGCTGGCATACCAGGAAATGGCGCCCCCGATGAATTTTCGTTCAATTGGGCTGCGAAACGCCCGGAGTCCGCAGCAGCACCAGATCCTTGGGGTGGACGAGGTTCAGCAGCACCCGCGCCTGCTCGTCGAGCATGTCGGCGTCGACGAGGTCGGGCGACATCAGGGCCACCTTGGCCTGCAACGCCTGGCGCTGGGCGCGCATCTTGTCGCGCTCCTGGGTCAGCTCCGCGTGCTGCTGCTCGAAGCTGCGGCGGGCGAGCAGGCCGTACTGGCCGTTGTAGCCCTGGAAGGCGAAATAGGCGATCAGCGCCGCCGCTCCGAGATGGAGGATGACGGTCTGGAAGAAGGAGCGCCAGCGGGTGCGAATGATCATGAAAGGCAGCCTAGCGCGCGGCGGTTGAGGGCCGGTTAACGCTAATGCCGGGAAACTTTTCTTTTCCGCGCCGCACACCTCTCCGGCCTGCGGTGCAGCGGGGATGCCGGGAACGTGACACCGCCAGAGGCCCGTCGCTACCGTCTTGTGTGCGATTGTGGACAGTGAGAGCCGGCGACCGGTGCTAACGTGTGTCCTGCCAAGCTGGCGTGGATCGACGCCCAGCCTGAACCGGAGCAGCTTCCCCGGTGAATCCGGCTTCGGCCGGATGCAAGGAGGCCGATGCATGACCCACAATGTGGAAGAACGCGCTCGCGCTCTCTGCGCCATGGACGCGCAGATGGCCGCGGTGCCCACATCCGAGATTCCGGCGCTGGTAGAGCGCCTCTGGCCTGTCGCCGCGCTGGAGATCAGCGGCGGCGTGGTGGACCCCGACGCGCCGCCGGTGCCCGACCTGCTGGGCCTGACCGAGGAATATGAGCGCCTCAAGCGCTGACCCCCGCAGGCGTCGCCTCGCCCGGCGGCCTCGAAATGCAAAGAGGCCCCCGCCGCATGGACGGGGGCCTCTTCATTTTGCGGGCGGAACGCCCCGGGTTCAGGCCAGCGCCTTCAGCGCCGCGCGGCCGGCATAGATCGCCTGCGGGCCGAGCTCCTGCTCGATGCGCAGCAGCTGGTTGTACTTGGCCGTGCGGTCCGAGCGGGCCAGCGAGCCGGTCTTGATCTGCCCGCAATTGGTGGCCACCGCGAGGTCGGCGATGGTCGAATCCTCGGTCTCGCCGGAACGGTGCGACATGACGGCGGTGTAGCCGGCCTTGTGCGCCATCTCGACCGCGTTCAGCGTCTCGGTCAGCGAGCCGATCTGGTTGACCTTCACCAGGATCGAGTTGGCGACGCCCTGCTTGATGCCGGCCGAAAGGCGGGTGACGTTGGTGACGAACAGGTCGTCGCCCACCAGCTGGCACTTGGAGCCGATGGTCTCGGTGAGCAGCTTCCAGCCGTCCCAGTCGTCCTCGGCCATGCCGTCTTCGATGGTGCAGATCGGGTAGCGGCCGACGAGGTCGGCGAGGTACTTCACCTGCGCCTCGATATCGCGCACCGCGCCTTCGCCCTCATAGTCGTACTTGCCGTTCTTGAAGAACTCCGTGGACGCGCAGTCGAGGCCGATGAACACGTCCTCGCCCGGCGTGTAGCCGGCGGTCTCGATCGCCTTGACGACGAAGGCGAGCGCGGCGTCGGCGGACGGCAGGTTCGGGGCGAAGCCGCCCTCGTCGCCGACATTGGTGTTGTGGCCGGCGTCCTTGAGCGCCTTCTTCAGCGTGTGGAAGATCTCCGCGCCGGTGCGCAGGCCTTCCGCGAAGCTGGGGGCGCCGACCGGCAGGATCATGAATTCCTGGAAGTCGATCGGGTTGTCGGCATGGGCGCCGCCATTGATGATGTTCATCATCGGCACCGGCAGCACGCGCGCATTGACGCCGCCGACATAGCGGTAGAGCGGCAGGTCGCGGGCCGAGGCGGCGGCCTTGGCGAGCGCCAGCGAGACGCCGAGAATGGCGTTGGCGCCGAGGCGCGACTTGTTGGGCGTGCCGTCCAGCTCGATCAGGATCTGGTCGATGGCGGGCTGGTCCTCGGCGTCCATGCCGCCGATGGCGTCGAAGATCTCGCCATTCACCGCCTCGACGGCCTTGGTGACGCCCTTGCCGAGATAGCGCGCCTTGTCGCCGTCGCGCAGCTCGACGGCCTCATGCGCGCCGGTGGAAGCGCCCGAGGGGACGGCAGCGCGGCCCTGCGAGCCGTCTTCCAGCATCACATCCACCTCGACGGTGGGATTGCCGCGGCTGTCCAGGATTTCGCGCGCAATGATATCGACGATGGCGGTCATGCGGTTCCCCAATGCTCAACTCGGTCAGAATGGTCGAGGCGCTTCTACTCCGGCCATGTGACATGCGAAAGAGGTGCCAGCGACATATCGCCCGCCCCTCCCCGCAAGGAGCCCCGACATGACCGACGGCACAACCCTGCTCGGCCACCCCGCCGCCCTGCCCGCCTCGCCCGAGGAGGCGGTGCTGGAGAGGGTGCCGAACCCGCATCCCGGCACGAACTACGTCGCCCGTTTCACCGCGCCGGAATTCACCTCGCTCTGCCCGGTGACCGGCCAGCCGGACTTCGCCCAGTTGGTGATCGACTATGTGCCGGACGGCTGGCTGGTCGAATCGAAGTCGCTGAAGCTCTATCTCGGCAGCTTCCGCAACCACGGCGCCTTCCACGAGGACTGCACGGTCGCCATCGGCCTGCGGCTGCATGGCCTGCTCGCCCCGCGCTGGCTGCGGATCGGCGGCTACTGGTACCCGCGCGGCGGCATCCCGATCGACGTGTTCTGGCAGAGCGGCGCGCCGCCGGAAGGCGTGTGGCTGCCGGATCAGGGCGTCGCACCGTATCGTGGGCGGGGATGAGGGGCAGTGTCCCCGACAAGCGGAGCGCAGAGCCGGGACCCAGCGCAGGACTCTGCCGGAGGCACCATTCAAAGGGTTCGGCGCTTCGCCCGTCTCTCCTGTGTCCCGGATCGTCGCTGTGCTTGGCGCAGCTCGTCCGGGAAACACGGAGAGTATCGCCCTACTCCACCGTCACCGACTTCGCCAGGTTGCGCGGCTGGTCGACGTCGGTGCCCATCACCACCGCCGTGTGATAGGCGAGCAGCTGGATCGGAATGGCATAGACCAGCGGCGTGATGAACGGGTTCATGTCCGGCAGCACCAGCGTCGCCTCGGTTTCCAGCGCCGCGTGCTTGGCACCGGTCTCGTCGGTGATGAGGATGATGCGCCCGCCGCGCGCCGCCACTTCCTGCATGTTCGACATGGTCTTCTCGAACACGGCGTCATAGGGCGCGATCACCACGACAGGCATGTTCTCGTCGATCAGCGCGATCGGCCCGTGCTTCAGCTCGCCGGCAGCATAGCCCTCGGCGTGGATGTAGGAGATTTCCTTCAGCTTCAGCGCCCCTTCCAGGGCCAGCGGGAAGGAGGTGCCGCGGCCGAGATACAGGACGTCCTTGGTCTTGGAGAAGCTGCGGGCGAGATGCTCGATAGCGGGGCCGAGGTCCAGCGCACGGTTCATCAGGCGCGGCACTTCCACCAGCGCGTGCACCAGCCCACGCTCCTCCTCCTGGGAAATCACACCCCGCGCGCGTCCCGCCGCCACGGCGAGCGCCGCCAGCGTCGCCAGCTGGCAGGTGAAGGCCTTGGTGGAAGCCACGCCGATCTCCGGCCCGGCGAGCGTCGGCAGCACGGCATGCGCCTCGCGGGCGATGGTCGAGGTCGGCACGTTCACCACTGCGAGCAGGTGCTGCTTCTCCTGCCCGGCATAGCGCAGCGAGGCGAGGGTGTCGGCGGTTTCGCCGGACTGCGAGATGACGACGGCGAGCCCGTTGGCCGGCAGCGGCGCCTCGCGGTAGCGGAACTCGGAGGCGACGTCGATCTCGACCGGGAGACGCGCATAGCGCTCAAACCAGTATTTGGCGATCAGCCCGGCGTAATAGGCGGTGCCGCAGGCGGCGATGGAGACGCGTTCCAGCCCGGCGAAGTCGAAGGGCAGCGCCGGCAGCTGCACCGTCTCGTTCGCCATGTCGAGGTAATGCGCCAGCGTGTGCGCCACCACCTCGGGCTGCTCGTGCATCTCCTTGGCCATGAAATGGCGGAAGGCACCCTTCTCGACCAGGAAGGCGGTCGCGGTGGTCTTCTGCACCGCGCGTTCGACACGGCGGTTCGACGAATCGCGGATCTCGATGCCCTTGGCGCGCAGCACCGCCCAGTCGCCATCGTCGAGATAGGCGATGGTGTCGGTGAAGGGCGCGAGAGCAATGGCGTCCGAGCCGAGATACATCTCGCCCTTGCCATAGCCGATGGCGAGCGGGCTGCCCTTGCGGGCACCGATGAGGAGGTCCTCGTCGCCGTCGAACAGGAAGGCGAGCGCGAAGGCGCCCTCCAGGCGGGGCAGCGCCGCCGCCACCGCGTCCGTCGGGCTGAGGCCGGCGCGCAGTTCCCGCGTCACCAGATGGGCGACCACTTCGGTGTCGGTCTCGCTCTCGAAATTGGCGCCGGTGGCGAGGAGTTCGTCGCGCAGCTGGCGGAAATTCTCGATGATGCCGTTATGCACCACCGCGACCTCGGTGGTGGCGTGCGGGTGGGCATTGGCGACACTGGGCCGGCCATGGGTCGCCCAGCGCGTGTGCCCGATGCCGATCCGCCCGTCCAGCGGCGACTGGCGCATCACGTCTTCCAGATTGCGCAGCTTGCCCTCGGCGCGGCGGCGCCCGATGTGCCCGCCCTCCAGCGCGGCGATGCCGGCGGAATCGTAGCCGCGATATTCCAGCCGCTTCAGCGACTCGACCAGCCGATCCGCGACCGGCGCGGTGCCGACGATGCCGATGATTCCACACATGAGCCGGGCCCTTTCGTGAAGCGACGATCCGCGAGGCTACACGGCCGGGTTTAACCGGGCGTCACCCAACCGTCGAAATCAATTCCGGTGTCGCTTCGTATCGCCGGCTTCGTGTCATTTCTTCGGCGCCAGCCCGGCGGAGAGCCGCGCCCGCAGCCGCGCGGCGAGCCCGGGCTTGTTGACCTGCCGCGCCCGGCCGATGGCCAGCGCGTCCGCCGGCACGTCGTCGGTGATGACCGAGCCGGTGCCGATATAGGCGCCGTCGCCGACGCTGACGGGGGCGACCAGCAGGCTGTTTGTGCCCACAAAAGCATTGGCGCCGATGGTGGTGCGGTGCTTGCGGAAGCCGTCATAATTGCAGGTGATGGTGCCGGCGCCGATATTGGTGTTCGCGCCGACGCTGGAATCCCCGACATAGGACAGGTGATTCACCTTCGCCCCTGCGGCGAGGTCGGACGCCTTGATCTCCACGAAATTGCCGACATGCACCCCCTGCCCCAGCGCCGCGCCAGGACGCAGCCGGGCGAACGGGCCGACGATGGCACCCGGACCGACATGAGCGCCTTCCACATGGCTGAAGGCACGGATGGTGGCGCCCTCCTCCACCCGCACACCGGGGCCGAAGAAGACGTTCGGCTCGACGATCACGTCGCGGCCGAAGCGGGTGTCGGCCGAGAGGAACACCGTCTCCGGCGCGACCAGGGTCACGCCCTCTTCCAGAGCCCGCGCCCGCAGCCGCTGCTGGAGGATCGCCTCGGCTTCCGCCAGCTGGGCGCGGCTGTTGACGCCGACGACCTCTTCCGCCGCCACTTCGCATACGCCCGCCTTGCGGCCCTGCGCCCGGGCAATGGCCACCACGTCGGTGAGGTAGAATTCGTGCTTGGCATTGGCGTCGCCGACACGGTCGAGAAGATCGAGCGCGGACCGCCCGTCCAGTGCCATGAGGCCGGCATTGCACAGGCCGATGGCGCGTTCGTCGTCGCTGGCGTCCTTCTCCTCGCGGATGGCGACGAGGTCGCCGCCCTCGGTCACCAGCCGGCCATAGCCGGCGGGGTCGGCGGGACGGAAGCCGAGCACGGCGACGCCGGCGCCGGTGGCGAGCGGCGCCCGTAGCGCGGCGAGCGTTTCCGGGCGCACCAGCGGCGTGTCGCCATACATCACCACCACGTCGTCATAGCCGCGCGCCAGCGCCGCACGTGCGGCGAGCACGGCATGGGCGGTGCCCCGCCGCTCGGCCTGCACGAACACCTCGGCCTCCGGCGCCACCCGCCGCACCTCGTCGGCCACCTTTTCGTGATCGGGGCCGACGACGACGGCGATGTGCGCCGCGCCGGCGGCCTGTGCCGCGTCCAGCACATGGGACACCATCGCCCGGCCGGCCACCGCGTGCAGGACCTTCGGCTGCGAGGAGCGCATGCGCGTGCCCTCCCCGGCGGCGAGGACGATGACGAGAAGCTGGCGCATGGCGGTCTCCAGTAGCGGGGCGCGAGGACCGGCCCGGGGCGGGGCCTGCACGGATGGGCTATCTAGCCTGACGGAGGCGGTGCGAAAAGACCGGCCGCGGCCTTGCGCGGGAAGGCCCGCCGCGACGGCGCCCGGCGAAGCGTGTATCACGGCGCGCCATGAACCCCCGCCCCGAGACCCGCCGCGATTCCCCGCCCGCCGCTCCCGGCCTCGCGCACGACCCGTGGGCGCTGGCGGCGCTGCTGGCGATGCCGCTGTTCTTCTCCACCAATCTCATCGTCGGGCGGGCGGTGGCGGATGTGGTGCCGCCCTGGTCGCTGGCCTTCTGGCGCTGGCTGCTGGCGGTGGCGATTCTGCTGCCGCTCACCGCCGGCGCGCTGATGCGCCACCGCGCGCTGCTGCGTCGGGAATGGTGGCGCGTGCTGCTGCTCGGCTTCCTCGGCATGGTGATGTGCGGCGGCAATGTCTATGTCGCACTCAAGCACACCACCGCGACCAACGCGACGCTGATCTACACGACCGCCACGCTGATGATCGTGGTGCTCGACGCGCTGCTGAAGCGCCAGCGGCTTCCGGCGATGCAGCTCGCGGGATCGCTGGCGGGGTTCGCCGGCATCGCGCTGATCGCCGTTCATGGCGAGCCGGGGCGGCTGCTCGGCTTCCAGTTCAACAGCGGCGATCTCGGCATATTGGCCGCGGCGATCGCCTGGGCCGTCTACTCGCTGATGCTCCGGCAGGGACCGCTGACGCAGCTCGGCGGGCAGACGGCCTTCGCCGCCAACGTCCTCGCCGGCACGCTGCTGCTCGCGCCGCTGGCGCTGTGGGAGGCGGCGGGCGGCGCGACGACCCCGTTGACCCTGGAGGCCTGGGGCGCCATCGCCTTTCTGGCGCTCGTTCCCTCGGTGCTGGCCTTCGGGCTGTTCCAGTTCGCGATCCGGACCGCCGGCGCCCCGGTGACGGCGAATTTCCTGTATCTGATGCCGGTCTACGGCGTGCTGCTGGCGGTGCTGCTGCTCGGCGAGGAACTGCATCTCTACCACGGCCTCGGCTTCGTGCTGATCCTCGGCGGAGTCATCCTCGCCACCCGCCGGAGGGAACCCTCCCCGCGCCCGGCGGATTGATCGACCCGGCGCGGCATGCGATGCAGCCGTTCCGCGACCCGCGCGCGATCAAGGACCGTCGCAGAAGGACCGATACCGTGGCCCATCGCAGCTTCCTGCCCGGCGCCCGCGCCGCCAATGTCATCATCGCGCTGGGCGCCTTCGCCCTCGGCTGGGCGATCTATGTACGCTACGCGCTGCTGGAACAGTCCGCGGTGGGCCTCGCCTGCCGGACGCTGGAAACCATGACCTGCGAGACCCGCACGGTGGTGATCGCGCTGTTCAGCCAGTCCGTCTTCGGCATCGCCGCGCTCGCCGGCGCGGTCATCCAGCTGATCCGCCCCTCGCTGGCGATGTTCACGCTGGCGCTGATGGCGACCTGCGCCGGGCTGGTGGTCTACAACAACAGCCTCGCGGGCCTCGCCGGCGGATTGCTGATTATATCCTTCGCCCGGCCGTGGCGAGGCGCCAGAGGGTAAGGGCCAGCACCACGAACAGGCCGCCCGTCCACAGCGCCTGCCAGTTCGCCAGCGTCTCGTTCAGCGGCACATAGATCCCGGCGGCGAGGAACAGGCCGGCGGCGATCGCCTCCGCCTGCCGCCCCTCGGCGACGCGCCCGGGGCCCGCGACCGCGACGTAGAAGGCGAAGGCGGTGATGACCGGCGTCAGCCCCGCGAACTGGAAATCCTTGTAGCGCGGGTCGAACACCAGCCCGAAAGCGATCTGCGCCGCCAGAACGATGGCGGCGGCGAGCACCAGCGCCAGGCAGCGGTCGAAGAACGGCGCGCCCGGCGTCGCCTCGCTGTTGAGCGCCAGCGTCAGGGCGATGAGGCGCGTGCGCCGCCCGACCGCCGCCGCGCAGGCGAGCGGCACCAGCAGCGCCAGCCCGACCAGCGCGCCCCCGCGGATCCAGCCGCCAACGCCGAGGCTCTCGGCGGGAACCGAAGCGAGGAGACGGCCGATCGTCAGCCCGGCAAACAGGGCGATACCCGCCACCGCCGACCATTCCCGCATTCCCAGCGGACGCCCGCCGGCGCGCCGCGCGGCCCACCCCGCCAGCGCGAACACGGCAGCGGCAAACGCCACGCCGGCCGCCGCCTGCGCCTTCCAGAACGGATGGTCGGACACCGGCTCGCCCCAGGTGAACTTGAACTCGCGCGTATAGGCGTCGAGGAAGCCCCAGTGGCCGCCCACCGTGCCTTCCAGCACCCGTTTCCACGGCTGGTCGAAGGCTTCGATGACGTTGAGCCGGTAGTTCTTGGCCTTGGCGAGGGCGAGAAGCTCCTGGATCACATTGGCCTGGTTGGAGGGCGAGGGCAGCGCGCCCTCGCGCATGCGCCCCTCGCTCGGCCAGCCGGTCTCGCCGATAAGGATATCCTTGCCGGCAAAGATTTCGCCAACATGCTCGCGAATCTCGCCGAGATGGGCGACCGAATCCTCGGCCGGCACCGGCATGTCCTCCCAGAAGGGCAGGATATGAACGGTCACGAAGTCCACCGAATCCGCCAGCGAGCGGTTGCGCTCCCAGAATTCCCAGACATCGGCATAGGTGACCGGAACCTCTGGCGGAATCTTCGCCTTCACCTCTTTCAGGAAGCCTGCAATGTCGTTGGCGGACTGCTCGCCGCGCAGCAGCACCTCGTTGCCGACGATGACCGCCTTGACGACATCCGGGTTCTCCCGCGCCGCCTTGATACCGCCCTCGATCTCGGCCCGGTTGCGCACCGGATCGGCGGCGATCCAGATGCCCTGGAGAACGGTGAGGCCGTGCTTGCGGGCGAGTTCCGGCACGGCGGCGAGGCCGGCCTGGATCGAGGAATAGGTGCGCACGCACTGGGTGATCTTGGAGAGCCGCTCCAGATCGTCGTCGATCTGCGCCGGGGAAAACGCCACGTCTTCCGTGAAAGGACTCTGCCCGGGCCGGAACGGCGCGTAGGAAACGCAGGGCAGCTTCTCGCTGGCCGCCATCGGTGCGAACGGCGCCGGCACCGGCTGCCCGAGCCACGCCCAGACAGCGACGATCGCCGCGCAGACGAGGGCGGCGAAGGCAAGGGGCAGTCGCATGCGAGAATTCTCCGCCAGGGACGCGCCGAGGGAGGCTCGGTCGCGAGGGGGCTTGTCGGGGCGCTTCGTCGGAGGCGTGCCGGCACGTTCACCCTGCCGGGTAGCGGGGCTTTGCCGCCACGGCAAGAGGCGTGTGCAAAGCGGCGAAATTTTGCGCCGCCGGAGCCCCGCCGCACCCGCCGTCATGCTGACAAATTCGATTGCTTCTCCTACTGTCCTCGCCGGTCCGGTGTTTCCTCTTTTGCGTGTGACGTTTCTCCATGGTGTGCTCCGTACGTCCCTTCGCCGCCGCCCTGTTCGGTGGCTTGATCCTGATGTCTGCGGCTGCCGGCGGCGCGTGGGCGCAAAGCGCTCCCGCGGAGCAGAAGCCCGCCGAACAGAAGTCGCCGGAGGAACAGGCGAAGGAGGAGGCACAGCGCCGCTCGGTGGAGGAATATGCCGAGGCGGCCAAGCTGCCGGGCAATGCCGGCCTCCCGGAATGCGTGTGGAGCGGGCGCCGCATCACCATGCTGCTGTGGCGCGACGATATCGACACCGCCCGCCGGCATCTCGAACTCTATGAGCGCTTCGGCTGCCCGACCGAGCACCTGAAGATCGCCTTCCGCTGCCTGGTCCGCCAGGGGAACATCGACAGCAAGGCGCAGGAGCGGCTGTCCGAGCGCGTGCATGCGTGCTGGGTCAACCCCGACGCCCAGCCTGCCGCCCCGGCGCCGGCGCCTGCTGCACCTGCGCAATAAATCCGCGCGCCGGCCCCGGGCGCGTCATCGGCGCGTCATGGCGCCGCCATAGTGCGGAACCAATTTCCATCTGAAGCATTCTTCGCTGCAGAGCGGCATTGTCGGAAGGCGTGACGTGCTTTGGCGCGCCGCGGCGAAGATCGTGCTGCACGTGCGTTGAAACTGTATTATAATCCACCCGTCAGCCTCCCCTTTATCGTGGGTTTGTCTCATGCGCCCCGCCATTCGTGTCGCTGCCGCAGCCGTTGCGGTCGTGACGTGCGTACATGCCTTTGTCTGGCTGGCTCTGCGTCAGGAGGTCTCCGCTCCCGCCGCACCCGATCGCTTCCAAAGCATGTCGTTCGCGCCCTATGGCCGCGACGCCAATCCCGACAAGGGTGAGCCGACCACCGAGGCGCAGATCCGCGCCGATGTGGAGGCGGTGGCGCCCTACACCCGCGCGGTGCGTACCTACGCCTCGACCGGCAATCTCGACCTTGTCGCGAAGATTGCCGCCGAGAAGGGCCTGAAGACCACGGTCGGCGCCTGGCTGGACGAGGACGAGGCGCGCAACGAGCGCGAAATCACCAACGCCATCGATGTGGCGAAGAAGAATTCCAACGTCGTCGGCATCGTCGTCGGCAACGAGTCGATCCTGCGCGCCGAGCGAACCCCCGAGCAGCTGATCGAGACGATCCGCCGGGTGAAGCGCGAGACCAACGTGCCGGTCACCACCGGCGAGACGTGGGACGTCTGGCTCGACCATCCCGAACTGGTCTCGGCCGTCGACTATATCGCCGCCCACATGCTGCCCTACTGGGAAGGCGTGACGCCCGAGCAGGTGGTCGACCACACCATCGCCATTTATGACCGGCTTCGCGCCACCTATCCCGGCAAGCGCATCGTCATCGCCGAGTTCGGTTGGCCGAGCCAGGGCTACAACCGCGACAGCGCGGTGCCCGGCGAGGTGGAGCAGGCGCAGATCATCCGCACCTTCGCCTCCCGCGCCGATGCTCTCGGCATCGAGTACAACCTCATCGAGGCGTTCGACGCGCCGTGGAAGAGCTTCGAGGGCAGCGTCGGCCAGTACTGGGGCATTCTCGACGCCGACCGGGTGGCGAAGTTCCCGCTCTCCGGCCCGATCACCGCCTCCACCTACACCGCCACCGCCGCGATCGCGCTGCTGCTCGGCATCGCCTTCTCGCTCCCGGTCTTCCGCTTTGCCCGCCTGACCCTTCCGCAGGCGCTGGTCATGGTCGGAGCGGCGAATCTCGCCGGTGCCTGGGTCGCCACCGTCACCGACCACTGGCTGACGCATTACGTCATCGGCGGCAACATGGTGACCATGGTGATCAGCCTCGTGCTGCTGGTGCCGCTGGTGATCGTCATGCTCTATCGGGTCGAGGAACTCTCGACTATCGCCTTCGGCCGCGCGCCGCGCCGGCTACTGCGCAGGACCAGCGCTTCCGCGCCCTCCCGCACGCCCAAGGTGTCGATCCACATCCCGGCCTACAAGGAACCGCCGGAGATGCTGAAGCAGACGCTGGACAGCGTCGCCCGGCTGAACTGGCCGAACTTCGAATGCCTGGTCATCATCAACAACACGCCGGACCCGGCCTTCTGGGAGCCGATCGAGGCGCATTGCCGCGAGCTCGGCGAGCGCTTCAAGTTCATCAACCTGCCGAAGGTGGCGGGCTTCAAGGCCGGCGCGCTGCGCGAGGCCATGCTGCAGACCGCGCCGGACGCGGAGATCATCGGCATCATCGACGCCGACTACGTCGTCGATCCGAACTGGCTGATGGACCTGGTGCCGACCTTCGAGGATCCCACCGTCGGCATCGTCCAGGCGCCGCAGGACCACCGCGACGCCGACCGCAGCCTTCTGCACGAAGCGATGAACACCGAATATGCCGGATTCTTCGACATCGGCATGGTCCAGCGCAACGAGCACGACGCCATCGTCGTGCACGGCACCATGTGCCTGATGCGCCGCGCCGCTATGGTCGAGGCCGGCGACTGGTCGAGCGACACGATCTGCGAGGACACCGATCTCGGCCTCGCCATCGTCGAGCGCGGCTGGAAGAGCCACTACACCAATGAGCGCTACGGCTGGGGCCTGCTGCCGGACGACTTCGCCTCGTTCAAGAAGCAGCGCCACCGCTGGGCCTATGGCGGCATGCAGATCATCAAGAAGCACTGGCGTCGCATGCTTCCCAATGCCGGCACCCGCCTGACGTCGGCCCAGCGCCGCGAGTTCAGCATCGGCTGGGTGAGCTGGCTCGGCTCGGAAAGCGTCGGCGCGCTGGTGGCGGTCCTGTCGCTGCTGTGGGTGCCGTTCGTCCTCGGCCTCGGCATCGCCGTGCCGCAGCGCATCCTCACCATCCCGATCGTGTTCTGCTTCGGCATCTACCTGCTGCACTTCATCGCCCTGTACCGCCTGCGCGTCGCCACCACGCCGGTGCGCATGCTCGGCGCGGCCTTCGCGGCAATGGCGGTTCAGTTCACGGTCGCCAAGGCGGTCTATGACAGCTTCCGCTACAAGGACCTCGCCTTCGCCCGTACCGCCAAGGGCTCTTGGCTGGCGGACGCCGCCCGCGCCTTCCCCGCGCTGCCGGAGGCGATCATCGGCTCGGGCCTGATGCTCGCCGCCATCGGGCTGCGGCTGACCAACTGGCACGCCGTGGTGGAGGTCGACCTGTTCGCCCTGGCGCTGGCGATCCAGAGCCTGCCCTTCCTCGCGGCGGCCGGCATCGGCTGGCTGGAAGGCTCCACGCTCAACTCCTTCGCCACCTGGCGGGCCCTGCGCGGCCGCGCCCTCGCCCTGCTGCCGGGCCGCACCGCCCAGCCGCAGGCGGTGCCGGAAAAGGTCAGCTGACGCCCCTCGCCTCGGCGCGGACATGAAAAAAGCCCCGGAAGCGATTCCGGGGCTTCTTCTTTTCGGTGTGGAACAACGTCAGGCCGTCATTCGGCCGCCTCGAACACCAGCGTCGCCCCCAGCGCCGCCTTCGGCCCGACCACCACCACGCCCTCGATGTCTTCCACCGACATGCGCGAGGAGGAGACCCGCCGGCGCAGCCGGTCCATGTCGCCCACGCCGAAGCGCACCGCCGCCAGCCGCAGCCCCGGGCCGGTCGGCGCAGGTACGCCGAAGCGCTCGGTAAACAGCGCGTCGCTCATCACGTCGATATCGCCACGCGGGGTCTTCAATATGTACCAGCCCTCCACCGCGCGCCGGGCGTCCATGCCAGCAAACGCGGAGAGAAAGCCGGTATGGGCGGCGGGATCGGCGGCGGTGAGCACCACCCCGACCACGCCCTGCGCCCCGTTCATGTGCCGCTGCAGGTCCGGCGACCAGAAATTCTCCGGGAAAAGCTGCTGGCAGGTGAAGAAGCCGGCATGCGGCGAGCCGGGATCGCGCGCATAGGCGAGGGTGAAGGCGACCTTCACGTCCACACCGTCGAGCCGCTTGCCCTCGCGCTCGAAGCCGAACAGCTCGATCCCGCCAATCCCCGCCGTGTCGAATTCCAGCTTGTCGATGGCGGCGTCACGCCCTTCCAGCACCAGCATGGACAGGCCGGGGCCGACCTCCGCGAGAAAGTCGCGGTTGAAGGCGCCGAAGGAAAAGCGCGTCTCCTCCTGCGGCGGAATCTTCTCGGGATCGGCGATCTCCAGCAGTTCGACGAAGAACCCCGGCATCTGCACGATGCGGTTGTCGGTGCCCCATGGGTGACGGTTGCGGGTGCCGACCGTGAAGCCGAGCATGTCGTAGAGTTCGCCCGCCGCCTCAAGGTCGCGGACGACATGGACGACGTGATCAAGACCGCGCTCCACCAGCAGCTTCTCCCCTTTTGGCCGGCGCGCAGGCGCCGGTCCGGAATCCCCCGCGCGCATCAGAGCACGGCGGCGGCGGATGAATCCAGCCTTGAGAGCGCATGGCGGGAGAGCGGACGACGCGGTCCTCGCAAGGGCGGCGCCATACATCGTCGATCGTGCCGGCCAGATGAATCAATCTGGCGACATCGTCCGACAAATCGTTGAGCAACAAAGAGAAGACGGCGGAGCTTGGCCCCGCCGTACGCGCGTCAGAACAGCCGGCTCTGCACCGCCGCCGCGCCGATGAAGGAGGCGAAAAGCGGGTGCGGCTCGAAGGGCCGCGACTTCAGTTCGGGATGGAACTGCACGCCGACGAACCAGGGGTGGTCGGGATATTCGATGATCTCCGGCAGGAGCCCGTCCGGCGAGAGGCCGGAGAACAGCATGCCGCAGGCTTCCAGCCGCTCGCGATAGGCCATGTTGACCTCGTAGCGGTGGCGATGGCGCTCGAAGATCGAGGTGTCGCCATAGATGTCCGCCACCCGGCTGCCTTCGGCCAATGCCGCGGGATAGGCGCCGAGCCGCATCGTGCCGCCGAGATCGCTGCCGATGCCGCGCTTCTCCAGCTCGTTGCCGCGCAGCCACTCGGTGAGCAGGCCGACCACCGGCTCGTCGGTGGGGCCGAATTCGGTCGAGTTGGCCTTCTCGACGCCGACGAGGTTCCGCGTGGCCTCGATCACCGCCATCTGCATGCCGAAGCAGATGCCGAGATAGGGCACGCGCCGCTCGCGGGCGAACTGCGCCGCACGGATCTTGCCTTCCGCGCCGCGCTGGCCGAAGCCGCCCGGCACCAGGATGCCGTGCACGTGCTCAAGGAAGGGTGCGGGGTCCTCGCGCTCGAAGATCTCGCTCTCGATCCAGTCGAGATTGACCCGCATATTGTTGGCGAGCCCGCCATGGGTCAGCGCCTCGATGAGGGACTTGTAGGCGTCCTTCATCCCCGTGTACTTGCCGACGATGGCGATGGTGACCGAGCCTTCCGGGTTGCGGATGCCCGCCTCGACCTTCTTCCAGCGCGTCAGGTCCGGCTCGGGCGCCGGCTCGATTCCGAAGGCCGCGAGCACTTCCGTGTCCAGCCCCGCCTCGTGATAGGCGGAGGGCACGGCATAGATGCTGTCGGCGTCGCGCGCCTCGATCACCGCGCTCTCGCGCACATTGCAGAACAGGCCGAGCTTGCGGCGCTCCTCGCGCGGAATCTCGCGATCGGTGCGGCAGAGCAGGATGTCCGGCGCGATGCCGATGGAGCGCAGCTCCTTCACCGAATGCTGCGTCGGCTTGGTCTTCAGCTCGCCTGCGGACGGGATGAAGGGTAGCAAAGTGAGGTGGATATAGATGCAGTGCCGGCGCGGCAGCTCGTTGCCGATCTGGCGGATCGCCTCCAGGAACGGCATCGCCTCGATGTCGCCCACCGTGCCGCCGATCTCCACCAGCACGAAGTCGTAGCCCTCATTGCCGGAGAGCACGAAGTCCTTGATGGCGTTGGTGACGTGCGGGATCACCTGGATGGTGGCGCCGAGATAGTCGCCGCGCCGCTCCTTGGTGAGGATGTCCTGGTAGATGCGCCCGGTGGTGATGTTGTCCTGCTTGGTCGCGGGACGGCCGGTGAAGCGCTCATAGTGGCCGAGGTCGAGATCGGTCTCGGCCCCGTCATCGGTGACGAAGACTTCGCCGTGCTGATACGGGCTCATCGTGCCCGGATCGACGTTCAGATAGGGGTCGAGCTTGCGCAGCCGGGTCTTGTACCCACGGGCCTGCAGCAATGCACCGAGTGCGGCGGAGGCGAGGCCCTTGCCAAGCGAGGACACGACGCCGCCGGTGATGAAGATGTAGCGCGCCATGGGATTTGGTTTCTACCGGCAAAAACGCGATTCGACGAGGGCCCGTCTTGCCGAACGGGCACTCGCCTGTGGCTAAACCGAGGGCCGCGCCGGCACGGGCCGACGCGGCGCCGATGTCACTGCGACTGCGGAGCCTGCGGCGCGGCGGGAGCGGCCGGCGGCGCGGGCTGGGCGGCGTTGAGCTGGTCCAGCACGGAGCCGCCGGGAGCGGGGGCCGAAGGCGCGCCGGGAACGGCGGTCGGCGCATTGAAGATCGTCGTCGGGCCGCGGCCCCAGCCGGCGAGAATGGTCAGCGACAGGCTGGTGATGAAGAACAGCCCGGCCAGAATCGCCGTGGCACGGGTCAGCACGTTGGCCGTGCCGCGCGCGCTGAAGAAGCCGCCGCCGCCGCCCCCGCCTCCGCCGCCAATGCCGAGCCCGCCCCCTTCGGAACGCTGAATCAGCACCACGCCGATCAGGGCCAGCACGACCATGAGATGGATGACGATGAGTACGGTTTGCATCTGACGCCTTCAAAATGCTCATGCAGCGGCACGCGAGCCCGTTCCTGAACTCGCCCGCCGCACGTGTTGGGCGCGTTCCTACACGATTGCGCCCGGCGTTTCCAGCCGCCCGGCCACAGGGATTAATGGCGGGCGGCCGGGAAAAGCCGCCCTAGAGATAGGCACGCGCAATGGCGAGAAAAGACCCGGCCTTCAGGCTGGCGCCGCCGACCAGCGCGCCATCCACATCCGGCACGCTCAAAATTTCGCGCGCGTTCTCCGGCTTCACCGAGCCGCCATAGAGCAGGCGGACGCCCTCCCCCTCCACACCGAAGCGGGCGGCGAGCGCCGCACGCAGGGCGGCATGCATCTCGGCAATGTCCTCATTGGTCGGGGTGAGGCCGGTGCCGATGGCCCAGACCGGCTCATAGGCGACCACCAGATCGGCGGCGGTGGCGCCGTCGGGAATCGAGCCTTCCAGCTGGCCGCGCACGACGTCCAGCGCCTGCCCGGCCTCGCGCTCCGCGCGCGTTTCGCCGACGCAGACGATGGCGACGAGCCCGGCGCGGCGGGCCGCCTCGGCCTTGGCCCGCACTTCGCCATTGCTCTCGCGGTGGTCCTGCCGGCGCTCGGAATGGCCGACGATGACGGCGCGCGCGCCCGCATCGGCCAGCATCTCGGCGGAGAGGTCGCCGGTATGGGCGCCGAAGGGCTTGGCGTGGCAGTCCTGCCCGCCCGTGCCGACCGCACCCGCGACGGCGGCGAAGGCGGCCAGCAGCGTCGCCGGCGGGCAGACCAGCACATCGGCCTTCGCCGCCCGCGCGGCGTCATAGCCCTCGACGATACCGGCGAACTCGGCGAGCGAGTCGTTGAGGCCGTTCATCTTCCAATTGCCGGCGACCAGCGGACGACGCATCTTCATACCGTTCCAAGCTCCTGCACTGTCAAATCTCCGCGCCATCGCCTCTTAACAGAGCGAGGCCGCACGTGCAGCGGCTTTCGTGGCGGCAAGCGCGCAGAAGTGCCGTTGCGGCGGCGGGGACGCCTCCCTATTATGCGCGCCTTTCGCGCCCCGGGCCGTCGCCCGCACGACGCCAGACGAGAATCATATGCTTAAGAGCCTGCGCAAGAGCGCTTCCGGAATTGTCGCCAAGATCCTGATGGGTCTCCTCATCCTCAGCTTCGCGGTCTGGGGCATCGCCGACGTGTTCCGCGGCTTCGGCAGCCAGACGCTGGCCACCATCGGCGACACCGAGATCACCGTGCCGGAATTCCGGCAGGCCTATCAGGAGCGCCTGCAGCAGATCAGCCAGCAGCTCAAGCGCGGCATCACTCCCGATCAGGCGCGGGCCTTCGGCATTCCCGACCAGCTCTTGAACGAGCAGCTCGCCGAGGCGGCGCTCAACGACCAGGCGAAGGCGCTCGGCCTCGCGCTGTCGGATGAGGAAATCGCCAAACGGGTGCAGTCGAATCCGGCCTTCCACGGCCCGAGCGGCAGCTTCGACCCCGGCTATTTCAACCAGCTCCTGCGCTCCAACGGCTTCACCGAGGCGCGCTTCGTCGCGGCCGAGCGCGGTCTCGCCCTGCGCCAGCAGTTGATCCAGTCGCTGGGCGGCGGCATCGAGGTGCCGGCCGTGCTCAAGGGGGCGCTGGCGCGCTACGAGGGCGAGGAGCGCTCGGTCAATTACGCCATGCTGACGCCGTCCTCCCTCGCCGCCCCGGCCGATCCGTCCGAGGAGGAGCTGCGGGCGTTCTTCGACGCGCGCAAGGTCGCCTTCCGCGCGCCGGAATTCCGTAAGATCGCCGTCCTGGCGCTCACGCCGGAGGCGCTGGCGGCGAGCGAGACGGTGTCCGACGCCGAGGTCGAGGCCGCCTACAACGCCAACCTTTCCACCTATGGCACGCCGGAAAAGCGCGTCGTGCAGCAGCTCGTCTTCCCCAATGAGGACGAAGCCAGGGCCGCCGCCGAGCGGATCAAGGCCGGCACCGCCTTCGCCGACATCGTCGCTGAGCGCAAGCTCAGCGCCAAGGACGTGGACCTCGGCGAGGTCTCCCGCGCCGACATCGTCGACCGGCAGGTGGCCGATGCCGCCTTCTCCCTGCCCGCCAATGGCACCAGCGACGTCGTCGCCGGCCGCTTCGGTCCGGTCATCGTCCATATCGGGGCGATCACCCCCGGCAGCGTGCAGCCGCTCGCGGAGGTGGCCCCGGCGATCAAGGCCGCGCTGCAGGTCAACGCCGCCCGCCGGGCGATGCTCTCGACCTATGACAGGATCGAGGACGAGCGCGCCGGCGGCGCCCAGCTCTCCGAGATCGCTGGCAAGTTCGGCCTGACCCTGCAGAATTTCGACACCAGCGTGCAGGGGCAGGCGCCGGACGGGAGCGCCATCGCCTCCTTCCCCGCGCGCTCCGACGTGCTGCGCGGCGCCTTCGCCACCGCGGTGGGCGAGGAGAACGATCCCGTGCAGCTGCCGCAGAATGGCGGCTATGTCTGGTACCAGGTCGACGACATCACCCCGCCGCGCGACCGCAGCTTCGAGGAGGCGCGCGCCCAGGTGCTCGACCGCTGGAAGCAGGACCAGGCCGCACAGGCGCTCGACAAGCGCGTCGAGGAGATCAAGGCGAAGATCGCCGCCGGCACCCCGTTCGACCAGGCGGTGAGCGAGGCGGGGCTGGAACTGCGCGCCGCCAACGGCCTGCGCCGCGGGCGTACCGCCGACGGCGTGCCGCAGGACATCATGGCCGCCGTGTTCGAGACGCCGGAAGGCGCCGTCGGCAGCGCGCTCGCCGAAGGCGGCGACAGCCGGCTGCTGTTCCAGGTGCTGCGCGCCGTGGTGCCCGACACCACCGCCGCCACCGACGAGAAGCTGGTGTCCGACCTGCGCACGAGCATGGAGAACGACCTGATGACGGAGTATCTGGTCGAGCTGCAAACCCGGCTCGGCGCCCGCATCAACCGTGCCGCGCTCGACCAGATCGTCGGCACCGACGCGGTGAACTGAGGCGGAACGCGGGTCATGAGCCTCACTCCCGAAGCGGACGCCTTCGCCGCCGCCTATCAGCGCGGCGAGGCGCAGGTCGTCACCACGACCCTGATCGCCGATCTCGAAACGCCCGTCTCCGCCTTTCTCAAGATCGCCGGCGAGCGGCCGAACAGCTTCCTGCTCGAATCGGTCGAGGGCGGCGCCACGCGCGGGCGCTATTCCATGATCGGCATCGAGCCGGACGTGATCTGGCGCTGCCATGGCGACCGCGCCGAGATCAACCGCCGCGCCGCCAGCGATGTCGAGGCGTTCGAGCCCTGCCCGGACAAGCCTCTCGTCTCGCTGCGCAAGCTGGTCGCGGAATCGCGCATCCACCTGCCGGAGGGCGCACCTCCCATGGCGGCGGGCGTGTTCGGCTATCTCGGCTACGACATGGTCCGGCAGATGGAGCGGCTGCCTGCGCCCAAGCCCGACATCATCGACGTGCCGGACGCGATCTTCATCCGTCCGACGGTGATGGTGGTGTTCGACGCCGTGCGCGATGAGATCACCGTCGTCACCCCGGTCCGCCCGACATCCGAAGTCGCCGCGGCCGCGGCCTATGAGGCGGCGCGCGAGCGGCTGGACAGGGTCGTGGCGGCGCTCGACAGCGCCCTGCCCAACCTCCCCTCCGAGGACGCCTTCCACCAGGCGGTGGAGCCGCAGTCGAACACCGAACCGGCGGCCTATCGCGACATGGTGGAGCGGGCGAAGGAATATATCCGCGCCGGCGACATCTTCCAGGTGGTGCTCTCGCAGCGCTTCGACGCGCCGTTCGCCCTGCCGCCCTTCTCGCTCTACCGGGCGCTGCGGCGGATCAACCCGGCGCCGTTCCTGGTCTATTTCAACTTCGGCGGCTTCTCGCTGGTGTGCTCAAGCCCCGAAATCCTCGTGCGCCTGCGCGCCGACACCGTCACCATCCGCCCCATCGCGGGCACCCGCCGGCGCGGCGCCACCCCGCATGAGGACAAGGCGCTGGAAGAGGAATTGCTGGCCGACCCGAAGGAGCGCGCCGAGCACCTGATGCTGCTCGACCTCGGCCGCAACGATGTCGGCCGGGTCGCGAAGATCGGCTCGGTCGAAGTCACCGACAGCTTCTTCATCGAGCGCTACAGCCAGGTGATGCACATCGTCTCCAACGTCGAAGGCGCGCTCGACCCGCGCCGCGACGCGCTCGACGCGCTGGCCGCCGGCTTCCCGGCCGGCACCGTTTCCGGCGCGCCGAAGGTGCGGGCGATGGAGATCATCGACGAGTTGGAGCGCGACAAGCGCGGCATCTATGCCGGCGCCATCGGCTATTTCGGCGCCGACGGCGAGATGGACACCTGCATCGTGCTGCGCACCGCCGTGGTGAAGGACGGGCGGATGTACGTGCAGGCCGGCGCCGGCATCGTCTATGATTCCGTGCCCGAGAGCGAATTGCAGGAATGCGTCAACAAGGCCAAGGCGCTGTTCCGCGCCGGCGAGGAGGCCGTGCGCTTCGCCGCCCGGGCCGGGCGGGGGCAGTGAGGCGATGAGCAGGGATTCGCGTCACGAGCGATGGCGGGGCTGGCGATAGAGACCGTCGCCCGACGGCGCGCCTTGACCCCGCGCCGGAACAGCCCCTAGACCTTCTCACAGCCGGCATGCGGCCGGCGGATGGACGCACGATGATCCTGCTCATCGACAATTACGACAGCTTCACCTGGAACCTCGTCCACTATATCGGCGGACTCGGCGCCGAGGTGGAAGTGCGCCGCAACGACACGCTCACCGTCGACGAGGCGATGGCGATGAAGCCCGAGGCGATCGTCATCTCCCCCGGCCCGGCCACGCCGAACGAGGCCGGCATCTCCTGCGCGCTGATCGAGCGGGCGGCGACGGACGGCGTGCCGGTGTTCGGCGTCTGCCTCGGGCACCAGGCCATCGGCCAGGTGTTCGGCGGCGACGTGGTGCGCGCGCCGCAGCCGATCCATGGCAAGCTCTCGCAGATCAGCCACAGCAATGACGGCGTGTTCCGCGGCATCAACGGCCCGCTCAAGGCGACGCGCTACCACTCGCTGGTGGTGAAGCGCGACACGCTGCCGGACGCGCTGGCGGTCACGGCGCAGACCGATGACGGGCTCATCATGGGCCTCTCGCACAAGACGCTGCCCGTGCACGGGGTGCAGTTCCACCCGGAAAGCATCGCCTCCGAGCACGGCCGCACCATCCTCAAGAACTTCCTCGATCTCGCGCGCGCCTGGAATGCCGGCCCCGGCCGGGAGCGGGCGGCGTGAGCGCGGCACAACAGGCGGGGGCGCAGGGCCATATGGACAATCTCAAGCCCATCATCGGCAAGCTGGCGACCGGCACCACGCTGACGCGCGCGGAAGCCGCGGCTGCTTTCGACGTGATGATGTCCGGGGAGGCGACGCCCTCGCAGATCGGCGCCATCCTCATGGCCCTGCGGGTGCGCGGCGAGGCGATCGAGGAGATCGCCGGCGCCGTCACCACGATGCGGGCGAAGATGCTGCGGGTCGAGGCGCCGGCCGAGGCAGTGGACGTGGTCGGCACCGGCGGCGACGCCTCCGGCTCCTACAACATCTCCACCTGCGCTTCCTTCATCGTCGCCGGGGCGGGCGTGCCGGTGGCCAAGCACGGCAACCGCGCGCTGTCCTCCAAATCCGGCGCCGCCGACGTGCTGATGGCGCTGGGTGTCAAGATCGACCTGACGCCGCAGCAGATCGCCACCTGCATCCGCGAGGCCGGCATCGGCTTCATGTTCGCGCCGGCCCACCACCCCGCGATGAAGCATGTCGGCCCGACGCGGGTTGAAATGGGCACGCGCACCATCTTCAACCTCATCGGCCCGCTCTCCAATCCGGCGGGCGTGACCCGGCAGATGGTCGGCGTGTTCGCCCGCACCTGGGTCGAGCCCATCGCCGAGGTCCTGCGCACGCTCGGCTCCACCCACGCCTGGGTCGTGCACGGCTCCGACGGGCTCGACGAAATCACCACGACGGGCCCGACCCATGTGGCGGAACTGAAGGACGGCGTCATCCGCAGCTTTGAGATCACACCGGAAGCCTTCGGGCTCGCCCGCGCGACGCCCGAGGCCCTCAAGGGAGGCGACGGCGCCGCCAATGCGCTGGCGCTGCGCGCCGTGCTGGCGGGCGAGCCGAGCGCCTATGCCGATGTCGCCCTGCTCAACGCCGCTGCCGCGCTCGTCGTCGCCGGCAGGGCGGAAGAGCTTGGCGCGGCTCTTGATCTGGCCCGCGCCAGCCTGACGGGCGGCCATGCGGCGGCGGCGCTGGAGCGGCTGATCGCCGCCTCTGCGCTGGCGGCGGCGGAATAGGAGCGCCCCATGGCCGACATTCTGGAAAAGATCGGCGCCTACAAGCGCGAGGAGATCGCCAGCGCCAAGCGCGAGCGCCCGCTCGCCGGGGTGCGGGCCGATGCCGAGGCGCAGCCGCCGGCGCGCGGCTTCCTGCCGGCGATCGAGGCGAAGACCGCGGAGGGCCGCACCGCACTGATCGCCGAGATCAAGAAGGCGAGCCCCTCCAAGGGGCTGATCCGCGCCGATTTCGACCCGCCGTCCCTCGCCAGGGCCTATGAGGCGGGGGGGGCGGCGTGCCTTTCCGTGCTCACCGACCGTCCCTCCTTCCAGGGCGCGCCGGAATTTCTGGTCGCCGCCCGCGCGGCCTGCGCCCTGCCCGCGCTGCGCAAGGATTTTCTCTACGACACCTATCAGGTCTACGAGGCGCGGAGCTGGGGAGCGGACTGCATCCTCGTCATCATGGCCTCGGTCGATGACGCGCTGGCGCTCGATCTGGTCGAGACCGCCCATGGCCTCGGCATGGATGCGCTGGTCGAGGTGCATGACGACGCCGAACTCGACCGCGCCTTGAAGCTGCCGGCGCGGCTCGTCGGCATCAACAACCGCAACCTGCGCACTTTCGAGGTGACGCTGGAGACCTCGGAGCGCCTCGCCCCGCGCATCCCGGCGGACCGGATCATCGTCGGCGAGAGCGGCATCTTCACGCCGGACGATATCGCCCGGCTTGCGCAGGTGAACATCGCCACCATCCTCGTCGGCGAGAGCCTGATGCGGCAGGCCGACGTGGCGGCGGCGACGCGCGCCCTGCTGGCGCCGGCCGCGCCCGCCCGTGCGGCCGGCTGAACGATGAGCGACGCGCCCCGCCTGACCCATCTCGACGCCGCCGGCGCCGCCAACATGGTCGACGTCGCCGACAAGGCGGTGACCGACCGCGTGGCGGTAGCCGTGGGCGAGGTGACGATGCTGCCGGAGACGCTCGACCTCATCCTCTCCGGCAATGCCAAGAAGGGCGACGTGATCGGGACGGCGCGTCTCGCCGGCATCATGGCGGCCAAGCGCACCCATGAGCTGATCCCGCTCTGCCACGCGCTGCTGCTCTCGAAAGTCGCGGTCGACATCACCCCCGATCCCGCTCTCACTGGCCTCATCGTCCACGCCACTGTCCGCACCAGCGGCCAGACCGGGGTGGAGATGGAAGCGCTGACCGCCGTCAGCGTCGCCTGCCTCACCATCTACGACATGGCCAAGGCGGTCGACCGCGGCATGCGGATCGGCAATGTCCGTCTGCTTGAGAAAAGTGGCGGGCGATCAGGGCATTGGCAGGCGGACTGAGGAGACGGACATGGCCCTGATGCCGGTCGAGGAGGCACTCGCCCTCCTCCTCTCCACCGCCGCCCCGCTCGACACCGAGACCGTCGCGCTTGACGCCGCCGCGGGCCGCGTGCTGGCCGCACCGGTCATCGCCCGCCGCACCACCCCAGCCGCCGATGTTTCCGCCATGGATGGCTACGCGCTGCGGGCACAGGATGCCACCCACACCGGGGTAACGCTCGCCGTCATCGGCGAATCCGCCGCCGGCCGCCCCTTTGCCGGCAAGGTGCTGCCTGGCACCACCGTGCGCATCTTCACCGGCGCGGTTCTGCCAGAGGGCGCCGACGCCATCGTCATCCAGGAAGACACCCGCCGCGCCGGCGACAGCGTCACGGTGACGGAGGCCGCCACGCCCGGACGCCATATCCGCCGCGCCGGGGG
>JAEYTJ010000077.1 GCA_023434095.1 Pseudomonadota bacterium | reverse complement strand
ATATCACGGCGCTGCCCATGTACCAGCGCGCCCGGCTCGGGATCGGCTACCTGCCGCAGGAGGCCTCGATCTTCCGCGGCCTGAGCGTGGAGGACAACATCCGCGCCGTGCTCGAGGTGGTGGAGCCGAACCGCAAGAACCGCGAGGAGCAGCTCGACGCGCTGCTCGAAGAGTTCCACATCGGCCACTTGCGCAAGAATTCGGCCATCTCCCTGTCGGGCGGCGAGCGGCGGCGCTGCGAGATCGCGCGGGCGCTGGCGAGCCGGCCCGCCTTCATGCTGCTCGACGAGCCCTTCGCCGGCATCGACCCGATCGCCGTCGGCGACATCCAGGCGCTGGTGCGCCAGCTGACCGAACGCGGCATCGGCGTGCTCATCACCGATCACAATGTGCGCGAGACGCTGGGCCTCATCGACCGCGCCTACATCATCCATTCCGGCACGGTGCTGATGGAGGGTTCGCCCGAGGAGATCGTGGCGAGCGAGGAGGTTCGTCGCCTCTATCTCGGCGAGGAGTTCCGTCTGTAGCATGGACCGCGTCCCGCCCACCTCAGCCGCCGCCCCTGGAGAGTGCGCGCCATGTCGCTAGGTCCGCGTCTCGAGTTCCGCCAGACCCAGTCGCTGGTGATGACGCCGCAGCTAATGCAGGCGATCAAGCTGCTGCAGCTCTCCAATCTCGATCTGGTGGCCTATGTCGAGGCGGAGCTGGAGCGCAACCCGCTGCTGGAGCGGCAGGCCGAGCCGGAAGGCGAGCGCGCGGGCGAGGGCGAGGCGGATTCCGGGGCGGTGCGCGAGCGCACCAGCGACGCCGATCTCGATCCCCGCGCCGAACAGGGCCATGAGCGCGAGGAGCGCGTCTCCGACTGGCTGGAAGAGCGGCTGGAGACGAGCCGCAGCGCCATCGAGGACCGGCTCGACACCGGCATGGAGAACGTCTTCCCCGACGATAACGGCCGCGAGCCGGCGGCGCCGCTGCCGAGCGGCGAGGGGCCGGCCTATTCGGAATGGACCGGCGCGGGCGGCGGCGGGGCGGACGGCGAGGGCTACAATCTCGAAGCCTTCGTCTCGGCCGAGACCTCGCTCGCCGACCATCTCGAAGCCCAGCTGGTGCTGGCGGTGAGCAGTCCCGCCGAGCGCCTCATCGGCCACATCCTCATCGACCTCATCGACGAGGCGGGCTACCTCTCCGCCGACCTCGCCGGCGTCGCGGACCGGCTCGGCGCGCCGCTCGGCACGGTGGAGAAGGTGCTGGCGATCATCCAGACCTTCGACCCGCCGGGCATCGGCGCGCGCTCGCTGGCCGAATGCCTCGCCATCCAGCTGCGCGAGCGCAACCGCTACGACCCCTGCATGGCGGCGCTGCTCGCCCATCTCGAACTGCTCGCCCGGCGCGAATTCGCCACGCTCAGGCGCGTGTGCGGCGTCGACGACGAGGACCTTGCCGAGATGGTCGGCGAGATCCGCCGGCTGAACCCCAAGCCCGGTCTCGCCTTCGGCTCCGGCATCATCCAGCCGGTGGTACCCGACGTGTTCGTGCGCGGTGCCGCCGACAATTGGCTGGTGGAGCTCAATTCCGAGACCCTGCCGCGGGTGCTGGTCAACCAGGCCTATTATGCCCGCGTGCAGAAGATCACCCGCAACGAGCGCGAGAAGGCCTTCCTCTCGGACTGCATGCAGACGGCGACCTGGCTCACCCGCTCGCTCGACCAGCGCGCCCGCACCATCCTCAAGGTGGCGACCGAGATCGTGCGGCAACAGGACGCGTTCCTGACGCTCGGCGTGCAGCATCTGCGGCCGCTGAACCTGCGCATGGTGGCCGACGCCATCGGCATGCATGAATCGACCGTCTCGCGCGTCACGTCGAACAAATACATGGCGACGCCGCGTGGAATCTTCGAGATGAAGTATTTCTTCTCGTCGTCCATTTCATCCTCGGATGGCGGCGAGGCGCATTCGGCCGAATCGGTGCGCTTCCGCATCAAGCAGATGATCGAGGCGGAGAGCCCCGACGACGTGCTGTCCGACGACACGCTGGTGCAGCGCCTGCGCGAAGCGGGGATCGACATCGCTCGCCGAACGGTTGCAAAATACCGCGAGGCGATGCGGATTCCGTCTTCCGTGCAGCGCCGGCGCGAAAAGCAGGCGGCGGTCGCCGCCGGCTGAGAACCAGGCGGGGGCGAATAGCGGCGCCAGCTTCGCACAAGGTTCGCGCACGCTGTCCACCGCTTCTCGTTGACACTTTCCTTCGCGGCTCATACCTCTTAGTGGCACCGGCCGGGCATGTTAGGGAGTTCGGGCAGGGCGAGGGGCGGTTTCGCGAACGCCTCCCGACCCGCCCCAGCAGAAGGACTAGTCACGATGCCGCTGCGGGTTTCAGGAAAAAATCTCGACGTGGGCGAAGCTCTCAGGCAGCGCGTTTCCGATCGCGTCGCCGGAGCGATGGACAAGTACTTCGACGGTGGCTGGTCCGGCCACGTCACGGTCGCCCGCGAGGGGTCGGGCTATCGCGCGGACTGCGCGCTGCATCTCGACAGCGGGACGGTGCTGCAGGCCCATGCGGATGCGCAGGACCCCTATGCCAGCGCCGACGCGGCGGTGGAGCGGATCGAGACGCGGCTCCGCCGCTACAAGAGCCGGGTCAAGCGCCGCGCCGCCAACGGCGAGAGCACCGGCGAGGCCGCCGCTCCCGGCGAGACGGTGCCGCTCACCGTGTTCTCCGCGCCGGACCACGAGGATGCCGAGCCCAGCGAAGGCTGGTGCCCGACCGTGGTGGCCGAAGCCACCGCGACGCTGCCGCGCCTCTCGGTGAGCAACGCGGTGCTCGAACTGGACTTTACCGGCGCCACCGCCCTGGTGTTCCGCCATGCCGGCCATGGTCGCATCAACGTCGTGTACCGGCGTGGGGACGGTCATGTCGGCTGGGTGGACCCGCCGGCCGGCGCCCAGGCGGAAGACGTCCATTGATCACCCTGCCTCATGGCATGCGCGCGGCCGCCGGAGCGGTCCGCGCGCGTCGCCTCGCCCCGACCCGGATCGCTTCGCCGCGGATCGTCTCATGGCTCTGATCGACATTCTGGCACCGTCCTCGGTGTTTCCGACGCTCAAGGTCGGCAGCAAGAAACAGGCCCTGCAGGAGCTTTCCGTCCACGCGGCGGAGCTGCTGAAGCGGGACGAGCGCGAGATTTTCGAGACGCTGAACCAGCGCGAGCGCCTCGGTTCCACCGGCGTCGGCAACGGCATCGCCATCCCGCACGGTAAGCTGGCGAAGATGGACAAGCTGTTCGGCATGTTCGCCCGGCTGGAACGGCCGATCGATTTCGAATCGCTGGATGGCGAGCCGGTCGACCTCATCTTCCTGCTGCTGGCGCCGGAGACGGCGGGGGCGGATCATCTCAAGGCGCTGGCCCGGGTGGCCCGGCTGCTCCGCGATCCGGAGGTCGCCCGCAAGCTGCGCCAGTGCCGCGACGCGCAGGCGATCCACGCGCTTCTCACCGGTGCGCCGGCAGACGCAGCGTGACGCCGGCGCTCGCCGTGCCGCGGCGGGTGACAGTGCCGCCGCCGCGCCCTACCTCGTCAGGGTGAGACTTCATCCGTTCTGGAGGCCGCCATGCCCGAAACCCTTCCCGCCAGCCTCGCCCTCTCCGCCGGCCAGTGCCGTGCCGCGCGTGCCTTGCTGGGCTGGAGCGCAGCCGAGCTCGCGGCCAAGGCACGGGTGACGGCGGAGTGGCTGGAGAAGTTCGAGCGCGGCGGCGAGAGCATCGACGATCTCGACCCCTCGGAGGCCGAGCGTGTGCTGCGCGCGCTGGAGGGCGGCGGCGTCGAGCTTCTTGCCCCCGGCCAGGCCAGCAGCGGCGGCGGGCCGGGCCTGCGCATCCGCCAGCAGGGCGGCTATATCCCGGCCGAGCGTCTCAGCTCGGCCAATGACGGCTAGATTTTTCGCGGCGGCGTGACGCCCTCTCCCCCGGCGGGAGAGAGGGCGAAGCGTCTCGGCCGTTACGGCGTGATCGCCACCTTCAGCACGCCGTCGCGCTGGTGGGAGAACAGGTCATAGGCCGCCTCGATGTCGTCCAGCTTGAAGCGGTGGGTGACCAGCGGCTTGAGATCGATGCGGCCGGAGGCGATGACGTCGATCAGCCGGCGCATCCGCTCCTTGCCGCCGGGGCAGAGCGTGGTGACGATCTTGTTGTCGCCGAGCCCCGCCGAGAAGGCGCCGAGCGGGATGGTGAGATCGGTGGAGTAGACGCCGAGCGAGGACAGCGTGCCGCCGGGGCGCAGCACCTTCAGCGCATTGGCGAAGGTATGCTGGGTGCCCAATGCCTCGATGGCGACGTCGACGCCGCGCCCGTCGGTCAGCGCCAGGATCTGCTCGGCCACATCGCCCTGCTTGAAGTCCACCACGTCGCTGCAGCCGAGCTGGCGGGCGATAGCGAGGCGTTCCGGCACGGTATCGACACCGATGATGCGGGTCGCGCCCTTCAGCTTGGCGCCGGCGACCGCGCACAGGCCGATGGGGCCGAGCGCGAACACCGCCACGATGTCGCCGATCTGCACCGCGCCGCTCTCGGCGCCGGAGAAGCCGGTGGACATGATGTCCGGGCACATCAGCACTTCCTCGTCGGTCAGCGCGTCCGGCACTGGGGCGAGGTTGGCGAGGGCGTCGGGCACCAGCACATATTCCGCCTGGGTGCCGTCGATGGTATTGCCGAACTTCCAGCCGCCCATCGGCTTGAAGCCGTGCTTCATGCCCGGCCCGTCCTGCGAGCCGCAGCCGCACAGGCAGGCATAGGAATGGCCGCTGGGGGTGATGGCGCCGGCGATGACGCGCTGGCCTTCGCGATAGCCTGTCACGGCCGAGCCGAGCTTCTCGATCACGCCCACCGGCTCATGGCCGATGGTGAGCCCCTTCGCCACCGGGTACTCGCCCTTGAGGATATGGACGTCGGTGCCGCAGATGGTCGTGGTGGTGATGCGCACCAGCGCATCGAGCGGCCCGACATCGGGAATCGGCTTCTCGTCGAGCACGATTCGGCCGGGTTCGACGAAGATGGCGGCTTTCATCTTGGGCATCGGAATCTCCTGCGGTTGACGCGCGCGATCTTTGCGCGCCCGACAGGGTGCGGCCATGACAGGGGTCAAAAGCCGGCGATCAAACCCCCGTGTGCTCCAGCGGCATCCGAACGCGGGCCGGGGCTCAGCGCACGCCGCGCTCGGCCATCAGCCGGATCACCGCCGCGCGCAGCTCGGCGATGCCGCTGCCCTCGCGGCTGGAGGTGGGGAAGACCAGCGGAAAGGCCGCCGGGCGCCGGGCGAGACCGGCCTGCGTCTCTTCCACGCGCTGGGCGAGTTCCGCCGGCTTCAGCTGGTCGGACTTGGTGAGCACGACGGCATAGGAGACGGCCGCCTTGTCGAGCCCGTCCAGCACCTCGCGGTCGATCGGCTTCAGCCCGTGGCGCGAATCGATCAGCACGAAGACGCGGGCGAGGTTGGCGCGCCCGCGCAAATAGGCGTGGACCGTGGCGGTCCAGGCGTCGACCTTGTCCTTCGGCGCCTTGGCGAAGCCGTAGCCGGGCATGTCGACCAGGGTGAGGTCCGGGCCGAGGCCGAAGAAGATCAGCTCCTGGGTGCGGCCCGGCGTCACCGAGGTGCGGGCCAGCGCCTTGCGCCCGGTCAGCGCGTTGACGAGGCTCGACTTGCCGACATTGGAGCGGCCGGCCAGCGCGATCTCGATCGAGCGCATGGGCGGCAGGGTGGCGATGGTCGGCGCCGCCGAGAGGAAGGTCCACTCGCCGGCGAACAGGCGCCGCCCGGCCTCGATCTCGTCGGGCGTGAAGGCCGACGCGGCGGACGTGTCGTCGGCCTTTTCCATGGTTTCGGAGCCTTCTTCAGCCGGCCTTGGGCTTCTTCTTGCGGACGAAGGTGCTCTTCACATTGTCCCACAATTCGATCTTCACGCCGTTCTTGCGCATGATGATCGACTGCTGGATCACTGAAAGGGTGTTGTTCCACGCCCAGTAGATGACGAGGCCGGAGGCGAAGGAGGCCAGCATGAAGGTGAAGACCAGCGGCATCCAGTCGAAGATCATCTTCTGGGTCGGGTCCGGCGGGGCCGGGTTGAGCTTCATCTGCGCCCACATCGTGATGCCCATGATGATCGGCCAGATGCCGAGCATGAGGAAATGGCCGATGACGGGCACCGCGCCGGGGTCCCAGGGGATGAGGCCGAACAGGTTGAAGATGGTCGTCGGATCGGGCGCCGAGAGGTCGCGGATCCAGCCGAAGAACGGCGCGTGCCGCATTTCGATGGTGACGAACAGCACCTTGTAGAGGGCGAAGAAGACGGGGATCTGGATCAGGATCGGAAGGCAGCCCGCGACCGGGTTGATCTTCTCCTTCTTGTAGATCTCCATCATCTCCTGCTGGAGCTTGACGCGGTCGTCGCCATAGCGCTCGCGCAGCGCCTGGATCTCCGGCTGCACCGCCTTCATCTTCGCCATCGAGGCGTAGCTCTTGTTGGCGAGCGGGAAGAAGATGCCCTTGAGCAGCACGGTGACGACGAGGATGGCGACGCCGAAATTGCCGACGAAGCGGTAGATCCAGTCGATCACCAGGAACAGCGGCTTGGTGATGAAATAGAACCAGCCCCAGTCGATCAGCAGGTCGAAGCGGTCGATATTGTACTGGGTCTGATAGCCGTCGACGAGCTGCACCACCTTGGCGCCCGCGAACAGGCGCCCGTCGGTGGAGGCCTTGGCGCCGGGCGCCACGGTGACCGCGTCGCCGAGGAAATCGGTCTGGTAGGTCAGGTCGTTGCCGGCCTGCGCGGCGGAGAAGCGGGCCTGCACCTTTTCCTGCGCGCCGGGGATGACGGTCGCGGCCCAGTACTTGTCGGTGATGCCGAGCCAGCCGCCGACCGAGGGGAAGGTCTGGCTGCGCGATTCGGCGATGTCCTTGTACTTGATCTCGTGCAGGCCACCTTCCGAGGTCACCCCGATCAGGCCCTCATGCAGGATGTAGTAGCCGAGCGTGTGCGGCGTGCCGTGGCGCGAGACCAGCGCATAGGGGTGCAGCGCCACCGGCTCGGCGGTCGCGTTGTCCACCTCGTCCAGCACGTGGAACATGTAGTTGGCGTCGATGGACAGGGTGCGGCGGAAGGTGAGGCCGGCGCCGTTGTCCCAGGTCAGCACGAGCGGGGCCTCGGGCGTCAGGCGCGCGCCTTCCGGGGCGGTCCACACCGTGTCGGCGCCCGGCACTGCGACGGTGGAGCCGGCGCCCGGCACCCAGCCGAATTCGGCGTAGAACGGGTTCGGCCCGCCCGAGGGCGAGAGCAGCACGATGATCGGGCTGCTGTTGTCGACGGTCTCGTGATAGCCCTTGAGCGACAGGTCGTCGATGCGCCCGCCCTTCAGTGCCACCGAGCCGATGACGCTCGGCGTGTCGATGGCGATGCGCGGCGAGCGCGCCAGCGCCTCGGCTCGACTCAGCGCGCGCGGCGCGGTCGCTGCCGGGGAGGGC
>JAEYTJ010000057.1 GCA_023434095.1 Pseudomonadota bacterium | reverse complement strand
CCCCGGGCCCGGCGCCGCATCGAGGCGGAGGCCGGCTGGCAGGCGCTCGGCCGCCGCGCCGGGCGTCCGGTGACGGTGCTGCGGCTCGGCGGCATTTACGGCCCGGGCCGCAATGCGCTCGTCGATGTGGCGGACGGCACGGCCCGCTGCATCGAGCGGGCGGGCCAGGTGTTCAACCGCATCCATGTCGACGACATCGCCGACGCCATTGGCGCCGCCCTCGCGCAGCGGTTCGACGGGGTGGTGAACGTGGTGGACGACGAACCCTCGCCCTCCTGCGCGCCGGTGCGCTTCGCCGCGCAGCTGCTGGGCGTCGCGCCGCCGGCGCCGGAACGCTTCGAGGAGGCGTCCGCGCGCATGTCGCCGATGGCGCTGTCCTTCTGGGCCGATAACCGGCGGGTGCGCAACGAGCGGCTGCACGCGCTCATCGGCGGCGCGCTGCGCTACCCGACCTATCGGGAAGGGCTGTCGGCGCTCGCCGCCGCCTTGCCGTCCGCCCGCACCGCCGAATGAGGCGTCGCGCCCGGCGCTGCGAAGGCCGCGAGGAACGAGCCGACCGTATGGTCCACCACCTGGGCGATAGCCGCGTTGGTCGGGCGGGAAAGGTCGCCGAAGACCATCGGCATGATCAGCTTGCCCTGGCAGTTCACCACGAACTGCCAGGCCGCCATTTCCACATCGTCGATGGCGAGTTCGCCCTGGGCGACCTTGGCCCGCAGCCAGTCCGACATCCGCCGCACCCCCGTCTCCTGGCCGGCCTGGAGAAAGGCGCGGCCGATGGCGGGCAGCTTCTCCGCGACGCCGATCACCATCCGCACCGTGCGGATATGGGCAGGCTCCATCAGGGCCTCGATATAGCGGGAGGCCACGGCGCGGAGCGTCGCCTCGGTCGGCCCGTCAGGGTCGAGTTCGAAGCAGGCTTCGGCGGTGCGGGTGCACTGATCGGTCACCAGGGCGGTGAACAGGTCTTCCTTCGAGTCGAAATAGACGTAGATCGTGCCTTTCGAGACGCCGGCCGCGCGGGCGATTTCGCCCATGCTGGCACCGTCGAAGCCGGAGGCCAGAAACACCTCCCGCGCCCCGCGCAGGATCTGGTCCTGCTTGGCGGCCGAGTGGCCGGAAGACGCGCCGGCAAGGCCGGTGTCGGCCTCGGACGCGTTCCTTGCGCGGCGCTCGATCGATTGGTGCGCGAAATCGGGCAATGAAGCCATGAACAAACTGGTGACATTGGAAATTACGACGAATTCGTAACGCCAATGTGGAACGCATGCCATGTTTACGCAACGCACAAGGCCGAGAAACAGGGATCGACGAACAAATTGACCGAACGGTTCGGTCGACGTTGATCTGCTGCGGCGAAGCGCCTAATTATCGTCGCTCGCCAGCGGCACCGTCCGAAGGAACCCGCAAGCCTTTGGACATCACGGCGTCGCTGGTCGAGGGAGGGGGATTCACCCGCCCCCCATAGAGTCCCCCTCCCTCATCCACAGGCACGTCGGCGCCGGTCTCCGGCGTCCTTTTCACATTCCCGTGCGCGGGGGCCACGCGCGGCCCGACGCTGCCCCGAGACGGCGCTTGGCGTCGGTGGCGTGGCAGAGTATTGCTGCGGGGCTCCCCGATGCCACGGCATTGTTCTGCGCGAATCGGCCTTCATGCTCCGTCCCCTCGCGTCCCTTCCGTCGATCTCGCCCGACGCCCGCGCTCCCCTCGCCGGCCGGCCATGCCCTGTGGGCACATCCGCTGCCGGCCCGTTGCAGGGGTGCCCGCCGCATCGGAGCAAGCTGGTTTGGGGCAAGCTTTTTTGGGGCAAGCTGCTTGGGGGCAAGCCGCCCGCGCGGGGTGTCCATGGCTGAGCGTCGCGTCTCCGGCCGTCGGTCGCTCCCCTTCACCGCCGAGCTGGCGGCGCTGGGGGTCGTCTTCGGCGATATCGGCACCAGCCCGCTCTACGCGTTCAAGCAGGGGCTCAACGCCGTCGGCGGCCCCGGCGTCTCCGACGCCGACGTGCTGGGCCTGCTCTCGCTCATCAGCTGGGCGATCATTCTCTCCGTCACCCTCAAATACGTCATGCTGGTGCTGCGGGCGGACAATGACGGCGAAGGCGGCATCCTGGCGCTGGTGACGCTGCTGGATCTCCATCGCTCCGCCACCGGCAAGCGGCTGTTCCTGCTGGTCGCCGGCCTCGTGGGTGCCGCCATGCTGATCGGCGACGGCGTGCTCACCCCGGCCATCTCCGTGCTGTCGGCCATGGAGGGGCTGGAGGTGATCGCGCCGGAGCTCGATCACTGGATCGTCGCCGTGACGGTGCTGGTGATCCTTCTGGTCTTCATCTCCCAGCGCGCCGGCACCGAGCGCATCGGCGCCTTCTACGGGCCGGTGATGCTGACCTGGTTCCTGTCGCTGGGTGCGCTCGGCATCCACGGCATCGTGGAGGCGCCCGAGGTGCTGGCGGCGCTCGATCCGCGCCACGGAATCCTGCTGCTCGCCGACAATCCGATGCTCGCCGGCCTCATTCTCGGCGCCACCTTCCTGGCCGTCACCGGCGGCGAGGCGCTCTATGCCGATCTCGGCCATTTCGGCCGGCCGGTCATCACCCGCGCCTGGCTGCTCATTGCCATGCCGGCCCTGCTGCTCAACTATTACGGCCAGGGCGCGCATGTGCTGGTGCACCGCGAGTCGGTGCGCAACCCGTTCTACGATCTGGCGCCAGACATGTTCGAGGTGCCGCTGCTGATCCTCGCCGCGCTGGCGACGGTGATCGCCTCGCAGGCGATCATCACCGGCGTGTTCTCGCTGGCCAAGCAGGCGATCGAGCTGGGCTACCTGCCGCCGATGCGGATTCGCTACACCAGCGAGCACAACGACCAGCATATCTATGTCGGCCGCCTCAACTGGATCATGATGGCGGCCTGCGCGGCCATCGTCATCTCCTTCGGCTCGTCCGACCGCCTCGCTTCCGCCTATGGCATCGCCGTGGCGATGGCCATGGTCTCGACCACCTTCCTGTTCGTCGCCTATGTGCGCCGGCGCTGGAACTGGCCACTGCCGGCGCTGATCGGCCTTGCCGCCGGGCTGGGCGTGGTCGACCTGTCCTTCGCCGCCGCCAACCTCACCAAGCTGCATGACGGGGGCTGGCTGCCGGTGACCATCGCCGCCGTGGTGCTCGTCGTCATGGTGTCCTGGCGGCGCGGCATGGAAGGGGTGGGCCTGCAGCAGCGCCGCTTCACCGAGCCGCTCGACGATTTCGTCGCCAAGGGCCGCCCCGCCAGCTGCGCGTTGAGCCCGCGCACCGCCATCTTCCTCTCGCGCGGCGGCGCAATGACGCCGGTGGCGCTGGGGCGCCTGTCGGAACTGCTCAACGTGCAGTTCACCCGCGCCGTCATCGTCTCCGTGTGGGGCGCCTCGCGCCCGCGCGTGCCGGTGGACGAGCGGGTGCGGGTGCTGCCGCTCGACGCCGCCCATCTGCGCATCGACGTGCGCTTCGGCTACATGCAGCAGATCGACGTGCCGGCGGTGCTCGGCCCGGCCCTCTACGCCCAGGGCATCGACCCCGACGAGGCCGTCTATGTCATCGGTCACGAGCGTGTGATGCCGCCCGACGACATTCTGGGCGTGCGCGACCTGCTCGCCCATATCTTCGCCTTCCTGGCGCGCAATGCCGAGCGCTCGGTCGACCGCTTCGGCCTGCCGCGTCCGCGCACCATCGAGATCGGCTATCCCGTCCGGCTCTGAGCCGCGGGCGGGTTCGACGTCACCATGCCGTCACCGCCCCGGCGTCCTGTGGCGCCTCGAGGCGGGATGCGTTAATCCGACGCCGGATCGAGCGTGTTTCACAAGGCCGCCGGGTCTGCTAGGGCTGGCTGGCACACTGGCATAACAGCAGGGACGGAGACGCGATGAAGGGACTGAAGGCGATCCCCGGCTGGCTGCGCGCGCGGCTCGGTTGGCACACGCTCGGTCTGGTCGCGAGCCTCGTCATCATCGGCGTCGCCGTCTTCGTGCTCTACAAGATGCTGCGCAACATCCGGCCCGCCGAGGTGCTGGAGGCGATCTCGGGCACGGACCCCTGGCGCATCGGTGTCGCGGCGATGTTCGTTGCCGGGGCCTATTTCACCCTGACCTTCTACGACTGGTTCGCCCTGCGCACCGTCGGCAAGCCGCACGTGCCCTACCGGGTCGCGGCGCTGGCCTCCTTCACCTCCTATTCCATCGGCCACAATATCGGCTTCTCCGCCTTCACCGGCGGCACCGTGCGTTACCGCATCTACTCCGCCCACGGCCTCGGCGCGGTGGACGTGGCGAAGCTGTGCTTCATCACCGGCCTCACCTTCTGGCTCGGCAATATCGCCATTCTCGGGCTGGGCGTCAGCATCGAGCCCTGGGCGGCGAGCGCGGTCGATCATCTGCCGCCCTGGGTGAACCGGCTGATCGGCCTCGCCCTGCTCGCGGGCCTCGCCGCCTATGTCACCTGGGTCGGGCTGAAGCCGCGCCGCATCGGCGTCGGCAAGGGCCACTGGACCGTCACCCTGCCGGGGTGGAGGCTCACCCTGCTGCAGATCGTGATCGGCATCATCGATCTCTCCTTCTGCGCCGCCGCCATGTATGTGCTGATGCCGCAGCAGCCCTATATCGACCCGATCGCGCTCGGCGTGGTGTTCATCTCCGCCACGCTGCTGGGCTTCGCCAGCCATGCGCCGGGGGGGCTCGGCGTGTTCGACGCGGCGATGCTGGTGGCGCTGCCGCAGTTCGAGACCGAGCCGCTGCTCGGAGCGCTGCTGCTGCTGCGCCTGCTCTATTACGTGACGCCCTTCGCCATCGCGCTGATCCTGATGGGCGCGCGGGAACTGTTGATGAGCCGGCGCCGGCTCGACGCCACCAAGGGCATTTCGCCCGATCCGCTGGCCGCCATGCCGGTGATCGCGCCCGACGCGCCGAAGGACGAGGCCGCCCCCGAGCGCCGCCGCGCCGCCGGCTGAGGCGCTCCAGCCTAGCGGGTGAGGCCCGGCAGCAGGGCGCGCATGCTGGGCGGCAGCTTGCTCGGCTTCACGCCCTTGGGCAGGGCGAACTGCTCCGGGTCCTGCGGGCCGCGTGCCAGCTCGGTCACCTCGAACAGCACCACGGGCTTGCCGCCCATCTGGGTGGTGGTGCGCAGCACGATGCCGTCGGCGGTGATGCAGCTCTCCACCGGCTGGTTCAGCGCCTTGGGCTCGAAGCGCCACAGCTCGCACGCCTCGCCCAGCGCCTCGCCCTTGCCGGCGCGCGTGCCCTGGCGCTTGGCGTCGGAAAAGGCGAAGCCGGGCGGCATTTCCATCTCCACGGCGATGCGGTCCATGCCGGGCACGTCCATCAGCACGATCACGTCGCTGCTCTGCAGATTGATCAGGCTGACCATGCCGTTGGGCAGGCTGCCGCGCTCCACCTCGACCCGCACCATCCCCTGGCGGTGGGACACGCTCAGTTCCACGCCCTGAGGAGCACGGGCGCGGGCGCGGTATTCGGCGGCAGGGGCGGGCATGGGCTCGGCGGCAAGGCCGGTGACGTCGAACGACAGGCCGAGGCCCAGCAGCAGGCTGACGATCCCATGGCGGCGCATCAGGCTTCCTTCACTTGGTCTTCAGCGGGCATGTCACGCGGAGAGGCGCGCCAGGAAGGCGCGGCCGTCGAGCACGATGGCGGGGTCGGGAATCCCGACGACGCCATCGTCCCTGCCCTCATACGGAATCTGGGCGAGGATTTGACGTATGACGCCGAGTCGCGCCCGCATCTTGTCGTTTCCGAGTACCACCGCCCACGGGACCGGGACATGGCTCGCCTCGATCATGGCGTTCCGTGCCGCCGAGATCGCGTCCCAGCGCGCCGGGGCGGCGAGATCCACGGGAGAGAGCTTCCAGCGCTTCAGCGGGTCCTGGTGGCGCTCATGCAGGCGCAGGAGCTGCATCTCGCGCCCGATGTCGAGCCAGATCTTGAACAGCCTTATGCCGTCATCCACCAGCATCTTCTCGAAGGTGGGCACCTGTTCGAGAAAATGCGCCGTCTGCGCCGGGGTGCAGAAGCCCATCACCGGCTCGACCACGGCGCGGTTATACCAGGAGCGGTCGAAGATCGTGACATCGCCGCGGCGCGGCAGATGGGCGATGTAGCGCTGGAAGTACCACTGCCCGGCTTCCGCCTCGGTCGGCTTGTCGAGCGCCACCACATGCGCGAAGCGCGGGTTGAGGTGCTGGGTGAAGCGGTGGATGGTGCCACCCTTGCCGGCGGCGTCGCGCCCCTCGAAGACGATGACGATCCGCTCGTGCTGCGCCTTCACCCAGTCCTGCAGCTTGAGGAGCTCGATCTGCAGGGCGTTCAGCTCGGCCTCGTAGGTCTTGCGCTTGGGTCGGTCGGAATAGGGATAGCCGCCGCTGCCATAGGCGTGCGCGGCGATGATCTTGGGAAGCTCCGGCGCTTCCACCGAAAATCCAGCCACGGCGGCCGAGAGCTCGGCTTCCTCGCGTCCCGGGGCCGGCGCCTTGGAGGCGGCGGGCTTCTTCGTCATATGGAAGCCTTTCAACGCTATCATAAGGTGCAACGTGCCGAACTGCGGAAGGTTCGGGCCCGGCCGGCTGCCGGGCGATTCGCCTTCCGATGCCGGCGCGGAAAGCATATCAGGAAAGCGCGGCACGCCTTAAGGGAAGGGCGGACGCCGTTTTCACGGTCGGGCAGGAAGCGGGCATGGCCCTCAACGAGACGCGGCAACTGGCGGAGGAGACGCTGCGGGAACGGCTCGTCGGCGCGCGCTGGGTGCTTGCCGCCACCGCGCTCGGCCTCGGCGGGGCAAGCTGGTTCGGGGCGGTGACGCCGGGAGCGGGGCTGACCATCGGCCTCTTCGCGGCGCTGGGCGCGGCCTTGCCGACGCGCCGGCGCCCGGTCGCGGCGGCCCTCGCCCGGTTCAGCGGCGAACCCAAGCCCTCGCCCCGCGCCGAGGAGCGGCTCCCCGCACTGGTCAGGGCGCTGCCCGAGGCGGCGCTGCTGCTCGACGCGCGCGGCACCGTGCTGACCGCCAACACCGCCGCCGTCGGCCTTCTCGCCAGCGTGCGCGTCGGCGATCCCGTCTCGTTCGCCGTGCGGGTGCCGGAAGTTCTGGAGGCCCTGCGCGCCGCAGTCGCGGACGGGGCGCCGCGCCGCATCGAGTTCGCCGAGCGCGTGCCGCTCGACCGCTGGCTGCGCGCCGACATCGTCCCTATCCGGCCCGGCCTGCTGCGCGAGGGCGCGCCGACCGAGGCGGTGCTGCTCACCTTCATCGACCTTACGCCGCAGCGCCGGGTCGAGCAGATGCGCGTCGACTTCGTCGCCAATGCCAGCCACGAACTGCGCACCCCGCTCGCCTCGCTGTCGGGCTTCATCGAGACGCTCCAGGGCCCCGCCCGCAACGACGCCAATGCGCGCGAGCGGTTCCTCAAGATCATGAACGAGCAGGCCCGGCGGATGTCGCGGCTGATCGACGACCTGCTCTCGCTTTCGCGCATCGAGCTCAACGCCCATCTGCGCCCCGAGGCGGCGGTGGATCTCGGCGCCGTGGTCAGCCATGTGCGCGACGCCCTCGCCCCGCTCGGGCGCGAGCGCGGGGTGGACATCCAGTTCGTCCCGCCGGACGAGCCGGTGGAGGTGCGCGGCGACCGCGACGAACTGATCCGGGTGTTCGAGAACCTGGTCGAGAACGCGCTCAAATATGGCGGCACCGGCGGCCGGGTGGAGATCGCCATCGTCCGCGAGGGCACCGACGCGGTGGCGACGGTGCGCGATTACGGTCCCGGCATCGCGCCCGAGCACGTGCCGCGCCTGACCGAGCGCTTCTACCGCGTCGACACTGCCCATTCGCGCGAGCAGGGCGGCACCGGGCTTGGCCTCGCCATCGTTAAGCACATCGTCGCCCGCCACCGCGGCAAGATGGGGATCGAGAGCGTGCCCGGCGCGGGCTCGACATTTTCGGTGCGTCTGTCGACGGCCTCCGCGCCGAGGCGATAAGTCATTTGTTTTCAATGGTTTGGGCTGTCATCAAGGCTTCATCGAAGGGTCATAGAACCTTGGTGCCCGGGCGGTAAGACTCCCGAGTGAACTGTCAACCGCCCTTCGGCCAATCGCGCATCCGGGCCGCGTCTCCGCGATGCCGCCGATCTCCCGACCTAAGGAGAAGACCCTTGAAATTCACCCATCTGCTCGGCGCCGCCGCGCTGTCGTTCGGTGCCCTCGTTTCCGGTACCGCTTTCGCCGCCGACATCAACGGCGCTGGCGCCTCCTTCCCGGCCCCGGTCTATCAGGCCTGGGCGGCGGCCTATAAGGAGAAGACCGGCACCGGCCTCAACTACCAGTCGATCGGTTCCGGCGGTGGTCAGAACCAGATCGTCAACCGCACCGTCGATTTCGGCGCCTCCGACGCGCCGATGAAGGACGACAAGCTCGAATCCGCCAACCTGCTGCAGTTCCCGACCGTGATCGGCTCGGTGGTCGCCATCGTCAATCTCGGCGAGGACCACGCGCTGACCCTCGACGGCGCCACCATCGCCGACATCTATCAGGGCAAGATCACCAAGTGGAACGACCCGAAGATCGCCGCCCTGAACAAGGACGCGAAGCTTCCCGACATCGCCATCGTGCCGGTCTACCGTTCGGATTCCTCGGGCACGTCCTTCGTGTTCACCTCCTACCTCGCCGCCACCAATGCCGACTGGAAGTCGAATGTCGGCGCGGCGACCTCGGTCCAGTGGCCGGTCGGCGCGGGCGCCAAGGGCAATGAAGGCGTTGCCGGCACCGTGAAGAACACCCGCGGCGCCATCGGCTACGTCGAGTTCATCTACGCCGCCGCCAACAAGCTCGCCACCACCGACCTCGTGAACAAGGCCGGCAAGGTCGTGAAGCCCGAGACCAAGGCGTTCATGGAAGCGGCCGCCGCCGCCGACTGGACGGGCGCGAAGAACTTCGCCGCCTCGATGATCGACACATCGGGCGAAGGCGCCTGGCCGATCACCTCCGCCACCTACATCCTGCTGCCGAAGAACCCGACCAATGCCGCGCAGTCGGCGGAAGTCATCAAGTTCTTCGACTGGGCCTATGGCGCGGAAGGCGACGCGATCGCCGAGAAGCTCCACTACATCCCGCTGCCGGAAGCCGTCGTCTCCGACATCAAGAAGGCGTGGGCGAGCGACGTGAAGGCCGACGGCAAGGCCGTCTGGACCAACTGATCCCGACCCTAAAGGCAAGAGGCGGCCCCGGGCCGCCTCTTCTCGTCTGCCCCGGCCAGCGGTAGTCTGCCGCGTCGACCCTGCTCCGTCACAGTACGCCGCCCCTCCGGCCGATCGCGGCTGCCGGGTGACAAGGCGCTCCAAGGATCACACGACATGGATGCCACTCTCAGCGGAAGGCAGGCGGAGCCCGGCCTGATCGCGGTGCACAAGCCGACGGGCCGCGTCAGCGATCCGGTCTTCGTCGGCATTCTCTGGACCAGCGGCGTTCTCGTCCTGCTGCTGCTCGGCCTGATCATCGCCATGCTGTTCCATGGCGGCCTCCCGGCGCTGCGGGAGTTCGGCATTTCCTTCCTGTGGTCGACCACGTGGAACCCGGTGACCGAGGTGTTCGGCGCCGGCGTGATGGTGTTCGGCACGGTGTTCAGCGCCGTCATCGCCGTCCTCATCGCCCTGCCGCTGTCCTTCGGCATCGCCTTCTTCCTCACCGAGATAGCCCCCGGCCCGCTGCGCCGGCCGATCGGCGTCGCGATCCAGCTGCTCGCCGCCATCCCGTCGATCATCTATGGCATGTGGGGCTTCTTCGTCATCGTTCCGCTGATGGCCGCCTATGTGCAGCCGCCGCTGATCGAGTGGCTCGGTCCGCTGCCGATAATCGGCGCGCTGTTCCAGGGCCCGCCGCTGGGCGCCGGCATGCTCACCGCCGGCCTCATCATGGCGATCATGATCCTGCCCTTCATCACCGCCATGTTCGTCGAGGTGCTGGAATCGGTGCCGCCGATGATCAAGGAATCCGCCTATGGCGTCGGCGCCACCACCTATGAGGTCTACCGCAACGTCTCGGTGCCCTATGGCCGCACCGCCATGGTCGGCGCCGTCATGCTGGGCCTCGGCCGCGCGCTGGGCGAGACCATGGCCGTGACCTTCGTCATCGGCAACGCCACGCGCATGTCGGCCTCGCTCTTCGCCCCCGGCGCGACCATCGCCTCCACCATCGCCAACGAGTTTCCCGAAGCCTCCAACGGCTCGCTGAAGCTTCAGTCGTTGCTGGAACTTGGCTTCATCCTGTTCGTGATTTCGTTCATCGTGCTCGCGCTTTCGCGCCTGCTCGTCCGGTCCCGGCTCAAGGGCTGAGTGGAGACAGACATGGCATCCCTCGCCCGCCGCCGCGCCACCGACTACACCGTCAAGGTCATCAGCACCGGCTTCGCCGCGCTCTCGCTGGTTTTGCTCGCCTGGATCCTGTGGACCCTGGTGGCGCGCGGCCTGCCCGCGCTCGGCCCGCACGTCTTCACCAAGATCACCGCGCCCCCCGGCGCCGGGGGCGGCCTGCTCAACGCCATCGTCGGCTCGCTGATCCAGATCGGCGTCGCGCTCCTCATCGGCACCCCCATCGGCCTGATGTGCGGCACCTTCCTCGCCGAGAACGGCCGCGGCACGCAGGTCGGCAACGCGGTGCGCTTCGTCAACGACGTGCTGCTGTCGGCGCCGTCGATCCTCATCGGCCTGTTCGTCTACCAGCTGCTGGTCGTGCCGTTCGGCGGCTTCTCCGGCTGGGCGGGGGCGATCGCCCTGGCGATCATCATCATCCCGGTCGTGGTGCGCACCACCGAGGACATGCTGAACCTGGTGCCGATCGGGCTGCGCGAAGCCGCCTTCGCGCTCGGCGCCCCGCAGTGGAAGGTGGTCACCTTCATCACCTGGCGCGCGGCCCGGGCGGGCATCGTCACCGGCATCCTGCTGGCCGTGGCCCGCGCCGCCGGCGAAACAGCCCCGCTGCTGTTCACCTCGCTCGGCAATAATGGCTGGTCGGTCAGCCTGGGCGCGCCCATGGCGAGCCTGCCGATCGCCATCTACCAATATGCCGCCAGCCCCTTCGAGGACTGGGTGGCGCTGGCGTGGGCGGGCGCCCTGCTCATCACCGTCGGGGTTCTGACCCTGAACATCCTTTCCCGCCTCGTCCTGGCGAAGATGAAGTGAGACGGACCATGAATTTCGCAGCCGAAACGTCGATCGACATCGCCTCCGCCGTCAACCGCGCCACCGCGCCGTCGGCCGAAGCCAAGCTCAAGGTCGAGAAGCTGAACTTCTTCTACGGCGACAACCACGCGCTGAAGAACATCAATTTCGAGATCCCGGAGAAGCGCGTCACCGCGATGATCGGGCCCTCGGGCTGCGGCAAGTCCACGCTGCTGCGCATCTTCAACCGCATGTACCAGCTCTATCCGGGCCAGCGCGCGGAAGGGAAGATCCTGTTCGACGGCGCCGACCTGCTGAGCAAGGACCTCGATTCCACCGTGGTGCGCTCGCGCATCGGCATGGTGTTCCAGAAGCCGACGCCGTTCCCGATGTCGATCTACGACAACATCGCCTTCGGCGTGAAGCTGCATGAGCGCCTCTCCAAGGCGCAGATGGACGAGCGCGTCGAATGGTGCCTGCGCAAGGCGGCGATCTGGGAAGAGACCAAGGACCGTCTGCACACCTCGGCGCTCGGCATGTCGGGCGGCCAGCAGCAGCGCCTGTGCATCGCCCGCACCATCGCCGTGCGGCCGGAAGTGATCCTGCTCGACGAGCCCACCTCGGCGCTCGACCCGATCTCGACCTCGAAGATCGAGGACCTGATCGACGAGCTGAAGCAGGAATTCACCATCGTCATCGTGACCCACAACATGCAGCAGGCGGCGCGCTGCGCCGACATCACCTCGTTCTTCTATCTCGGCGAACTGATCGAGGTCGCCGCCTCGAACGAGCTCTTCACCAACCCGCGCGAAGCCCGCACCCGCGACTACATCACCGGCCGCTTCGGCTGAGCCCGCGACGAGAGAGGCCTGCCCCATGACCGAACATATCGTCTCGTCCTTCGACACCGACCTCAAGGAACTCGGCCGCCGCGTGGTCGAGATGGGCGGACAGTCCGAGCGTCTCGTCGCCGATTCCGTGCAGGCGCTGGTCAAGCGCGACGCCGAGCTGGCGCAGAAGGTGATCGTGCTCGACGGCCCGGTCGACCTGCTGCAGCGTGAGATCGAGGAAAAGGCGGTGCTCATCATCGCCCGCCGCCAGCCGCTGGCCGGCGACCTGCGCGAGATCGTCGCCGCCATGCGCATCGCCAACGATCTCGAGCGCATCGGCGACCTCGCCAAGAACACCGCCAAGCGCGTGCTGGCCCTCACCGGCGAGTTTCACCCGCAGAAGCTGGTGCGCGGCGTGGAGCACATGTCCACCATCGTGCTCGAACAGCTGAAAGTGGTGCTCGACGCCTATGCTACGCGCGACGAGGCGCGGGCGCTGGAAGTCTGGCAGCGCGACGGCGAGGTCGACGTGCTCTACACCTCGCTGTTCCGCGAGCTCCTGACCTACATGATGGAGGATCCGCGCAACATCTCGCTGTGCACCCACCTGCTGTTCTGCGCCAAGAACATCGAGCGCATCGGCGACCACGCGACCAACGTCGCGGAAACCATCCACTATCTTGTGACCGGCCAGCTGCTCACCGAGGAGCGGCCCAAGCAGGACACCAGCAGCCTGACCAGCGTCGCGTTCCCGGCCTGATGCCGGCGGCCCGCGAACGCCCGGGAACGAGATCATGCCGACCAACATACTGATCGTGGAGGATGAGGAGCCCCTCACCCTCCTGCTCCGCTACAATCTCGAATCCGAAGGCTATTCGGTCGACAATGTCGGGCGGGGCGACGAGGCGGAGACAAGGCTGCGCGAAAGCGTGCCGGACCTCCTGATCCTCGACTGGATGCTTCCGGGCCTCTCCGGCATCGAGCTGTGCCGTCGTCTGCGCGCCCGTCCGGAAACCGAGCGCATGCCCATCCTCATGCTCACCGCCCGCGGCGAGGAGACCGAGCGCGTGCGCGGCCTCGCCACCGGCGCCGACGATTACGTGGTCAAGCCGTTCTCGGTGCCGGAACTGGTGGCGCGGGTGCGGGCGCTGCTGCGCCGCGCCAAGCCCGAGCACATCTCCACCCTGCTGCGGGCCGGCGACATCGAGCTCGACCGCGAGACCAAGCGCGTCCACCGCGCCGGGCGGGAGCTGCATCTCGGCCCCACCGAGTTCCGGCTGCTGGAATTCCTCATGCAGTCGCCGGGCCGCGTCTATTCGCGCGAGCAGCTGCTCGACGGGGTGTGGGGGCAGGACGTCTATATCGACGAGCGCACGGTCGACGTGCATGTCGGCCGCCTGCGCAAGGCACTCAACCGCCCGCGCCAGCCGGACCCGATCCGCACCGTGCGCGGCTCCGGCTATTCCTTCAACGAGATGTTCGCCCGCGCGCACTGAACGCG
>JAEYTJ010000374.1 GCA_023434095.1 Pseudomonadota bacterium | reverse complement strand
CGGGCGGCCTGTGCGGCGGGCGGGGCGGATGCCGGCGGCGAAGCCGGTGCGGCCGCAGCCGGCGCCTCGGGCTTGTCGCCCGGGCCGAGCACGCGGCGCTTCACCTTCTCCACCACGACGGACTTGGACCGCCCATGGCTGAAGCTCTGGCGGACGACGCCCTGCTCGACAGGTCGCTTGAGCGTGAGGGTGGTCTTGCCGCCCTGTCCGACGCCCATCGTCTTCTCGCCCGGGTTCTTCGTATCGGTCATTCGGTATCCGTTCCTGTACCTTCCCGCCTCATGCGGAAAGGCCCCACTATCGTCGGCCAGCCTGCTTAGTCCGCGCGCCAGCCTTCGAGCCGTTTCATTCGCGCGAGGAACCCCGCGCTCGTCGGATGCGCGAGCAGCGCAGCATGTACCACATTTGCCCGCCCGAGCGCCAAGTCCAATTGTGTCCCCGGCAGGCTGTCGACGCGGGCGATTTCCCGTCCGTCAGCCTCGCCGATCCGCCGCGCCAGCGCGTCGAGCTTTCCGGCCCCGTCCGGGGCGGCTTCGCTCGCATGCATCAGCACCGCGACCTTCCCGCTCTGCAGCGCCTCGATCACCTTGGCGTTGCCCGTCACCACCTGCCCCGCCTTCTTGGCCATGCCGAGCGCGGCGAGCGCATCCTTCTCAAGCAGCTGCCCGACGAGATCGGACAGTTCCGGCCCGGCGCGTCCCTTGCCCCGGAAGGCGCGGGAAAACGCCTTCCGCTTCAGGGCCTCCGCCAGCACGGTGCGCCGTGCTGTGATCCAGGCGCCGCGCCCGGGAAGCCGGGCGTGGATGTCCGGCACCACCGTGCCGTCCGGCGCCACGACGAAGCGCAGCAATTCTCCCACCGGCCGCACCGTCCGGCTGGCGATGCACAGCCGGGTCGGGGCGCGGCCCGCATCGGCGAGGCCGGCATCGGTGAGCCCCACTTCAGCCGCATCGGCGTCCGCCTCGGGGCCGGTGTCCGCCGCCGCTGCTGCCTCATGGGCGGCCGTCTGGTCCGTCACCGCTGTCCTTCCCTTCGGTCCCGAAGCCGCGCCGACCGGGCCGCTCAGGCCTGGCCTTCGCCGGCCTCGTCCGTCTCGACCTGATCTTCGGCCGGGCCGGCGAGTTCCTCGGCCGTGATCCAGCCGGCCTTGACGCGGGCCTGCATGATCAGCTGCTCGGCGTCCTCGCGGGAAAGCTCGAAGCCTTCCAGCGCGCCGGCGACGCGGACGGTCTCGCCGTCCTTGCGCTCGGTCCAGCCGGTGAGGTCGTCGGTGGCGCAGCCGGCGAGATCCTCGACCGTCTTGATGTCGTTCTCGCCGAACGCCACCAGCATGGGCGAGGTGACGCCCGGCACCTCGCGCAGCGCGTCCTCGACCCCGAGTTCGCGTCGGCGCGCGTCGAAGGCGGCTTCCACCTGCGCCAGATGGGCGAGGGCGCGGTTCTGAAGTTCCTGCGCCGTGTCCTCGTCGAAGCCCTCGATGCTCGCCAGCTCGTTCAGCGGCACATAGGCGATTTCCTCGACCGAGGCGAAGCCTTCCGAGGCGAGGAGCTGGCCCATCATCTCGTCGAGGTCCAGCGCCTCGGCGAACATGGTGGTGCGCTCGGCGAAGTCCTTCTGGCGCCGCTCGCTCTCTTCCGCCTCGGTCATGATGTCGATGTCCCAGCCGGTGAGCTGGGAGGCGAGGCGCACATTCTGGCCGCGTCGGCCGATGGCCAGACTTAGTTGGGCATCCGGGACCACGACTTCAATACGCTCGCGGTCCTCGTCGAGCACGACCTTGACCACTTCGGCCGGGGCGAGGGCGTTGACGATGAAGGTCGCGACGTCCGGCGACCACGGAATGATGTCGATCTTCTCGCCCTGCAGCTCGTTTACCACCGCCTGCACGCGCGAGCCGCGCATGCCGACGCAGGCGCCGACCGGATCGACCGAGGAATCGCGCGAGGTGACGGCGATCTTGGCGCGCGAGCCGGGATCGCGGGCCACCGACTTGATCTCGACGATGCCGTCATAGATCTCCGGCACTTCCTGCGCGAACAGCTTGGCCATGAACTGGGGATGGGTGCGCGAGAGGAAGATCTGCGGCCCGCGCTGCTCGCGGCGCACGTCGTAGACATAGGCGCGGATGCGGTCGCCGGTCTTGAACACTTCGCGCGGCAGCAGCTCGTCGCGGCGCAGCGAGGCTTCGCCACGGCCGAGGTCGACGACCACATTGCCGTATTCGACGCGCTTGACCGCGCCGTTGACGATCTCGCCGATGCGGTCCTTGAACTCGTCATACTGGCGGTCGCGCTCGGCCTCGCGCACCTTCTGCACGATGACCTGCTTGGCGGACTGCGCGGCGATGCGGCCGAAATCGAAGGGCGGCAGCGTGGCGGCGATGGAGGCGCCGATCTGCGCCGCCGGGTTCAGCCGGCGCGCGCCGACGAGGTCGATCTCCACCGCCGGGTTGTCGACCTGCTCGACCACCAGCAGGTGGCGGGCGAGCCGCAGCTCGCCGGTGCGCGGGTTGATCTCGGCGTGGATGTCGGTCTCGGCGCCGTAGCGCGAGCGCGCGGCCTTGGCGATCGCATCTTCCATCGCGGCGATCACGATGCCCCGGTCGATCGTCTTTTCCCGCGCGACCGCGTCGGCGATCTGCAGGAGTTCAAGCCGGTTGGCGCTGACGACGGCCATCAGTGCGTCTCCTTCGCATAGGATTTGCGTTTGGCGTTGGATTTCTTGCCGGGTTTTGCCGCGCCCTTGGGCTTCAGCATCGGCTTGGATTTCACGGGCATCTTCTTGGGCGGGATGACGCGCGGGGCGACGCCTTCGCCGCCGACGAACATGTCGTCATCGGCGTTCTCGTCGGCATCCTCGCCGTCGTACGGCACGTCGCCGAGATCGGCGGTGTCGATGTCGTCCTCGTCGATGCCCGCGCCCTCGCGCAGCGCCTTGTCCCGGCGCAGCGCCTCGCGGATCAGCGCGTCGGTCATGACGAGCCGGGCATCGCCGATGTCGGCGATGGGCAGGGCGACGGTGCCGGGCGTCCCGGCGGGCGCGTCCGGCAGGCGCACCAGCGCGTTCACGCCTTCCACGCCGGCGAGGAAGCCGCGGAAGCGCTTGCGCCCCTCATGCGGCACGGCCATCTCGATCTTCGCGTCATGGCCGGCCCAGCGCTGGAAGTCGGACAGCCGCACCAGCGGCCGGTCGATGCCGGGGGAGGACATTTCGAGGTTGTAGGCGCCGCTGATCGGGTCCTCGACATCGAGCACCGGCGAGATGGCGCGGCTCGCCGCCTCGCACTCATCGATGCCGAAGGAGCCATCGGGACGCTCCGCCATGATCTGCAGCGTGGGCGGGCTGCCGCCGGAAACGCGCACGCGCACCAGACGGAAGCCGAGCCCCTCCAGCACCGGGCCGACAATGCCGGCCACACGGGCGGCGGGGCCGGCCTCGATGACGAGGCGCGGCTCGTCGAGACGGGCCTCGGTCACGTCGTTCGCTTCGGTCGCATGGGTTTCGGTGTCGCTCATCGTCCTCGCCGGATCGCCTGACGATCCGCAATGCAAAAAGAGCGGGCTCCGGCGGCGGAACCCACTCTCAACCGACCAGATGATCGTTTGTGAGATCGTTGAATGCGCCGCTTATACAGCCAAAGACCGGCTTCGCGCAAGTCGGGAGGCGCCGCCGGCCTTTCCCGGTGCCGCGCGGCCCTCGCTTGCCGGCAGCGGGCCCACGTCGCATAAGCGGGCCATGCGAGCCGATTCCCAGCCCGATACGGCGCTTTGCGAGCGCGCGCCCGCCAAGGTGAACCTCACCCTGCGGGTGCTGGGCCGGCGCGCGGACGGCTATCACGATCTGTCGAGCGTCGTCGCCTTCGCCGGCACCGGCGACCGGCTGGCGCTCGCCCCGGGCGCCGAACTGGCGCTGGCCCTCGAAGGGCCCGGCGCGCCGGTGCTGGCGGGGGAGGCGGACAATCTGGTGCTGAAGGCGGCGCGTGCGCTGGCGGCGCGTGTGCCGGGGCTGCGGCTCGGCCGCTTCATCCTCGCCAAGCGGCTCCCGGTCGCGGCGGGCCTCGGCGGCGGCTCGGCGGCCGCGGCGGCGGCGCTGCGGCTGCTGGCGCGGGCCAATGGTCTTGCGAGCGACGATGCGCGCCTGTTCGAGGCGGCGCTGGCGACCGGCTCGGACGTGCCGGCCTGCCTCTATGGGCGCTCCTGCCTCATGGCCGGGCGCGGCGAGGCGATCTCGCCGCTCGCTTTGCCGCGCTTCGGCGCGGTGCTGGTCAATCCGCGCGTCGCTGTGGCGACCGCCGAGGTGTTCCGCGCGCTGGCGCTGGCGCCGGGGGCGGACTGGGGCATGCCGGCGGCGACCTTTCCGGCCGGCGCGTCGCGGGGGCGACTCCTGGACTGGCTCGCCGCCGAGCCGAACGACCTCGAATCCCCGGCGCGGGCGCTCGCGCCGGTGCTCGGCCGCGTCGAGGAGGCGCTGCGCGCCACGGCGGGCGCGCGGCTGGTGCGCATGTCCGGCTCCGGGGCGACGATGTTAGCGCTCTATGTCGATTGCCGCGCCGCCGCCGCGGCCGCGCGGATGGTCGCGGGCGCGCATCCTGCATGGTGGGTGAAGTCCACCGTGCTGGGCTGAACCGCGAAACCCGGGAGCGACGATGCGCACCACCCTGTTCTTCGCCGCCGCCGCCTTCTTCGAGATCGCCGGCTGCTTCGCCTTCTGGATCGTCGTGCGCAACGGCGCGAACGCGCTGTGGCTGGTGCCGGGCGGGCTCAGCCTGCTCGCCTTCGGTGCCGCGCTGACGCAGATCGAGGCCGCCGCCGCCGGCCGGGCCTTCGCCGCCTATGGCGGCGTCTATGTCGCGGCGTCGCTGGTCTGGCTGTGGGCGGTCGAGGGTTTCCGTCCCGACCGCTGGGACCTGATGGGCGGGGCGGTCTGCCTCGCCGGCGCGGCGATCATCGTGTTCGCGCCGCGCGGATAAGGGGCGCGCCTGGGCTCAGCGCACGCGGGCGACGCAGAAATCGACCACATCGAGCAGGGCATCCCGGGCCGGGCCGGGAGGAAAGGCATCGAGCGCCTGCTTGGCCGCCGCGCCATAGGCGCGGGCGCGCTCCACCGTCTCGGCGATGGCGCCGTGGCGCACCAGCAGCGCCAGAGCCCGTTCGAGGTCGCCCTCGCCGATCTCGCCACGCTCCAGACAGCGGCGCCAGAATTCCCGCTCCGCCTCGTCACCGCTGCGCACCGCCAGCACGATGGGCAGCGTGATCTTGCCCTCGCGGAAATCGTCGCCGACATTCTTGCCGAGATCGGCCTGCGAGCCGCCATAGTCCAGCGCGTCGTCGACCAGCTGGAAGGCGATGCCCAGATTCATGCCATAGGCGCGGCAGGCGGCCTGCTCCTCCGGCGTGCGGCCCGCCAGCACCGGCCCGACCTCGCAGGCGGCGGCGAACAGCTCCGCGGTCTTGCCGCGAATCACCGCGAGATAGGCCTCCTCGTCGGTGCCGATGTTCTTGGCGGCGGCGAGCTGGGCGACCTCGCCCTCGGCGATGACCACGGCGGCGGTGGAGAGGATGTCGAGCGCCCGCATGTTGCCGACCTCGATCATCATGCGGAAGGCCTGGCCGAGCAGGAAGTCGCCGACCAGCACGCTCGCCTCGTTGCCCCACAGCATGCGGGCGGCGAGCTTGCCCCGGCGCATCTCGCTGTCGTCGACCACGTCGTCGTGCAGGAGCGTCGCCGTGTGCATGAACTCGACCGAGGCCGCGAGCTTCACCGTGCCCTCGCCCTCATAGCCGGAGAGGGCCCCCGTCGCGAGGGTGAGCATGGGGCGCAGGCGCTTGCCGCCGGACGAGATCAGGTGCTGGGCCACCTCCGGAATCATCGCCACGTCGGAGCCGGTGCGCGACAGGATCAGCGCGTTCACGCGGTCCATGTCGGAACGCACAAGCGCGACGATGCCCTCCAGCGGGGCTTCGGTCGGTGTCACGGCGGGAGTGAAGGAGTAGGCGACGGACAAAGGGGGCTCCCTCAGCAGTTGCGACGGCGAGCGCCGGTTCACGCGCGACCCGACGGGCTCTCATAGCTTACCCCGCCGCAAGGCGAAAGTTTTCGTGCTCCCCGGAGGCGCCCCACGCGGCGGTGCGGGGCCGGCACGGGGCTTGGAAACCGGCCCCGCCTGTCGCCGGGATGGGGAGAGGGCGCGACCCGCTGTTGCGAAGCTAACGCCGATTTGCCAGAAATCGTCATCCGTCGTTTTGCTTGGGGTCCCGGACTTGGCCTTGTTTTCGAAAGTCCGGAAGGAGCTTGGCCGCTGGCGCGCCAAGCTGCGGAGCGCCCCGTGGATGTTTCTCGGGGCCGTGCGCCGGCGCGAATACGACGCCCGCCGTCGCGAGAGCGTCAAGATTACGTTGGGGAAGCAGTCGGTCGGCGACGAAATCGCCATTCTGGTGATCTTCCCCCGCGACGGCATTCCCGCCTCCACCCTCGCCACCCTCGCCCATTTCGCCCGCAACGGCCTCGCCTGCGTCGTCGTGTCGAACGCCCCGCTGCGCGAGGAGGACCGCGCGCGGCTGGCGCTCGACACGCATCTGGTGATCGAGCGGCCCAATATCGGCTACGATTTCGGCGGCTTCCGTGAGGGCATCCTCACCCTGTTCGAGCGGGGCGTGCGGCCGCGCCTGCTCGTGGTGATGAACGACAGCCTGTGGTTTCCGCTGCGCCCCGACTGCGATGCGCTGGAGCGCTGCCGGGCGGCGCCGGAGGATATTTTCGGCTTCCTGCTCAACGGCGTGCCCCGGCTGGGCGTGAGCCGGGAATATGTGCAGTCCTATTTCCTGCGCTTCTCGCCGCGGCTGCTGGCGAGCGAGGATTTCATCGCCTTCTGGCGCGACATGCCGCTGATCGACAACAAGCACCTGGTGGTCCGCCGGCTGGAGCGCGGCCTCTCGCGCCATTTCGCCCGACGGGGCTACACGCTGGGCGCGCTCGTCCACTGGCGCACGGTGATCGAGCGGCTGCTGGCGCTGGACGACCCGGACAAGCTCGCCCGCATCTTCGCCTATCAGTGCCGGCTGAACCCCAAGGACGCGGCCATGCTCCGGCCGCTGATCGACAAGGGCTGGTCGCCGCTGCGCATCCGCGACGCGCTGGCGCGCCCGATCCGCCGCAAGCGGCTCTTCGCCTCCTTTCCGATGATGCACCCCGAATTCGTGCTGGAGCTCGGCTTCCCCGCCCTGAAGCGCAAGCTCACCATCCAGTACCAGGAACTCGTCCGCCTCGGCCTCGACGCGGATTTCGAGCCGGCAGTGCGCGCCGAGATGCGGCGCTGAGGCGCCCTGCGGGGTGGCCGCCTTGCCAGGCGCGCGGCTTGCTGCCTCATATAGGCGATGCGTGAACTCCTGCGGACCAACGACGTCGTCCTCCTCTCCGCCATCGCCGCCCTGCTCGACAGCGCGGGGATCGGCCATCTCGTGCTCGATCAGCATATGAGCGTGATGGAGGGCTCGATCGGCCTGCTGCCGCGCCGGCTGCTGGTGGAGGAGGACCGGGAGAACGAGGCGCGGGCGCTGCTGGAAGGCGCCGGCTTCGGCGCCGCGCTCGTCGATTCATGAGCGCCGGGACGTGCGGAGCGGCCACCGCGCCGGTGCCCGACGATGCCCTCACCGACGACGCCTTTCTGGGCGGGCGCCTGCGCCTGCTGCAGCCGCAGAGCGGCCATCGCGCCGGCCATGACGCGGTCCTGCTGGCGGCCAGCGCCCCGCCGGCCGAACGCGCGGTCGATCTCGGCGCCGGGGTCGGCGCCGCCGGCCTCGCCTATGCCGTACGGGTGCCGACGGCGGAGGTGACGCTGGTCGAGATTGTGCCGGACCTCGCGGGGCTGGCCGCGCGCAATGCCGCCCGTCAGGTGCCGGACCTTGGCGGTCGGGTGCGGGTGGCGTGCGCCGATGTCGCGACGCTCGGGCGCCCGTCCGGGCCCGACAGGCCGCCCGCCCGTGCGGCCGATCTCGTGCTGATGAACCCGCCCTTCAACGATCCCTCCCGCCACCGCCTCTCGCCCCATGCCGGGCGGGCGCTGGCCCATGCCGTCGCGGATGCCGACATGGAGACCTGGCTGCGCGCGGCCGAGCGTCTGCTGATCCCGGGCGGGCGGCTGGCCCTCATCCACCGCCCCGAGGCTATCGCGACGCTGCTGCAAGGGCTGGCAGGGCGTTTCGGTGCCGTGACGATCCGGCCCGTGCACCCTGCCCCCGGCGCGCCGGCGCACAGGCTGCTGATCGGGGCGGTGAAGGGCCGACGCACGCCTCCCGCCTTTCTGCCGGGCCTGGCGCTTGCGGACGCCGCCGGCCGGCCGAGCGCGGTGGCCGAAGAGGTGCTCCGCGCAGGCGGTGCCATCGGGCCGGACTGACGCTGCGTCAGCGGCATGCGCGCGCGGACATTGAGCAAAGCGCAAACGCACCCTATTTCTAGTCCATGGCTACATCATCGCTGCTGACCGACTTCCGCCGCCGTCTCGATCCGTTCCTTCCCGCGAAGCTGCGCGGGGGAACCCCCGTGGTGCCGGTGGTCCGGCTCACCGGGGCGATCGGCATGGCGAGCCCCTTCCGCCCGGGCATCACCTTCGCCAACACCGCGCGGGCGCTGGAGCGCGCCTTTGCGGTGAAGGGCGCGAAGGCCGTGGCGCTGCTGATCAATTCGCCCGGCGGCGCGCCGACGCAATCGCACCTCGTCTTCAAGCGCATCCGCGCGCTGGCGGTGGAGAAGCAGCTGCCGGTGATCGCTTTCGTCGAGGATGTCGCGGCCTCGGGCGGCTACATGCTGGCCTGCGCGGCGGACGAGATCGTCGCCGACGATTTCTCCATTGTCGGCTCCATCGGCGTGGTCAGCGCCGGCTTCGGCTTTCCCGCCGCGCTGGAGAAGCTCGGCATCGAGCGCCGCGTCTACACCGCCGGCACCCGCAAGGTGATGCTCGATCCGTTCCAGCCGGAGAAGCCGGAGGATGTCGAGCGGCTGAAGGCGCTGCAGCAGGAGATCCACGCCGCGTTCGTGGCGCTGGTGAAGGCCCGGCGCGGCGACGTGCTCTCCGGCGACGACGAGACGCTGTTCTCCGGCGAGTTCTGGGCGGCGCCGCAGGCCCAGGAATTGGGCCTCGTCGATGCGATCGGCGATCTGCGCGGCTTTCTGCGCGCCCGCTATGGCGAGACCGTCCGCACCCCGCTGATCGAGGTGAAGCCCGGGCTTTTCGGCCGCCGCACCCCCGGCGTCGGCGTGGCGGCCTCGCTGGCGGCGACGTCGGGTGAAGGAGCGGCGGCCGAGATCGGCGCCGGGGCCGCGCAGGCCCTCATTTCCGCCGCAGAGGAGCGGGCATTATGGGCCCGCTTCGGGCTCTGACGCCCCTGCCTCCTTCCGCGACCGGAACCGCCCCATGCCGCCCGTCTTCATTCTCGCCCTCGGTGCGCTCGGCACCGCCGCCCTGGTCAAGGTGCTGACGCGTGAATCGCGCCGGGTGAATGCCGAGCTCGACGCCCAGCGCCGGGCCGAGAAGGCCGGCGCGCTCGACGCCCGCGCAACGCTGCGCCGCGACCCCGCCACCGGCGAGTACCGGCCGGGCGATTCCTGAACGCGCGCGATCGGCGAAGCCCAGCTGGAACGCCTCCAATGTCGCGCCCGGAGGCCATTATTACAGCGAATTCACTTTGATTGCCGGGACTTGAGCCTTACGCCTTGGAGCGAATAGGACAGGACGGCGCGATGTTGCAGAAGGCGGAGAAGGGCTGGACGGGGGAGAAGACGGCGCGCCGCAGGCGCCGCCGCCGCTGGCCGTGGCTTCTCGCCGCGCTGCTGCTCGCGGGCGGCGGCTATGCCTCCTATGCCCGCCTCCAGACGCCGGAACCGGCGCCGGCCTTCCAGACCGCCGTGGTCGCCCTCGGCGACATCGAGACCAGCGTCAACGCCATCGCCAAGATGCAGCCCAAGACCTATGTCGATGTCGGCACGCAGGTCTCCGGCCAGCTGCGCACCATCCGCCCCGACGTCGGCGACCTCGTGAAGAAGGGCGACCTGCTCGCCGAGATCGACCCCACCGTCTACCAGACCCGCGTCGCCGCCGACCGCGCCAGCCTCGACAATCTGCGCGCCCAGCTGGCCCAGGCCGAGGCGCAGCTGACGCTGGACCGGCTGCGCAACGAGCGCGCCCAGCAATTGCTGAAGAACCAGTCCGGCAGCAAGGACGCCGCCGACGCCGCCGACGCGACCGAGCGCATCAGCGAGGCCAAGATCGACGCGCTGAAGGCGCAGGTCGCCCAGATGCAGGCGACGCTGGACGGCGACCTCGCCAATCTCGGCTACACCAAGATCTACGCGCCGATGGACGGCACCATTGTCTCCATCACCGCCCGCGAGGGCGGCACGCTGAACGCCAACCAGTCCGCTCCCATCGTGCTGCGCATCGCCGACCTGCAGACCATGACGGTGACGGCGCAGGTGGCGGAGGGCGACATTCCCCGCATCACGGTAGGCACGCCGGCCTCCTTCTCGACGCTCGGCCTGCCGGAGCGGCGCTGGCGCGGCACGGTGCGGCAGATCGAGCCGACGCCGACCATCGTCAACGACGTCGTGCTCTACAACGTGCTGATCGACGTGCCCAATGACGATCTCATGCTGATGACCGACATGACCGCGCAGGTGTTCTTTCGCCTCGGCGAGGCGAAGGGCGTGCCGCTGGTGCCGACCCCGGCGCTCCGCACCGCCCGCGACGGCAGCCAGAGCGTGCGCGTGCTGACCCCCGAGGGACCGCAGGAGCGCACGGTGAAGACCGGTCTCTCCAACCGCAGCCAGACCGAGGTCACCGAGGGGCTTCAGCCGGGCGAGACGGTCATAACCGGCACCAGCGCCCCGGCGGCGGCGGGCGCGCGGCCGGGCGGCGGGCGGCCTTCCATGCCGCCGCGCCTGGGC
>JAEYTJ010000284.1 GCA_023434095.1 Pseudomonadota bacterium | reverse complement strand
TATAGGCGATGCGCCCGCCCGCCTGCCGGCGCCAGTCGCGGTCCGCCATGTCGCCGCCGAGCACGGAGACGCGGCCCTCCTGAAGGCGGGTGACACCGGCGGCGAGGCCGAGCAGGGTCGATTTGCCGACCCCGTCCGGGCCGATCAGCCCGGCCATGCAGCCCGCCGGCACGGCGAGGTCGACCCCGTCCAGCGCCAGCGTCTTGCCGTAGCGATGGGTGACGCCGGTCAGCGCGAGGACGTGCGCGCCCGCATCCGCGCTCATTGCGGCAGCTTGACCGCAAGCGTGTCCGGCCAGGGCGTCGCCGGATCGGTGCGGACATAGGCGAGACCGCGCACGCCGGCCTTCACCCGGTCCTCATATTGCCGCAGCAGTTCCGGCGCGATGCGCAGCTTGACCCGGAACATCAGCTTCTCCCGCTCGTCCGCCGTCTCCACCGCCTTCGGCGTGAACTGGGCGCCGGTGGCGACGAAGCTCACCTTGGCCGGCACCACGTAGTCGGGCGCGGGATCGAGGATGATCCGCGCCTCGTCACCCAGCGCGAGGCGGCCGGCGACGCGGGCCGGCACGAACACGGTCATGTAGACATCCGACAGGTCGAGCAGCGTGACGATGGGGGCGCCGGCGGCAACCACCTCGCCCGACTGCACCAGCCGGTATTCGACGCGGCCCCGCCGAGGGGCGCGCAGGGTGGAATCGTCGATCAGCGACTGCACCCGCGCCACTTCCGCCCGCGCCGCATCGGCGGCGGCATCCGCCTCGTCCAGCGAGGCCTGCGCCGCCTTGAGCGCGGCGAGCGCGACATTGAGCTGGCTCTGGCGCAGATCGAGCGATTGGGCGGTGCCGAAGCCGCTCTCCTTCAGCTTGGAGGCGCGCTCATGTTCCTGCTGCGCCAGCGTGCGCTCGCTCTCGCGCTGGGCGATGGCGGCTTCCGCCTCGGCAATGGCCTTTTCCGCCCGGCGCACCTGCGCCTGCGCGCCGGCGAGCTGGGCTTCCAGCTCGGACGTGTCCATGCGGGCGACGACCTGCCCGGTCTCCACCGTCTGGCCCTCTTCCACCAGCACGGCGAGCACGCGGCCGGCGAGCTTGGCGGCGACCAGCACCTGCTCGGCCTCGATCCGCCCATTGGTGGAGAAGATGCCGGCCGGCAGCCGATTGCCGGTGAGCTTGCCGATCAACGCCTGAAGCCGCGCCGCGAGGCCGGCGGGCGAGGGCGTGCCGGCCTCCTGCGCCGCGGCGGGAAGCGCCAGCGCGGCCGCCAGCACAAGGGCGAGGGGAAACGCGTGGAACCGTCGCTGACCTGCCATCGTGCCTCCGTAGGATTGCACCCGCTCGTGAAAAGGATGGGGCGCCCCGCCGCATCCGCCAGTTGTTCGCGAAACATTGTCCGCGAACAGATGCGCATGAGTAGCGGTCATTTGCACCCGCGTCTTGACCGCGATCAACGAAGGGATGTGCATGAGCCTGTTGGATGCCGCCTCCGTCACCCCCGAGGGTCCCGCGATGAAGGCCATGGTTCTCCACGCCACTGGCGCGCCGCTGCGTCTGGAAGAGCGGCCCCTTCCCATGCCGGGCGCCGGGGAGATTCGGGTGCGGGTGGAGGCCTGCGCCGTCTGCCGCACCGACCTTCACGTCGTCGACGGGGACTTGCCGCCCGGCCCGCTGCCCATCGTGCCCGGCCATGAGGTGGTCGGCATCGTCGAGGCCGCGGGAGAAGGCGTCTCGGCTCCTGCCTTCGGCACCCGCGTGGGCATCCCGTGGCTCGGCCATAGCTGCGGCCGCTGCCCCTATTGCGCCAGCCAGCGCGAGAATCTGTGCGACGCCCCCGCCTTCACCGGCTACACCCGCGACGGCGGCTTCGCCTCCCATGTGGTTGCCGACGCTGCCTTCTGCTTTGCGCTGAATGGGTTTGCCGATCCGGTGGCCGCCGCGCCGCTGATGTGCGCCGGGCTGATCGGCTGGCGTACGCTCAAACTGGCGGGGGAGGCGCAGCGCGTCGGGCTCTATGGCTTCGGCGCCGCCGCCCACCTCGTCGCCCAGATCTGCCTCTGGCAGGGGCGCGAGGTCTATGCCTTCACCCGCGCCGGCGACGCGGGCGCGCAAGCCCTCGCCCTGTCGCTCGGCGCCCGCTGGGCGGGAAGTTCGGGCGAGGCGCCGCCGGTGCCCCTCGACGCGGCGCTGATTTTCGCCCCCGTCGGCTCGCTGGTGCCGCTCGCCCTGCGGGCCGTCGCCAAGGGCGGCCGGGTGGTGTGCGGCGGCATCCATATGAGCGACATCCCGCAATTCCCCTATTCTATCCTGTGGGAGGAGCGGCAGTTGCTCTCCGTCGCCAATCTCACCCGCGACGATGCGCGGGAATTCCTCACCCTCGCCCCACGGGCCGGGGTGCGCGCGACCACCACCAGCTATAGGCTGGACCAGGCCAACGAAGCGCTCGCCGATCTGCGCGCGGGGCATTTCCAGGGCGCGGCGGTGCTGGTGCCGTGACCCGGCCCGCCCAGCGCCCTATCTCACCCAACGGCAACCCACGCGGAGGACAGACCAATGGCATCGCAGCAGGCGACGGACACTCTCGCGCCGGACCTTCTCAACCGCATGAACGCCTGGTGGCGGGCGGCGAACTATCTCTCTGTCGGGCAGATTTACCTGCTCGCCAACCCGCTGCTGCGCGAGAAGCTGACGCTGGAGCACGTGAAGCCCCGCCTGCTCGGCCATTGGGGCACGACGCCGGGGCTGAACTTCCTCTATGTCCATCTCAACCGGCTGATCCGCGACACCGGCGCGGAAGTGCTGTTCATTGCCGGCCCCGGCCATGGCGCGCCCGGCGTGGTGGCGGCGACCTATCTGGAAGGCACCTATAGCGAGCTCTACCCCGATGTCTCGCGCGACGAGGCCGGGCTGTGCCGGCTGTTCCGGCAGTTCTCCTTCCCCGGCGGCATTCCCAGCCACGCGGCGCCGGAGACCCCCGGCTCGATCCATGAGGGCGGCGAGCTCGGCTATTCGCTCTCCCACGCCTATGGCGCGGTGCTGGACAATCCGGACCTGGTCGTCGCCTGCGTCGTCGGCGACGGCGAGGCCGAGACCGGCCCGCTCGCCACCTCCTGGCATGGCAACAAGTTCCTCAACCCCGCCAGCGACGGCGCGGTGCTGCCGATCCTGCACCTCAACGGCTACAAGATCGCCAACCCGACCGTGCTCGCCCGCATCCCGCATGAGGAGCTGAAGAGCCTGTTCGAGGGCTATGGCTACGACCCGATCTTCGTCGAGGGCGAGGACCCCGAGCCGATGCACCAGGCGATGGCGGCGGCGCTCAATGAAGCCTATGGCAAGATCCACGCGATCCAGGACGCGGCACGCACGCGCGGCGACACCGACCGCCCGCGCTGGCCGATGATCGTGCTGCGCTCGCCGAAGGGCTGGACCGGCCCGAAGACGGTGGACGGCAAGAAGGCGGAGGGCTTCTGGCGCTCGCATCAGGTGCCGTTCTCCGACATGTCGAAGCCCGAGCACCTGACCCTGCTCGAAGACTGGATGAAGAGCTACAAGCCCGAGGAGCTGTTCGACGAGGCGGGCACGCTGAAGCCCGAGATCGCCTCGCTGGCGCCGGAGGGCGTGAAGCGCATGAGCGCCAACCCGCACGCCAATGGCGGCGCGCTGCGCCGGCCGCTGCGCCTGCCTGATTTCACCGCCTATGCGGTGGAGGTCGCCCATCCCGGCGAGAAGGAGCTGGAATCCACCGCCATCATGGGCGCCTTCCTGCGCGACGTGATGAAGGACAATGCGGCGTCGAAGAATTTCCGCGTCTTCGGCCCCGACGAGACCGCCTCCAACCGGCTGCAGGCGCTGTTCGAGGTGACCAACCGCGCCTGGGACGCGGAGACGCTGTCCTATGACGACCATCTCGCCCGCGACGGGCGGGTGATGGAGATGCTGTCCGAACATATGTGCCAGGGCTGGCTGGAGGGCTATCTCCTCACCGGCCGGCACGGGCTGTTCTCCTGCTACGAGGCGTTCATCCACATCGTCGATTCGATGTTCAACCAGCACGCCAAATGGCTGAAATCCGCCTCCGAGGTCGAATGGCGCCGGCCCATCGCCTCGCTCAACTACCTGCTCACCTCGCATGTCTGGCGGCAGGACCATAATGGCTTCAGCCACCAGGACCCCGTCTTCATCGACCATGTGGTGAACAAGAAGTCGGAGATCGTGCGCGTCTACCTGCCGCCGGACGCCAACACGCTGCTCTATGTCACCGACCACTGCCTGCGCTCGTGGAACCGGGTCAATGTCATCGTCGCCGGCAAGCAGCCCGCGCCGCAATGGCTCGACATGGACAGCGCCATCAAGCACTGCGCCAAGGGCATCGGCATGTGGGAATGGGCCTCCACCGATGGCGGCGTCGACCCCGACGTGGTGCTGGCCTGCGCCGGCGACGTGCCGACGCTGGAAACGCTGGCCGCCGCCGACCTGCTGCGCGGCTTCTTCCCGGACCTCAAGGTGCGGGTGGTCAATGTGGTCGACCTGATGACGCTGCAGCCGCAATCCGAGCACCCGCACGGCCTGTCGGACAAGGATTTCGACGCGCTGTTCACCACCGACAAGCCGGTCATTTTCGCCTATCACGGCTATCCCTGGCTCATCCACCGCCTCGCCTATCGCCGCACCAACCACGACAACATGCATGTGCGCGGCTATGTCGAGGAAGGCTCCACCACCACGCCCTTCGACATGGTGGTGCGCAACCGGCTGGACCGCTTCCACCTCGTCGCCGACGTGCTGGACCGGGTGCCGCAGCTGAAGACCAACACCCATGTGCGGCAGGCGATCCGCGACAAGCTGACCGAGCACGCCCGCTACATCCGCGCCCACGGTCTCGACATGCCGGAGGTGCGGGAGTGGAAGTGGTCCGGCGGCAAATGAGACGATCCGGCAAGTAGAAGGGCGCTTCCCATGGCCTCCTGACAGGCGGCGGACAGCATGCCGCCGCTAGGTTCCGGGCGTTCGCCGCTGACGGCGATCGCCTGGATCAGGAACACATCATGAAGAAGATCGTTGCCGGCCTCGTTGCCTTCTCCGTTCTCGCCCCCGCCGCCGCCTTCGCCGGTCCGGTCTGCACGACCGAAGGCAAGGACAAGTGGATGACCGAGGACGCCATGAAGGCCCAGGTGACCGAGATGGGCTACCAGAAGATCAAGACCTTCAAGGTCTCCGGCTCCTGCTACGAAATCTACGGCTACACCAAGGACAACAAGAAGGCCGAAGTCTATTTCAACCCGGTGACCGGCGCCGTCGTGAAGTCCGAGATCGACTGATGGCCGGCAGGCTCGCTCAGGCCGGCGGCGCCTCGCCGTCGGCCGCGGGCGCCAGCGTCCGGGTGTGGGATCCGGTCGTGCGCCTGTTCCACTGGACGGTCGTCACCGGCTGCGTCCTGAACCTGTTCATCTTGGATGATGGCGGGTTACCGCACAAGATCGTCGGCTATGTCGTCGCCGGGGCGGTGGCAATCCGCCTCGTCTGGGGCTTCATCGGCACGAAGCACGCACGCTTCGCCGACTTCACGCCGACCCCGGCCCGGCTTTCCGCCTATGTCCGCGCGCTCCTGCACGGCAAAGAGCCGCGCATGCTCGGCCACAACCCGGCCGGCGCGCTGATGATGCTGGCGCTCATGGCGCTGCTGGCAGGTGTCTGCCTCACCGGCTGGATGACCACGCTCGACGCTTTCTGGGGCGAAGACTGGCTGGAAACCCTTCACGAAGCCCTTGCCAATGCCATACTCGTGCTGGCCCTGCTCCACGCGGCGGCGGCGTTGTTCGAGAGCTGGCGCCACCGCGAAAATCTAGTGTGGTCCATGGTGACGGGTTGGAAAAGACGGTGAACGCCGATGCGGCTTCTGCTCGTTGAAGACAGCGCCCGCCTGCGCGACCTCGTCGGCGAAACCATCCGCGCCGCCGGCTGGCGGCTCGACGCGGTGGGCGGCGTCGAGGAGGCGCAGGAGGCGCTGGCGACCACACGCTACGACCTCGTCCTGCTCGACCTCGGCCTGCCGGACGGCGACGGGCTCGACATCGTGCGCGGCCTGCGGCGCGGCCGCAACGGCACGCCGGTGCTGGTGCTGACCGCACGCGGCGCGGTGGACGAGCGCATCGCCGGGCTCGACGCCGGCGCCGACGACTACCTCACCAAGCCGTTCAACAATGGCGAACTGCTCGCCCGCGCCCGCGCCCTGCTGCGCCGCGCCCCGGTCTCCGCCGATCCCGTGCTGGAGGCGGGCGCGCTGCGCTTCGACCCGGCCACGCAGGAGACCCGCTGCGGCGAAGAGGTCATCGCGCTCGCCCCACGCGAGCGGGCGACGCTGGAAATACTGATGCGCAGTGCCGGCCGCGTGACACCCAAGCGCGGGCTGGAGGAGACGCTCTCCGAATATGACGAGGAGATCAGCCCCAACGCCATCGAGGTGCTGGTGTCGCGCCTGCGCCGCCGCCTCGCGCCCTACCCCACCCGCACCGCCATCGAGACGGTGCGCGGCGTCGGCTATCTGCTGCGCGAGATCGAGGGGTGAAGCGGGCGGGGCGTGCACCGCTCGGGCGCATCGTCGCGCTGCGCATCGTGCTGTTCGCCGCGCTCGCCATGCTGGCGCAGCTGGTGGCGGTGCTCGTCGAATATGGCCGCGACCCCGACAACATGGCGCGGCTGGTGCTGGAGCAGGAAACGTCGGAGTTGGCCGTGGGCCTGTCGCTGCACGGCACGCGCCTCGCCTATGAGCTGCCCGACGAGCTGCGCCGACGCTACGGCACGCCGGATACCGGCTATGTCGCCCGCGTGCGCACCGCGCAGGGCGTGGTTCTGTTCTCCCATTGCGACGAAGCCTGCACGCAGCATTTCCTGCCGCTGGACCTCAACCCGCCCTCCTTCTGGCTGCGCATCACCGAGCCGGGCTACCCGCTCAGCTTCGCCGGCGGGCGCACGGTGGAGATCGGTCCTCGCGCCGCCTTCATCGAGGTCGCGGTGACCGGCGACCCGCAAAGCGCCGTCTGGGGCGTGCTGGCAGAGGAGGTGCTGGACCACATGCTGCTGCCGATGAGCCTCACGCTGCTCTTCGTTCTGGGGGCGACGCTGCTCTCCATCCGCGCCGCGCTGCGTCCCGTCACGGCCGCGGCGGAGCAGGCCGAGCGGCTCGACCCGCTCAGCCCCGACGCCCGCCTGGAAGAGGCCGGCATGCCGCGCGAGATCGCCCAGCTCGCCGGCGCGGTGAACCGCTCCTATGCCCGCACCCGCGAACTGATGGAGGCGCAGAAGCTGTTCACCTCCGCCATCGCCCACGAGATCCGCACGCCGCTGGCGGTGATCCGGCTTGAGCTGGAGAGCATGGACCACCCCGCCGCCCGCCGCACGCTGGGCGAGCTCGACGAACTCACCCACTTCATCGAGCAGATGGTGATGCTGGCGCGGCTGGAGGCGGCCGACCGCAGCGGCTTCACCGCCGTGCCGCTGGACGAGATCGGGCGCGACATCGTCGGCACGCTGGCGCCCATCGTCTATGCGCGCGGCGCCAGCATCGCCTTCGAGGAGTCGGATAACCCCCGCGTCCCCGGCAATGCCGCCCTCCTCAAGGACGCGGTGCGCAACCTGATCGAGAACGCGGTGCGCCATGCGGGGCCCGGTGTCTCCATCATCGTGCGCACCGATGACGGGCCGGGCATCTGCGTGATCGACGACGGGCGCGGCTTCGATCCTGCGCCGACGCCGGGCGAAGCCACGGACCCGCCCGGCCATTACCGCCGGGCGGGCGGGCTCGGGATCGGGCTGGAAATCGTCCGCCGCATCGCCGCGCTGCATGGCGGGCGGCTGGAAATCGCCCGCCTCGCCCCGCACGGCACCAAGGCGCGGCTGGTGTTTCCGCGCGAGGCGCTCACACCCGCTCGATGAGCGCCATGGCGGCGGCGGGGTTGCGCGGCTTGAAGCCCGAGATGACGAACAGGAACACCTCGCGCGGGGCGGACTGTGCCGGCGGGGTGAGCAGCGCCGGCTTCAGCGCCACCGGGGTCTCGCCCCTGGCCCAGGCCTTGGCGGTCGCGGCCCAGCCGTCGAGCGCCTCCGCGCCATAGCCCCGCGCCTCGTCCTCGCTTGTGCCCATGATGCGAGCATAGACGAAGGGGGCGGTGATATCGGCGATGACAGGAAACTCGCTGTCGGCCGCATGGACGATGGCGACGCCATGCTCGCGGGCCAAGGCCACGAAGTCGGGGGACTTGAAGCTCTCATGCCGCACCTCCACCGCGTGGCGGATGTCGCGGCCGTCGACGCGCTTCGGCAGCAGCGCGAGGAAGGCGGCGAAATCGTCGGGATCGAACTTCTTGGTGGCCATGAACTGCCAGTTCACCGGGCCGAGCTTTTCCTTCAGCTCGGTGACCCCGCTTTTGAAGAAGCGCTCGATCGACTCGCCGGCTTCTGCCAGCACCCGGCGATTGGTGGTGAAGCGCGGGCCCTTCATCGTGAAGACGAAGCCCTCCGGCGTCTCCGCATGCCATTTGGCGAAGCTTTCGGGCTTCTGCGAGCCGTAATAGGTGCCGTTGATCTCGATGGCGGTGAGCTTGGAGGACGCATATTCCAGCTCGCGCTTCTGGGTCAGGCCTTCGGGGTAGAACACACCGCGCCACGGCTCGAAGGTCCAGCCGCCGACGCCGATGCGGATGGGTGCGGGAGGGGACATGGGGGCCTCGCGGGCGACTGGGGGAGCCGAAGGATAGAGGCCGGCGCCCTTCCCGGCAATCACGGCTCACTCCACCGGCAGCGCCTGCGCGTGCTTCACCTGGCTGAGCGCGAAGCTCGATTCGATGGAGGCGACGCCGTCCAGACGGGTCAGGGTGCGCTTGAGAAAGGCCTCATAGGCCGGCAGGTCCTTGACGACGATGCGCAGGAGATAATCCCGCTGCCCGGTCATCAGATAACACTCGACGATCTCCGGCCAGCGGGCGATAGCCTTGGCGAAGCGGTCGAGCTCATCCTCGCGCTGGCGCTCCAGCCGGATTGAGGCGAAGACGCTGACCGGCAGGCCGGCCTTGTCCTGGTCCACCACCGCGACATAGCGTTTGATGACGCCGGCGGCTTCGAGATTGCGGACCCGCCGCGCGCAGGGCGAGGGCGACAGCCCCACGGCCTCCGCCAGCTTCTCCATCGTCGTGTGCGCGTCCTGCTGCAGGATGGCGAGGATCTTGCGATTGATGGCATCGATCTTGGTTTCTGGCATAAATAACCCCGAACGGGCCTAAAAGCGGCGATTTCAGCCAAGATAGGCCGCCAGAGCGATGCTGAATAGCTCCAAACGCCTGCATCCCGCACCTAGGCTATCTCATGGATGAGCCCGGAGCGCCTACCATGGCTGCAAGCGCCGAACGCCGTGCCGACGACATCGCGATCCTCGCCGAATTGGAGCGCAAGATCCTCTGGCTGGCGACGTGGACGATCCACAACGCCAACCATGTGCGCCCCAATGAAGACGGGCTGAAAGTGGGCGGCCATCAGGCCTCCTCCGCCTCGATGGCGACCATCATGACCGCGCTCTACCTCAAGGCGCTGCGACCGGAGGACCGGGTGGCGGTGAAGCCGCATGCGAGCCCGGTCTTCCACGCCATCCAGTATCTCTTCGGCGCGCAGACGCGGGAGAAGCTGGAGAATTTCCGCGCCTATAAGGGCGCGCAGTCCTATCCCTCCCGCACCAAGGACATCGACGACGTCGATTTCTCCACCGGCTCGGTGGGCCTCGGCGTGGCGCAGACCTTGTTCGCCTCGCTGGTCCAGGACTATCTCGCCGCAAAGGGGCTCGGCCAAAGCCCCGAGGGCAAGATGGTGGCGCTGGTCGGCGATGCCGAGATGGACGAGGGCAACATCTTCGAGGCGCTGCTGGAGGGCTGGAAGCACGGCCTGCGCAACACCTGGTGGATCGTCGACTATAACCGCCAGAGCCTCGACGCCGTGGTGCGCGAGGGGCTGTGGGAGCGGTTCGAATCCATCTTCCGCAGCTTCGGCTGGGATGTGGTGATCCTGAAATACGGCCAGCTGCAGCAGGCGGCGTTCAAGGAGCCGGGCGGCGCGGCGCTCAAGCGCTGGATCGACACCTGCCCGAACCCGCTCTATTCCGCCCTCACCTTCCAGGGCGGCAAGGCGTGGCGCAAAAGGCTGATGGACGAGATCGGCGACCAGGGCGAGGTCACCGCGCTGATCGAGCGGCGCTCGGACGCGGAACTGGCGGCGCTGATGGGCAATCTCGGCGGGCACGACCTGCCCTCGCTGATCGACGCTTTCGACGCGGCGCGCGGCCATGACCGACCGGTGTGCTTCATCGCCTACACCATCAAGGGCTTCGGCCTGCCGCTGGCCGGCCACAAGGACAACCATGCGGGCCTGATGACGCCGACGCAGCTGGAGGGGCTGCGCGCCAGCCACAGCGTGCGGGCGGGGCATGAATGGGACCGCTTCGAGGGGCTCACCACCCCGCCGGCGACGTTGCAGGCGTTTCTCGATGCCGTGCCGTTCCGCTCCGGCGGCGCGCGCCGCCACGCGCCGCCCCGGATCGAGGTGCCGGCGACGCTCGATGTGCCGTTGCAGCCCGCCATGTCCACCCAGCAGGGTTTTGGGCTGCTGCTGAACGAGATCGGCAAGCGCGAAGATGACTTCGCCCGCCGCGTCGTCACCACCTCGCCCGATGTCACCGTCTCGACCAATCTCGGCGCCTGGGTCAACCGGCGCAAGCTGTTCGCCCGCGAGGAGCTGGCCGACACCTTCAAGAAGGAACGCATTCCCTCGACCTATAATTGGGAATTCGGCCCCGCCGGCCAGCACCTGGAACTCGGTATCGCCGAGATGAACCTGTTCACCCTGCTCTCGGCGCTCGGCCTGTCGCATTCGCTGTTCGGCGAGCGGCTGCTGCCCATCGGCACGCTGTACGACCCCTTCATCGAGCGCGGGCTCGATGCGCTGAACTATGCCTGCTACCAGGATGCCCGCTTCATCCTCGCCGCGACGCCTTCCGGGGTGACGCTGGCGCCGGAGGGCGGGGCGCACCAATCCATCGCCACGCCGCTGATCGGCATGGCGCAGGACGGGCTGGCGAGCTTCGAGCCGGCCTTTGTCGACGAACT
>JAEYTJ010000144.1 GCA_023434095.1 Pseudomonadota bacterium | reverse complement strand
CAGGCCGCGCAGCGTGGCGTCGATCCAGGCGCGCTGCGGGCCGACGAGCGTGGCGCCGGTGACGCCGCCGCAGCCGCGCGCCCCGCCCGCCGCCGTGGACCAGCCGATGATGCCGGCGACGACGCCGTCGATCAGCACCGGGCCGCCGCTGTCGCCGGTGCAGCCGCCCTTGGCGGCGCCGTCGGACAGGCGAACCATGATGCCGCCCGTGGTGCCGATGCTCGGCAGGGTGACGGCGCGCAGCGTGCCGGCGCTCTTGCCGTCGCCGTCCTTCGTCACGCCGTAGCCGACCACGGTGAAGGCGGTGCGGCGCGCCGGCAGCGCCATTTCCGCGCTCAGCGCCGCCGGCCGGAACGCCGCCGGGAGCGGCTCCGCCAGCCGCACCAGGGCGAGGTCCGGGGTCGGGCGGCGCGTTTCGAACGAGTTCGGATCGAAGGAGGGATGCACCGCCTTGCGGTCGATGGGGATGAGGCGCGGCGTGCCGGCCTCGAACACCACCACCGCGTAATCCGCCGCCGGCTGCACGCAGTGGGCGGCGGTGAGCAGCACCCTCTCGCCCAGCACCACGCCGGTGCAGGTGGCGCCCCGCGTCGACACGATCATCGCCGTCTCATCCTTCAGCACCGGATCCGCGGCCACGCCTCCGACAATGGCGCGGGCGGGGGTGGCGAGGGCGAGGGCGGCGAAGAGGCCGGCGAACAAGGCGGGGAGCGGCAGGCGCATCGGCGGTTTCCGTAAGGGGGCGGGCCGTTGTGGCCGCGCGCGCTCGCAACGTCAATCGGGCCGGCGCACCTAGGCCCGGACGGGTAGGCTCCCGTGCTGAATATGCGCCGGTGCGGGATGCCCATGTCCCGGAAAAGCAGCGCGGCGCGCTGCGCTGATCCGGGGCGCCGGGGACCGGGAGGGCGGCCCTCCCGAGGCGGTACTGCCGACGAGTCTCGTGCTGGGTCCCGGCGCGGCGTTCCGCCTTTCGGCGTCACTTGGCCGGGACAGGTGAGACCGCCGGCGCGGTGCCACGTCGACGGGACGCGGAGCGCCGCGTTCACCCGCATCTTCACACAGGGAGGCACCATGCCCGCAATCCTTCTCGCCGGGCCGATGGCCGAGCCGCTGACGCTCGCCGAGGCCAAGACCTATCTGCGCGTCGACCACGCGGCCGAGGACGCGCTCATCGCCTCGCTGATCACCGCCGCGCGGGCGACCGTGGAGGCGCTGACGCGCCGGGTGCTGATCGACCAGAACTGGCGCATCGTGCGCGACGCCTGGCCCGCCGCCGGACTGATCACGGTGCCGGCGAACCCGCTCCGGGCGCTGACCGCCGCGCGGGTGATCGCCGCGGACGGGACGGAGCAGGCACTGCCGCTCGATGCCTTCGCGCTCGACACGGCGCGGCTGCCCGGCCTCATCAGGGTCGCGCCGGGGGCGGTGCCGGCGCCGGGCCGGGCGCTCGCCGGCATCGCGCTCGACATCACCGCCGGCCACGGGCCTGACGCCGACCATGTGCCCTCGCCGCTCCTCGAAGCGGTGCGGGTGGTTCTTGCCCATTTCTACGAGCACCGCGACGTGGCGGGGCCGGGCGCGGCCTTTCCCGCCCGGCTCGACGCGCTGGTGGCGCCGTTCCGGGTGACGCGGCTGTGAGCGCGATCGGGAACCTGCGGCACCGGCTGGTGCACGAGACGCCGGTGGAGGTGCCCGACGGCATGGGCGGGGTGACCCGCCATTTTCTCGCCGTCGACAGCCTGTGGGGCGCAATCGAGACGCGCGGCGTGGCGGCGGAGATCGCCGACCGCCCGGGCGCGGTTCTCGCTCACACGCTGACCGTGCGCGCGCCCGCCACGGTGCAGCCGGGCGACCGGCTGCGGCTGAGAGCGCGACGCTTTCTGGTGGAGGCGGTGAGCGACCCGGAGGGGCGCGGCCGCCGCCTGGTCTGCGACTGCCGGGAGGAGACGCCATGAAATTCGCGACGCGGCTGAAGGGCCTGGAGGCGCTGCGCCGTCGGCTGGCGCAGGCGTTGCCCACCATGCCGGCCGGGAGGCGGCGATGAGCGCCGCGAGCACGCCGGCGGTGGCGCTGCGCCGGGCGATCCATGCCGCGCTCTCCGCCGACGCGGCGCTGACCGCCGCGCTGGGCGAGGGGCGCATCCACGACGTGCCGCCGCCGAGCCCCGCCTTTCCCTATGTGACGCTCGGCGAGGCGCAGGTGACCGACTGGTCTACCGCGACCGAGGCGGGGGCCGAGCACCGGCTCAGCCTCGCCTGCTGGTCGCGCCAGGGCGGGCATGGCGAGGCGCACCAGCTGGCGCATCTCGTTCAGCAGGCGCTGCACGACGCGCCGCTGGCGCTGGACGGACACAGGCTGGTGAATCTGCGCTTCAGCGCGGCGGAGATCCGGCGCGAAGCGGGCGGGCGGACCTACCGCGCGCTGCTGCGCTTCCGGGCGGTGACGGAGCCCGCGGAAAGCTAGCCCGCCCTGCCAGCATTGGCGTGCAAACGATTCTGTGGACTCGGGAATCGCCGCCGCGCTGAATCGATATGCGAGAGCGGGGCGGTTTCGCCCGCGGCCGAAGCTTCGAAACAGATTGAAGTTTTCCGGACGTGCGAGGAATCCCGCACAAGGGATTCAGACGACTCGTGAATCCGCGTGAAGTTGAATCGGAAGATGAAGTCACTTGGCGGCGTTTGCAGAATCAAACTGCGAAGGCGGCAAGACGTTCGGGTGGAGACCGAATCGGGAAGATCGAAGGTCATCCGCAGAACAGCATAAGGCCGAAGAGTTAACCGTCTCTGAATACCTTCGGGGGCGGGTGGTGGCAAGCAAAGGAGCGGCCGATGGCGGCACAGAAGGGCAAGGACCTCCTCCTGAAGATCCATGACGGCACCGCCTTCGCGACCGTGGCGGGACTGCGCTCGCGGCAGATCGCCTTCAACGCCGAGGCGGTGGACGTGACCCACGCCGAGAGCGCCGGGCGCTGGCGCGAGCTGCTCGCCGGGGTGGGGGTGAAGCGGGCCTCGGTGGCGGGCTCCGGCGTGTTCAAGGACGCGGCGTCGGACGCGCTGATCCGCCAGAGCTTCTTCGACGGCACGATCCGCAACGCCCAGATCGTGGTGCCGGATTTCGGCACGCTGGCCGGGCCGTTCCAGGTCACCAGCCTGGAATTCGCCGGCGAGCACGACCGCGAAGTGACCTTCGACATCGCGCTGGAGAGCGCGGGGGAGATCACCTTCGCCGCGCTGTGAGGGCGCCGCGACGGTCATCCCCGGGCTTGGCCCGGGGATCCACGACCTCTCTTGAAACCGCCGACAAGACGTGGATGGCCGGGCCAAGCCCGGCCATGACGGTGTGCTTTTTACAGCCCCCTCAATGATCGACACGACAGGGAGCAACCCCATGGCCAACCGCCATCGCGGCGAGATTTCCGCCGAGCTCGACGGGCGCCGGCGCACGCTGGTGCTCACCCTCGGCGCGCTGGCCGAGCTGGAGGACGCCTTCGGCGCCGGCGACCTCGTCGCGCTCACCGAGCGCTTCGCGCGCGGCCGGCTCGCGGCGCGCGATGCGATCCGGCTCATTGCCGCCGGCCTGCGCGGGGCGGGGGAGGCCGTCACCGAAGAGGAGGTGGCGCGCATGACCATGCCGGGCGGCGCGGCGGGGTTCGCGCGCCTCGTCGGGGAACTGATCGCCGCCACTTTCGGGGCCGACGAGGAGGGGGAGCGCGCCGCCCGCCCTTTGCCCGATCCTCCGGAGGCGAGGGGATAGGCCGCGCGGCGGCCTTCTCCAGGGAGGGCGGCAGGCAACCCTTCCCCTGGGAGGAGGCGATGGCGCTCGGCTTCGGCCGGCTGCAGCTCTCCTCGCTGGCGTTCTGGGCGCTGACCCCGCGCGAACTCGCCGCCGCGCTGCGGGCTTTCGCCGGCCCGGCGGCGGCCCCCCTCGACCGCGCCGGCCTCGCGGCGCTGATGGCGCGGTTTCCCGACTGAGGGAGCTTGCCGAAAAGCCGTCGCTGGGTCCCGGCTCGGCGCGCCGGCGGCGGCTCTGCTGGACCGGGACACGGGGGCGATGGCCGATCACGACACATCAGGAGAACACCATGGCGACGGACGGGGGCGATACGTTCGACGACGGGCTGACGGTGGAAATCCGCGCCGACACCAGCGCCTTCCGGCGTGAGATCGCCGAGGCGGAACGGCTGGCGCGCGGCTTCGGCCGGGCGGTGGGCGACGCGCTCACCGGCGCCACGCTGCGGGGGCGCGAGGCCGACGACGTGCTGCGCGGGCTGGCGAACCGGCTGTCCTCGCTGGCGCTCGACATCGCCTTCAGGCCGCTGGAACAGGGAATTTCCGGCCTGCTCCAAGGGGCGCTCGGCGGGCTGTCGGGCTTCGCCAAGGGCGCCGCCGTCGCCGGCGGTCGGGTCACGCCCTTCGCGCAGGGCGGCGTGGTGGCGGCGCCGACCTATTTCCCAATGGCGGGCGGCCAGCTCGGCCTGATGGGCGAAAGAGGAGCGGAGGCGATCCTGCCGCTGGCGCGCGGTGCCGACGGCAGGCTCGGCGTCGCCGCGCAGGGCGGGGGGCGTTCGACGCAGGTGACGGTGAACGTCGCCACGCCCGATCCGGGCGCCTTCCGCCGCTCCGACGCCTACCTCGCCGGCCTCATCGCCCGCGCCGTGGCGCGCGGGGAAAGGAGCCTCTAGATGCCCGGCTTTCACGAGACGCTGTTCCCGCTCGACATCGCGCTCGGCGCGGCGGGCGGGCCGGAGCGGGCGACCGAGATCGTCACCACGCTCACCGGCCGCGAGGAGCGCAACACGCGGCTCGCCCATTCGCGCCGGCGCTGGGATGCCGGCTATGGCGTGACCTCGCTGGCGCAGCTCTCCGCCGTCGTCGCCTTCTTCGAGGAGCGGCGCGGGCGCCTGTTCGGCTTCCGCTGGCGCGACCGGCTGGACCATGCCTCATGCGCGCCGGGCGCGGCGGTGACGCCGCTCGACCAGGTGCTGGGGACCGGCGACGGGGCGCGCGCCGCGTTCGCGCTGGTGAAGACCTATGGCGGGGCGCATGCGCCCTATGCGCGGCCGATCGCCAAGCCGGTGGCCGGCGCGGTGCGGGTGGCGGTGAACGGCGCCGAGCGGGTGGCGGGCACGCATTTCACCCTCGATGCGGCGAGCGGGCAGGTCACCTTCCTGCCCGGCCATGTGCCGGCCCCGGGGACCAGTGTGACCGCCGGCTTCCTGTTCGACGTGCCGGTGCGCTTCGACACCGATTTCCTCGAGGTGAACCTCACCGCCTTCGAGGCGGGGGCGATCCCGCGCATCCCGATCCTGGAGATACGGCCATGAAGGAATTGCCCGACGGCCTCGCCGCGTCTCTCGCCGGAGGGGTGACGACGCTGGCGCGCTGCTGGCGGATCACCCGCCGCGATGGCGCGGTGGTGGCCCTGACCGAGCATGACGCGGACCTCGCGGTCGACGGCACACTGTTCCGCGCCGCCGCCGGCGTATCCGGCAGCGAGGACGCGGCGGCGCTTGGCTTCGCGGTGGGCGGCGGGGAGATGGCGGCGGCGCTCACCTCCGAGCTGATCGACGACGCCGACCTTGATGCCGGGCGCTATGACGGGGCGGGGATCGAACTGATCCTCGCCGACTGGTCGGCGCCCGAGACCTTTCTGCTGCTGCGCCGGGCGCATCTGGGCGAGGTGCGGCGCAGCGAGGGCCGCTTCACCGCCGAGCTGCGCGGGCTTTCCAGCGCGCTCAACATGGTGCGCGGGCGGCTGTTCACCGCCGGCTGCGATGCCGATCTCGGTGATGCCCGCTGCGGGATCGCGCTCGCCGCGCCGGCCTACACCGGCCATGGCACGGTGGGCGCGGCAGAGGGGCCGGGGCTGATCGTGGCGGCGGGGCTCGGCGCTTTTGCGGCGGGGTGGTTCACGCAGGGACAGCTGGTGTTCACGACGGGCGCCAATGAGGGCTTCGCCACCGAGGTGAAGGCGCACACGGTGAGCGCCGGCGCGGCGCGGCTGGAACTGTGGCAGCGCCCGCCCGCGGCGCCCGCGCCGGGCGACGCCTTCACCGTCACCGCCGGCTGCGACAAGCGCTTCGCCACCTGCCGCGACCGCTTCGCCAACACGCTGAATTTTCGCGGCTTTCCCCACATGCCGGGCAATGACGCGGTGCTGCGCGTCGCCACGCCGGGGAGGCCGTGATGGAGCCGGCGGCTTTGCGCGCGCGGGCGGTCGCCGAGGCGCGGGAGTGGATCGGCACGCCCTATCTCCACCGCGCCTCGTTGAAGGGGCATGGGGCGGACTGCCTCGGCCTCATCCGCGGGGTGTGGCGGAAGGTGCTGGGGCCGGAGCCGCAGGACCTGCCGGCCTATGCGCCGGACTGGGCCGAGGCGAGGAAGGCGGAGCAGATGGCGGAGGCGGCGGGGCGCCACATGCGGGCCGTGGCGCTGGACGCCATCGCGCCCGGCGACGTGCTGCTGTTCCGCTGGCGCGAGGGCTTTCCGGCCAAGCACGCCGCGCTGCTCGTCACCCCCGAGCGGATGGTGCACGCCCATGACGGGGCGGCGGTGGCGGAGGTTTTCCTCGCCCCCTGGTGGCGGCGCCGGCTGGCCTTCGCTTTCGCCTTTCCCGGCGGGTGAGGGGGCTCGCTGCAGCGCCGTCCACCCCTCCAACCCTTCCACCTTTACGCCCTCATAGCCGGGTCAAGCCCGGGGATGAGGGAGAGCGAGGGGGGGGGCTGCGCAAGACCGAGCGCCGAAGGCGTCATTCCAACAAGCGGAGCACTCATGGCCACACTCATTC
>JAEYTJ010000143.1 GCA_023434095.1 Pseudomonadota bacterium | reverse complement strand
CTGAAGGGCTTCGAGGACCGCTACCCCTCGCAGCTCTCGGGCGGCATGCAGCAGCGCGTCGCCATCGCCCGGGCGCTGGCGACCGATCCGCAGGTGCTGCTGATGGACGAGCCCTTCGCCGCGCTGGACGCGCAGACCCGCGACATCCTGCAGAGCGAATTGCTGCGCATCTGGGAGCAGATCCGCACGACGGTGGTCTTCGTCACCCATTCCATCGACGAGGCGATCTTCCTCGCCGACCGGATCGTCGTCATGACCGCGCGCCCCGCGCGGGTGAAAGAGACCATCGATGTCGACCTGCCGCGCCCGCGCGACATCGACATCCGCAACAGCGACGCCTTCAACGCCTATCGCGCCCGCGTGTGGGACGCCCTGCGGGAAGAGGTGAGCAAGGCCCAGCGCGACTGGGCTCTCGCCTCCGCCTACAACGCCTGAGGACAGGACGATGACGCTCGCCACCGACAATTCGACCGACATTCCGCCGCGGGTCTGGTGGAGCCGGCCGGCCTTCCTGCCCGCCCCTTCCTCGCTCCGCCACGCCGTCAGCACCATCGGCCTCGGCCTGCCGGCGCTGCTGGTGCTGGCGCTCGCCTGGGAACTGGCGCCGCGCCTCGGCTGGATCAACGCGATCTTCTTCCCCCCGCTCAGCCAGGTACTGGCGGCGCTGGGCGAGATGACCGCCAGCGGCCTGCTGGCCCAGCATATCGGCATCAGCCTGCAGCGTGCCGCCATCGGCTTCGGGCTGGCGGTGATCGTCGCCATCCCGCTCGGCCTGTTGATGGGCCGCTACGCGCTGTTCGAGAAGGTCAGCGACTTTCTGGTGCAGACGCTGCGCAACACCTCGCAATTCGCGCTGCTGCCGGTGTTCATCCTGGTGCTCGGCATCGGCGAGGCCTCGAAGATCGCCATCACCTTCTACGCCGCCGTGTTCTTCCTGCTGATCAACACCATTGTCGGCGTCAAGGCGGTCGATCCGCTGCACCTCAAAGCGGCGCGGTCCATGGGCACGTCGGACTGGGACCTTTTCCGCAAGGTCATCCTGCCCTCGGCCATTCCCTCCATCGTTGCCGGCGCGCGGCTGGGGGTGAAAAGCTCGCTGTTCTCGGTGATCGCCGCCGAGATGCTCGCCGCCCAGTCGGGCATCGGCTACCTCATCCAGAACTCCTCGCTGATGCTGGAAACCGACCGCATGTATGCGGGCATATTGACGCTCACCGTCATCGGCTTCCTGCTGAATTACGGCCTCGTGGCCTTCGAGGCCCGGGCGACGCGCTGGCGCGCCTCCGAGGACAAGGGCATCGCCTGACGGCGGGCCGCCTCCCCATTTCACGACATCTCCCGAAAGGCACCGATCATGGCCCTCCGTCCCGTTTCGCTCTCGCGCCGCCGCGTCGTCCAGGGGCTCGGCCTCGCCGCGCTCGCCCCCCTAGCCGGCACCCTCCCCGCCCGCGCCGCCGACAAGCCGGAGGTGATCCGCATCGGCTCGACCGCGCCGGGGCATCTGAAGTTCATCCTCTACCGGAACAGGAAGCTGCTGGAGCAGGAATTCGCCCAGGATGGCATCCGCGTGGAACTCGCTACCTTCGACGGCGGCGGGCCGGCCTCGGTGGCGCTCGGCTCCGGCGCCATCGAGTTCACCTATATCGGCAACAACCCCTCGCTGCGCCTCGGCGCCGCCGGGGCAGACGTGAAGGCGATCGGCCTGTCGAGCTGGGTGCCGTCCAACGAGACGCTTGTCGTGGTGCGCCCGGATTCGCCGATCAAGGATCTCGCCGAATTGAAGGGCAAGAAGGTTGCGGTGCTGACCGGCACGGTGCGCCATTCCACCTTCGCCAAGGCGCTGAAGGAGGCGGGCGTCTCGATCAAGGACGTGCAGCTGCTCAATATCGGTATCGAGAGTTCCGGGCCGGCCCTGGCGCGCGGCGATATCGACGCCATCGTCGAGAGCACCGGTCCGGCGCAGAAGCTCGTCGATCTCGGCGGCGCCAAGGTGCTTTTCGATGCCGGTACTTCCGGCAAGCGCGAATGGGCGGTGCCGCATGTGCTGAGCGTCAACGCCACCTTCGCCCGCAAATACCCCGACATCGTCGCGCGGCTGCTCGCCGTCGACATCGCCGCCGCGCGCTGGGCCGACGCGCATCCCGAAGAGACCATCGAGATCTTCGTGAAGGAGACCGGCAGCAGCGAGAAGGCGGTGCGCGGGACCTACACGGAAGGCCGGTTCTGGCAGGACCCGGCGATCACCGACGAAGCGGTGCGGGCGCTGCAGGCGGAGGAAGCCTTCATGGCCGAGTCCGGCCTGCTGAAGGGCAAGGTCGATTACGACACATGGATCGACCGCTCCTATTACGACGCCGCGCAGAAGAAGCTCGCGGGCAACTGAACGCGCGCGGGGATTAGCGCCTGCCTCGCGGGTGCCCTCGCGTCGGGGGCATCCGCTGGCCTGACTTGAACCGACAGGACTTGCCTATGCCGCACCCCAGCCCCGCACAGCCCGCCGGCGACGGCCTCAACGTGCTCTGGTTCCTGCCCACCCATGGCGACGGGCGCTATCTCGGCACCGCGCTCGGCGCGCGCGAGACCGATATCGACTATCTCCGCCAGGTCGCCCAGGCCGCCGACCGGCTCGGCTATTACGGCGTGCTCATCCCAACGGGAAAGAGCTGCGAGGACAGCTGGCTGGTCGCCTCGGCGCTGGCTCCCGTCACCAAGAACCTGCGCTATCTCGTGGCGGTGCGCCCGGGACTTGCCTCCCCCACCCTCTACGCCCGGATGACGGCGACGCTCGACCGCATCTCCGACGGCCGGCTGCTCATCAACATCGTCACCGGCGGCGACCCGGTGGAGAATGCCGGCGACGGCATCTTCCTGAACCATGACGAGCGCTACGAGGTGACGGACGAGTTCCTCACCGTCTATCGCCGCCTGCTGGCCGGCGAGCGCGTCACCTATTTCGGCAAGCACATCAAGGTCGACGACGCGCATCTGCTGTTCCCGCCGCTGCAGGCCAACGGCCCGGCGCTGTATTTCGGCGGCTCGTCGGAGGCGGCGAACAAGGTCGCGGCCGAGCATGTCGACAAGTACCTCACCTGGGGCGAGCCCCCGGCCGCCGTCGAGGCCAAGATCAGGCAGGTGCGGGCGCTGGCCGAGGCGGAGGGCCGCAAGGTCTCCTTCGGCATCCGCCTGCACGTCATCGCCCGCGAGACCGACGCCAAGGCGTGGGAGGCGGCGGACGAACTGATCGGCCACCTCGACGACGCCACCATCGCGGCGGCGCAGAAAGTATTCTCCCGCCTCGATTCGGTCGGCCAGTCGCGCATGCAGGCGCTGCATGGCGGGCGGCGTGATAAGCTCGAGGTCAGCCCGAATCTGTGGGCCGGCGTCGGGCTGGTGCGCGGCGGGGCCGGCACGGCATTGGTCGGCTCGGGCGAAACGGTGGCGGCGCGCATGCAGGAATATGCCGATCTCGGCATCGACAGCTTCAT
>JAEYTJ010000142.1 GCA_023434095.1 Pseudomonadota bacterium | reverse complement strand
CTGGGACGGGGGAAGGCCCGCGTCGTCTCCGGATCGAACAGGTGCATGGGGCGCGGATCGAGATAGAGCGGCACGCGCGCGCCCACCGGCGCCGTGAAATGACGCGACAGCCGCGCGGAGATTTCCTGCGGCTTGCCCGTGCCGACGCCCGTCCCGATCTGCCCGACCAGGATGTTCTCGACGCCCAGCGATTCCATCGCCACGACGGTGACCTCGATGGGCGCATAGCCGGGCTGCGGCGCCTCGTGCAGGTCTTCCGGGCGCAGGCCGAAAATCACCTCGCGCCCGGCGACGGGTGCATAGGCGGCGCGGTGGCGCTCCGGCACCTCGACCGTGAAGCCGTCGCCGATCACCGTCAGGCCGTCGCCGCGCCCGTCCAGGCGGGCGGGAAGCAGGTTCATCGGCGGCGTGGCGAGGAAGCGGGCGACGAAAGTGTCCACCGGGTCGGCATAGACATCGAGCGGCCGGCCGACCTGGATCATCCGGCCGTCGCGCATGATGCAGATGCGGTCGCCCATGGTCATCGCTTCCACCTGGTCGTGGGTCACGTGGACGATGGTGCGCCCCAGCCGGCGGTGCAGCTTGACGAGTTCGAGCCGCATCTCCGCCCGCAGCTGGGCGTCGAGATTGGACAGCGGCTCGTCGAGCAGAAAGGCGACGGGATCGCGGACGATGGCGCGGCCGAGCGCCACGCGCTGGCGCTGGCCGCCGGAAAGCGCGGCCGGCCGGCGGTCGAGATAGGGGGTGAGGCCGAGCAGCCCCGCCGCCTCGCGGATCTTCTCGTCGATGACGGAGCGGGAGACGCCGCGCATCTTCAGGCCGAAGCCCATATTGTCGCGCACGCTCATATGCGGATAGAGCGCATAGGACTGGAAGACGACGGCGATGTTGCGGTCGCGCGGCGGCACGTTGTTGACGCTGCGCCCGGCGATGCGCAGATCGCCCGAGGAGATGCTTTCCAGCCCGGCGATCATCCGCAGCGTGGTCGACTTCCCGCAGCCCGAGGGGCCGAGAAAGATCACGAACTCGCCTTCTCCAATGGAAAGATCCACGTCGCGGACGCCGTAGGCGCCGTTGGCGTAGAGCTTGGAGACATGATCGAGTTCGATCGACGACATCAGCGATCCTTGGCCCACAGGGGCAGCGCACCGACATGCGGCGCGGAGGGAAGAGGAAAACTCCGCTCGCAACGCCGTTGGCGGGCGGAGTGTAATCGGACAAAAACGAACACTGCAAGTCTTAATTCAAACGCAGCCGACCGAAAATCGATCACGTCGCGCACGCGGCGCCCGGCTCAGGTCGTGTAGACGCCGCCGGTGACGTTGACGCCCTGTCCGGTCATGAACCGGGCCTGCTCGGAGGCGAGGAACACCACCACATCGGCCACGTCCTCCGGCACTTCCAGCCGGCCGAGCGGCGTCTGGGCGATGTAGTCGTCGATCACCCGCTGCGGGGTCACTCCGCGCAGGCTCGCCTCCCACTCCACTTCGCGGGACTGCATGCTGGTGGCGACGAAGCCGGGGCAGACGGCATTGACGCGGATGCCCTTCGCGGCGAGTTCGCGCGCCAGCGCCTGCGTCCAGCCGAGCACGGCGAATTTCGAGGCGGAGTAGTGCGCCAGCAGCGGCGCGCCGACCTTGGCGGCGAGCGACGCGGTGTTGACGATGCAGCCCTTGCCCTGCGCTACGAAGTGCCGGGCGGCGATCTGGTTGGTGAGGAAGACGCCGCGCGTGTTGACGTCGAAATTGAAGTCCCACTCCTCGTCGGTCAGTTCCAGCGCGCCACGCATGGTGGAGACGCCGGCATTGGCAACCAGCAGGTCGCAGCTGCCGAGCCCCTTCAGCACCTGCGCAAAGGCCGCCTCCACCGAGGCGCGCTTGCGGACATCGACCTCGATGGCGAGGGTGCCGGCACCGAGGGCGGCTGCCGTCTCCTGCGCCGCCGCGAGGTTGATGTCGCCGATCGCCACCCGCACGCCCTGCCGCACGAGGGCGGCGGCGATGGCCCGCCCGATGCCGGCGGCCGCCCCGGTCACGAAAGCCAGGCGCCCCTGCAGTTCGGGGTAGGTGGGGAAGGGCGCGGCGGGCGGATTCATGCGAAGCTCCTCATGTTCGCTGCTGAGCTTATATGAACATAAGCGCACATCAAGAGCATTCTTATGTTTGATCTTGTGTGATCCATGGGCTAAACAGGATTAGCCGACCGGCCGCGAATCCGCTCCTCTGCGAGGGAACCGCGATCAGGCAGGGGGTGAGCGATGGCCGACGACATGTCTTTGCGAGAGAGTTCCATGGCCGAGCCGCCGGCCGGCGAGGACCGTCCGCGCCCGCTCTCGCCCGTGCGCCACGCCCGCATTCTCGATCATCTCGCCGCCGCCGGCTCGGTCGGCGTCGCGGCGCTGGCCACCGAGCTCGGCGTGTCCGACATGACCATCCGCCGGGACCTGCTGGAGCTGGAGCGCGACGGAAGGCTGCTGCGCGTGCATGGCGGGGCGGTGCTGGCGGAGACGCCCGCCAGCGTTGCCATGGACAGCGAGGAGCCGCGGTTCGACGCCCGCCTGCGGCGCGGCAGCGAGGCCAAAACCGCCATCGCCGCCTGCGCCGCTGGGCTCGTCGCCGGCTATCGCACCTGCGCCATCGATGTCGGCACCACCACCTATCTGATGGCCGGGCATCTGCGCGAGGCGGGCCATCTCAAGGTGTTCACCAACAGCCTGCGCGTCTCTGCCCATCTCGATGGCGGCGCGCCGGAGGTCTATGTCGCCGGCGGCCGCGTCCGCCCGGAAGAGATGTCGGTGTGGGGCCCCACCGCCGTCGCCCAGTTCGAGAAGCTGTGGTTCGACGTTGCCGTGCTCGGCACCTCGGGCATGACCGCGGAAGGCTTCTTCGACTATTCCTTCGAGGACACCGACATGAAGCGCGTCTATCTGCGCCGGTCGGGGTTCAAGATCCTTCTGTGCGACAGCGCCAAGTTCCAGCGCATGTCGCTGGTCCAGGTCGGCACGCTGGCCGACATCAATCTGCTCGTCACCGACGCCGAGCCGCCCCCGCGCATCGCCGCCGCCCTCGCGGCGGCGCGTGTCGAGGTGCGGCTCGCGCCGCCCGTCGCCGGACAGTGAGGCGCCGCGCGCGCCGTCCCCTCAAGGAGTAGTTGGAATGGTTTTCGAGTGTTTCGGCGCCAAGAAGAAGGTCGTCATCTCCATGGCCCATATCGGCGCCCTGCCCGGCGCGCCGCTCTATGACGCCGATGGCGGCCTCGACAAGCTGATCGAGGGCGTTCTCGCCGACGTCGAGAAGCTGCAGGCCGGCGGCGTCGACGCCATCATGTTCGGCAATGAGAACGACCGTCCCTACGTCTTCAAGGGTTCGCCCGCCTCCATCGCCGCCATGAGCGCCATCGTGCAGGCGGTGAAGCCGAGCCTGAAGGTGCCGTTCGGCGTCAACTATCTCTGGGACCCGGTCGCCACCGTCGCCATCGGCGCTACCACCGGCGCCAGCTTCGTGCGCGAGATCTTCACCGGCCTGTTCGCCTCCGACATGGGCCTGTGGGAGCCGAACTGCGCCGAGGCGGCGCGGCTGCGCCACGACCTGAAGCGCGACGACATGAAGATGCTGTTCACCATCAACGCCGAGTTCGCCCATTCGCTCGACCAGCGCCCCATCGAGCTGCGCGCCAAGAGCGCGGTGTTCTCCTCGCTCGCCGACGCCATCCTCGTCTCCGGCCCGCTCACCGGCCAGCCGGCCGACCAGTCGCACCTCAAGAAGGTCGCCGAGACGGTGAAGGACGTGCCGATCTTCGCCAATACCGGCGTCAACATCGACAATATCCGCGACATCTTCTCGGTCGCCTCGGGCGTCGTGATCGGCACCCATTTCAAGGTCGACGGCAACACCTGGAACCCGGTGGAGCAGGCGCGCGTGTCGCGCTTCATGGATGTGGTGAATTCCATCCGCTGATCGCCCGCCATCCTCCCGGCCCGGCGGCGGCGGCGTCGCCGCCGTCCGGGAGGAGTTCTTTCTCTGCCTAGACTTGCCCACCGCCCCAAGAGGCCCCCACGATGAGCTGCGTTCTCGGCCTCGATATCGGCACCACCTCCACCATCGGCCTGCTGCTGCGGCTGCCGGGGGAGATACTGGCCGTCGCCTCGCGGCCGGTGACGCTGACCTCGAAGCATGCGGGCTGGGCGGAGGAGGACCCCACCGAATGGTGGGCCAATGTCTGCGCCCTCACCCGCGAGCTCATCGACCGCACCGGCATCGACCCGACGGAGATTTCGGCCGTCGGCGTCACCGGCATGCTGCCGGCGGTGGTGCTGCTGGACGAGGCGGGCACCCTTCTGCGCCCCTCCATCCAGCAGAGCGACGGGCGCTGCGGGGCGGAAGTCGCCGAGCTGCGCGCCGAGCGGGACGAGGCCGCCTTCATCGCCAAGGCCGGCAACGGCATCAACCAGCAGCTCGTCACCGCCAAGCTGCGCTGGATCGCCCGCCACGAGCCGGAGGTGTTCGCGCGCATCGCCACCGTGTTCGGCTCCTATGACTATGTGAACTGGCGCCTTACCGGCGAACGGGCGGTGGAGCAGAACTGGGCACTGGAGGCGGGCTTCGTCGATGTCTCCCGCCATGAAATCGACGACGATCTCGTCGCCTGGGCGCGCCTTCCGCGCAGCGCCATCCCGCGCAAGACCGCCTCGCATGAGGTGATGGGCCATGTCTCGCCGGAGGGCGCGGCGGCGACGGGCCTTGCGGTGGGCACGCCGGTCATCGGCGGCGCAGCGGACATGATCGCCTCGGCGCTCGGCGCCGGGGTGACGCAGCGCGGCGACATCCTGCTGAAGTTCGGCGGCGCCATCGACGTGCTGGTGGCCACCGACCAGGTGAAGCCGGACCCGCGCCTTTATCTCGATTACCACCTCATTCCCGGCCTCTACATGCCCAATGGCTGCATGGCGACCGGCGGTTCGGGCCTCAACTGGTTCGTGCGCAACTTCGCCGGCGGCGAGGCGGCGGCGGCGGAGAAGGCCGGGCTCAGCCTGCACCAGCATCTCGACACGCTCGCCGAGGCGCGCCCCGCCGGCGCGGATGGGCTGACCGGGCTGCCCTATTTCCTCGGTGAGAAGACCCCGATCCACGACCCCGCGGCGCGCGGCGTCATCGACGGGCTCACCCTCTCGCACGATATCGGCCATGTCTGGCGGGCGCTGCTGGAAGGTTATGCCTATGCCTGCGCCCACCATGTCGAGGTGTTGCGCGACATGGGTCACGAGGCCAGCCGCGTGCTGGTGTCGGACGGCGGCTCGAATTCGCGGGTGTGGATGCAGATCGTCGCCGATGTGCTGCAGCAGCCGGTGCACCGGCTCAAAGGCCATCCCGGATCCTCGCTCGGCGCGGCGTGGACGGCGGCGGTCGGCATCGGCGCGGCGGAGTGGGGCGGCATTTCCCGCTTCGTCGACGCCGACGAGACCTTGCAGCCGAACCCGGCCTTCGCGGCGACCTACGCCGCCGGCTATGCCCGCTACCGCGATCTCTACCGCCGTCTCGAAGGCCGCCCTTCATGAGCGCGCCGCGCTTCAAGGCGGTGGCCTGGGACATTGACGGCACGCTGATCGACAGCGAGCCGCTGCACCACCGGGCTCTGCTCGCCGCCTGCCGGGCGCTCGGCAGCGACCTGTCCGATCTGCCCGAGCAGGCGTTCCGCGGCATCCATATGGGCGATGTGTGGAAGCTCGTCTCGCCCCGTCTCGCCGCCGGGGTGGCGGAGGCCGAATGGGCGGCCCTCATCGACGCGCATTATGTCGGCAACCGCGCCAGCCTCATCGCCCTGCCGGGCGCCGTCGCCGCTATCCGGGCGCTGGAAAAGCGGGGCGTGGCGCAGGCCTGCGTCTCCAATTCCAGCCGCTCGGTGGTGGATGCCAACATCGCCGCGCTCGGCATCGCTGACGCCATCGCCTTCTCGCTCAGTCTCGACGATGTCGACGCCGGCAAGCCGGACCCCGAGCCCTATCGGCGCGCCTGCGCCCGGCTCGGCCTGCCGCCAGCCAGCGTGGTGGCGGTGGAGGACAGCCGCTCCGGCGCGCTTTCCGCCCGCGCGGCGGGGCTCTACGTCGTCGGCTACACCCCGAGCGGCGGCGGCTTCGGCGAGGTCGATCGCGAGATCGACCGGCTGGAGGATTTGCTGGCGCTGTTCGCGTAGCGCACGCGCCGCTCAGCGAGCGGCACGCTAGACCAGCAGCTCCTCCAGCGCGTCGACCAGCAGGTCCGCATGCGCCGTGGTCACGCAGAGCGGCGGGCGGATCTTCAGCACATTGCCATAGCGGCCGGCGGCGCCGATGAGGATGCCGTGGTCGCGCAGCCCGTTGATCAGCGCCTTGGCGAGGTCGGGCGCCGGGCCCTTCTCGGTACCGAACTCGATGCCGAGATAAAGCCCCGCCCCGCGCACGGCGGTGATGGGGGCGCGGGCCTGCAGCCGGGTCAGCCGCGCGGTGAGGTGCCGGCCGACGCGGGCGGCATTGGCGATGAGGTCGTCCTCCTCGATCGCCTCCAGCACGGCGAGCCCGGCCGCGCAGGCTGCCGGGCTGCCGGCGAAGGTGTTGAAATAGCCGAAATCGGCGCAGAAGGCGTCGAGGATGTCCGGGCGGGTAACGAGGCCGGCAATGGGGTAGCCGTTGCCAATCGGCTTGCCCATGGTGACGATGTCCGGCACCAGCCCGTGGCGGGAAAAGCCCCACATGCCGGCGCCGGTGCGCCCGAAGCCCGGCTGCACCTCATCGGCGATGAACAGCCCGCCGGCGGCGTGCGCCACCTCCACCGCCGCTTTCAGGAAACCCGGCGGGTCGGCATAGACGCCGTCGGAGGAGAAGATGGTGTCGACCAGTAGGCCGGCGAAGCCGATGCCGTCCGCCTTCAGCGCCGCGATCTCCGCCTTCACCGCATCGGCGAAGCCCTGCGCCACGTCATTGCCGAACAGCGCCGGGTCGGGCGGCGGCACCGTGCGGACATGGCGCGGCGGCGCGCCGGTCTTGTAGGAGGAGGGCGAGACCTCGGTCACCGCGGCGGTGTTGCCGTGATAGGCGGCGCAGGTGACGATGATGCCCTCGGCGCCGCTCACCTTGCGGGCGAGGCGCAGCGCGAGGTCGTTGCTCTCGCTGCCCGTGCAGGTCATCACCACATTGCTCAGCGCGGCGGGGAAGGTGGCGAGCAGCTTTTCCGCATAGTCGTGCGCGATGTCGAAGAGATAGCGCGAATGGGTGTTGAAGGTGCCGATCTGCGCCCGTACCGCTTCCACCACCTTGGGGTGGCAATGCCCGACGCTGGGGACATTATTGTAGAAATCGAGATAGGCCCGCCCGTCGGAAGCGTGGATATACGCCCCTTCCGCCCGCAGGATGCGCAGCGGCTCGTCATAGAACAGCACCGAGCCGGCCCCGAAGGCGCGGCGGCGGCGCTCGACCAGCGCCGCGACATCGGGCGCCATCGCACCGGTAGCGCCGGAAAAGGCGTTCAGGTCGAGGATCTGCCGTTCCTTTTGTGCGTTCGGGCTCGTCATGATGCCGCCCTCCCGGCGGCCAGCGGCTGGCGCGCGTCATAGGTGTCGAGAAAGGCGCGGGCGAGGTCCACGGTGCCGTGGGTGTAGCCCTCGCCTAGCGCCTGCGCGGTCGGGGTTTCGGCGTGCGAGGCGATCCAGGCGGTGAGCAGCAGCCGGCGCAGCATGATGAACACCGGCAGCATCGCGCATTCTTCGTCGGCGAGCGGCGCGACGGTGCGGTAGCCTTCGATCCACGCCGCCTGCAGTGTCGGGATATAGGGCTCGTGCTCGCTGAAGCTCACCGCGGAGGCGAAGTCGTAGAGGTACCAGCTGAAGCCGCAATCGTCGAAATCGATCACCGAGAGCGTGTCGCCTTCCACCAGCAGATTGGCGAGCCGCATGTCCGCATGGACGAGGCCGAAGCGTTCCGCGCCGGTGCCGTAATCATCCAGCCGGGCGCGCAGCACCGCATCAGTGCGCTCCAGCACGGCGCGGCCCTCGGCCGTGAGGCCCGGCGCCGCGCGCCAGTCGCCCCACAGTTTCACCGCGCCCAGCATGGCGTCATAATCCCAGCGTTTGCGGGTGAAGCCCTCCGGCCGCTGCCAGCCGCGCGCATGCAGGTGCAGCCGGGCATTGATGGCGCCGAGCTCGCGGTACCAGCGGGCGAGATCGTCCCCCTCCGCCGGCTCGCGCCCCGGCAGCAATTCGAACGCCACCGCGTGGCGCCGCGTGCCGTCCTCGTCGAGATCGGCAATGAGCCCGCCCACGACCTGCGGCACCGGCGTGAGCGTGTCCACCACCCCGTCGCGCCCCAGCGCGGTCAGCCAGGCGAGTTCGGATTCGATCTCGGCGCGGCTGTGATAGCCCGGCCGGTGGACCCGGAACACCATTTCGCGCCCACAGGCGGGGTCCGCCGCGCGGAAGGTGGCGTTCTCGGAAATGGTCAGCAGCCGCAGGTCGGTCGCGTCGGACAGCCCCCAGCGCGGCAGGGCGGCACGCAGTGCGTCTTCAAGCCGGGCGAGAAAGGCGTCGTCATAGATCGGCTGGGTCATGGCTTTACGTCTCGGCAACAGTGATCTCGACCCCGGCTCGGCCCAGCGCGCGCGCCACCGCGCCCTCGGGCGGGCGGTCGGTGACGAGGTGCTGGATGTCGGGAATGCGGGCCCAGATGGCGAGCGAGGGCACGTCGAACTTGCTGTGGTCGGACACGATGATGGTCTGCGACGCCCGGTTCATCATCGCCCGGTAGACGAAGGCGGCGTCGGGCTCGGCATCGGCGAGGCCGTCCGTGGTGATGCCGGAAATGCCGAGAATGGCGCGGTTCACATTGTAGTTCTGCAGGAACTCGCCGGTCTCCACCCCCACCATCATGCCCTCGCGCGCATTGTAGCGGCCGGGGCACATCAGTACCTCGATGGTCGGGTTGGCCGACACCACCGTTGCCACCGAGAAGGAATGGGTGATGACGGTCAGGTCCCGGCAGGCGGCGGCCATGCGGCGAGCGACATGGGTGGTGGTGGCGCCGGCGCCGATGGCGATGACTTCCCTCGGCTCGATCAGCTTCACCGTGGCGGCGGCGATGGCCTCGCGCTCGGCCACCATCAGCGCGTGCCGCTCGGTGACGGAAGGCTCGGAGGCGAAGGGACGCACCGCCCCGCCATAGGTGCGGTTGATCAACCCCTTCTCGCCCAGCTCGAACAGGTCGCGGCGGATCGTCTCCGTCGAGACGTTCAGCTCGGTGGCGAGATCGCCGACCCGTAGCGTCGCCGAGGCGCGCATCTCGGCGAGGATGCGCGCCTGCCGCGCCGCCTTGTCGAGGCGCGGGGCCCGGGGCGCGGCCGGGGCGGGCGGCTCGCCCTTGGCGCGCGGTTCGGCCCGGCTCATGCCGCCGCCCGCCGGCGCAGCAGGGTGCCGATCACGCCGCCGGCCAGCAGCAGGCATGCCGCGCCCAGCGTCGCCATGGTGCCAAGCGCCGGCACCATCGGCGTGTAGCCGGCCACCATCTTGGCGTAGAGCCATTCGGGAATCGTCGAGTCGGCGCCGGTCGTGTAGAGCGAGAGCGGGAAGTTGCTCCAGGACAGCAGGAAGGCGAACAGCATCCCCGACCAGATGCCCGGCCACAGCAGCGGCAGCGTCACCTCGCGGAACACCTGGGTGCGCGAGCAGCCGAGATCATAGGCCGCCTCTTCCAGCGACGGGTCGAAGCCATAGACCTGGATGGCGATGACCAGCGTCACCACGGGCACGATCCAGATCATGTGGGCGAACACCGCCGTCATCCAGCTGGTCTGGATGCCCACCGCGTTGAAGCCGAGCAGCATGGCGAGGCCCAGCACCGGCTGGGGGAAGAAGATCGGCAGCAGGATGAGCTTCTGGTAGAGCTTGCGCCCCCTCCATTCATAACGCGCGAAAGCCAGCGCACCGAAAGTGGCGATGACGACGGAGAACGCCGTCACCAGGAGCGCGATGGAGATCGAGGTCTTCACGATCATGCCGATCTCGATCGAATCCAGCGTCTTCTGCCACCATTCGGTCGAGTAGGTCTTGATGGGGAAGCCGAAATACCGGCTCTTGTTGAAGCTCGCCAGCGCCCCACACAGGATCGGCAGGTAGATCGCGACGAGGACGAACAAGGTCCACGCCCAGATCGCGGCATTGGTGCGCCTGTGGCCCATGGCTCAACGCCTCCCCAGCATGCGGTCGAGATCGAGCTTCGACAGGGCGAACAGCGTCAGCCCGCCGATGAAGAAGGTGACGACGACGGCCAGCGCCGACCCGAGCGGCCAGTTCTGCGAATAGGTGAAGGCGATCTCGATGTCGTGCGAGATGACGATGATCGACTGCCCGCCGAGGATCTTCGCTTCCGCCGTGGCGCCGATGGCGAGCACGAAGGTCAGCAGCATGCCGATGAGGATGCCCGGCATGGCGAGCGGCAATTCGATCTCGCGCCAGATGAACAGCCGCCCGGCGCCGAGGTCCCGCGCCGCGTCGACGAGGTCGCGCGGCACCAGAGCGAGGCCGAGCGTCATCGGAAACAGCATGAAGGGCAGATAGGTATAGACCATGCCGAACAGGGTGACGCCCGGCGTGTACAGCACTTCCGGTCCGCCGGAGAGACCGAGCCATTTCAGCGTGCCGTCGAGCACGCCGTTCTTGATGAAGAACAGCACCCAGCCATAGAGCCTCACATTCTCCGAGACGAAGAGCGGAAACACGAACAGCACGCTGACCAGCGCCGACCAGCGGCCGAACACCATGTTGAGCCCATAGGCGATGGGGTAGGCGATGACGGCGAGGATCGCCACGGTGAGCAGCGCCAGCCCGCAGGACCACAGGAAGGACAGCCACACCGTGTTGGAGAGATCGAACAGCGTGGCGAAATTCGCCAGGGTGAAGCTGGTGAAGACATCGAAGCTGCGCGGCGTGGCGAAGGCATAGCCGAAGATCGCCACCAGCGGGGCCAGGAAGCCGATGCCGAGCAGGATTGCCACCGGCAGCGCGCAGCGCGCGCCGACCGACAGCATCCGCGCATGGCGCAGCTGCGCGGCGCCTTCCGGGGCGGCGTCCCGCGTGGGGGCGAGGGCGAGGTCGGCCATGCTCAGCCCTCCAGCGTGAAGGCGTCGGCGGCGTCCCAGCCGAGCGTCACCTGACGGTCGAGGCTGGCGGGCAAAGCACGCCCGCGCGAGAGCTCGACCAGCATCACCTTGGCCCCGACCCGCACCTGGTACTGGATGCGCGAGCCGAGCGAATATTCGTTGTAGACCACGCCTTCCAGCCGGTTGTCGGCGCTCTCGCCGGGCCCGAGAATGCGCATGAATTCCGGCCGCACCACCACGAAGGCTTCGCTGAGATCGGCCCCGCTGCGCGGCGGCGCCAGGGTGAAGGTGCCCGGCACGTCGACGCCCTGCCAGCTGCCGTCCGCCGCGCGCGTCACCTTCAGCGTGTTCACCTCACCGACGAACTCGCAGACGAAGCGGTCGACCGGGGCGCCGTAGATTTCCTCCGGCGTGCCCACCTGCACCAGCCGGCCGGCGCGCATGACGCCGATACGGTCCGACATCACCATCGCCTCTTCCAGCGAATGGGTGATGTAGATGAAGGTCTTGCCGGTTTCCCGGTGCAGGTCCTTCAGCTCCTTTTCCAGCGTCTTCTTGAGCTTGTAGTCGATGGCCGAGAGCGGCTCGTCGAAGAACAGCACTTCCGGGTCATAGGCCAGGGCCCGGGCGAGGGCGACGCGCTGGCGCTCGCCGCCCGAGCACTTCATCACGTTCTTGTCGAAATAGCTTTCCGGCAGGCGGACGATGCGCATCAGTTCCAGCGCCCGCGCCTTGCGGGCGGCCGCATCCACGCCCTTTACCTTGAGCGGGAAAGCGATGTTCTCGCCCACGCTCTTGTGTGGGAACAGCGCCAGCGACTGGAAGACGAGGCAGGTCGGGCGCTTGTTCGGCGGCACGTCGTTGATGAGCTTGCCGTGCAGAGTGATGTTGCCCTCGCTCGGCGTGTCCATGCCGGCAAGCATGCGCAGAAGCGTGGTCTTGCCCGAGCCGGAGGGGCCGACAATGGTGAGGAACTCGCCCTCGCGCACGTCGAGGTCGATGTTCTCGACGGCGGTGAAGGCGCCGAAGGTCTTGCGGATGCCGACAAGCTGGAGGATCGGCTTCGGCAGTTCGGCGCTCTGGGCGTCGGCCGGCAAGGTCTGGAGCATCAGGTCTTCCGTCATGGGCCGGTGGCGGGGCGGTGGCCGCCGGTGGTCGAGGATATCGATCATCCCCACCCGCCCTCATCCCCGGGCTTGACCCGGGGACCCAGATGTTCCGCCGTCGCACGGCGTCGCCGCTGGGTGGCCGGGTCAAGCCCGGCCATGAGGGCAGGATGGGGTGATGGACGCAGGTCGGCGCGGCCTC
>JAEYTJ010000011.1 GCA_023434095.1 Pseudomonadota bacterium | reverse complement strand
TGGCGCTGGTCCGCAATGGCGACCTGATCACGCTCGACGTGCCCGCCCGCTCGCTGCATCTGCATGTGAGCGAGGAGGAAATGGCCGCCCGCCGCGCCGCCTGGGTGCCGCCGGAGCCGCACGCCGCGCGTGGCTATCAGCGGCTTTACATCGACCACGTGCTGCAGGCCGACCGCGGCGCGGATTTCGACTTTCTGGTCGGGCGTTCGGGTTCGCCCGTTCCCCGTGACAATCACTGAGGTGCAGGATGACCCGCCTTTCCGCCGCCGGCCCGTATAAGGGCGTGTTCCCGGTCGCGCCGACCGTGTTCGACGCCGATGGCCGGCTCGATCTCGACGGCCAGAAGCGCTGCATCGATTTCATGATCGATGCCGGCTCGCACGGCCTCTGCATCCTCGCCAATTTCTCCGAGCAGTTCGTGCTGGCGGATGACGAGCGCGATCTCGTCATGACCACGGTGCTGGAACATGTGGCGGGCCGGGTGCCGGTCATCGTCACCACCACCCATTTCGCCACCCATATCTGCGCCGAGCGTTCGCGCCGGGCGCAGGAGGCGGGCGCGGCGATGGTGATGGTGATGCCGCCCTATCACGGCGCCACCTTCCGCGTGCCGGAGCCTTCCGTCTATGCGTTCTACAAGGCGGTGTCCGACGCCATCGACATCCCGATCATGGTGCAGGACGCGCCCGTCGCCGGCACGCCGCTCTCCGTGCCGTTCCTGGCCAAGATGGCGCAGGAGATCGAGAACCTCGCCTATTTCAAGATCGAGGTGCCGCAGGCGGCGAACAAGCTGCGGGCGCTGATCGAGGCCGGCGGCGAGTCCATCATCGGCCCGTGGGACGGCGAGGAAGCGATCACGCTGATGGCCGATCTCGATGCGGGGGCCACCGGCGCCATGACCGGCGGCGGCTTTCCCGACGGTATTCGCGAGATCATCGACCCCTATGTCGCCGGAGACCGCGCGGCGGCGCTCGACGCCTATCAGCGCTGGCTGCCGCTGATCAATTACGAGAACCGGCAGGCGGGCTTCGCCACGGCGAAAATCCTGATGCAGGAAGGCGGGGTCATCAAGCACGACACGCTGCGCGCGCCCCTGCCGCCGGTACACCCGGCGACGCGGGCCGGCCTGCTCGAACTAGCCCGCCGGCTCGATCCGCTGGTATTGAGGTGGGGCAAGTGAGCGCGATGGCCATGACCGAGCTTACCGGAGCCGCTCTTCTCGGGTCCCGCGACCTCACCGGCGCGGCGACATTCCAGGCGATCGATCCCGCCACCGGTACGACGCTGGAGCCGGCCTTCTTCGAGGCCGGCCCGGCCGAGGTCGCCGCGGCCACCGCCCTTGCCGACGCCGCCTTCCCGCTCTACCGCGCCACCGCTCCGGGGGCCCGTGCGGCTTTCCTGGAGGCAATCGCCGCCAACATCGAGTCGCTCGGTGATGTGTTGATCGCCCGTGCCGCGCGCGAGACCGGCCTGCCCGTCGCCCGGCTCACCGGCGAGTGTGCCCGCACCACCGGCCAGCTCAGGCTGTTCGCCAGCTGGGTGCGTGCCGGCGGCGCCGACGAGCCGCGTCTCGACAGCGCCCTGCCCGCGCGTACGCCGCTGCCGCGCGCCGATCTGCGCCTGCGCCATATCGGCATCGGCCCGGTGGCGGTGTTCGGCGCCTCGAACTTCCCCCTCGCCTTCTCCGTCGCCGGCGGCGACACCGCCTCGGCGCTGGCGGCGGGCTGCCCGGTCATCGTCAAGGGTCATCCCGCCCATCCCGGCACCTCGGAACTGGTTGGCCGCGCCATTCGCGCGGCGGTGGCCGAAGCCGGCCTGCCGGAAGGCGTGTTCTCGCTGCTCACCGGTACGTCGCATGAGCTCGGCTCCGCGCTGGTGGCCGATCCGCGCGTCAAGGCGGTGGGCTTCACCGGCTCGCGCGGCGGCGGCCTCGCTCTGTGCCGCATCGCCGCCAACCGGCCCGAGCCGATCCCGGTCTTCGCCGAGATGAGCAGCATCAACCCGGTGTTCCTGCTGCCCGCCGCGCTGGACGCACGCGCCGAGGCGCTGGCCACCGGCTTTGTCGGTTCGCTGACGATGGGAGCGGGCCAGTTCTGCACCAATCCGGGCCTCGTCATCGCGATGGCCGGCCCGGCGCTGGACCGTTTCCTCGCCGCCGCTGCCGAAGCCGTGGCCGTCGCTCCGGCCGCGACCATGCTCACGGCAGGCATTGCCGGCGCCTATGGCAAGGGCGTCGCCGCGCTGGAAAGCCAGGCGGAGGTTACCGAACTGGCTCATGGCCGTGAGGGCGGCGTCAATGCCTGCCGCCCGGCGCTGTTCGTCACCGAGGCGCAAGCCTTCCTGCGCGAGCCGGTGCTGTCGCACGAAGTGTTCGGCGCCTCCTCGTTGGTGATCCGCTGCGCCGACGAGGCGGACATGGCCGCGGTGGCCGGGGCGCTGGAAGGCCAGCTCACCGCGACGCTGCAACTGGATGCCGCTGACCACGCCCTCGCAGCCCGGCTGCTGCCCACTCTGGAGGACAAGGCCGGCCGCATTCTCGCCAATGGCTGGCCGACGGGCGTCGAAGTCTGCCACGCCATGGTGCATGGCGGGCCGTTCCCCGCGACCTCCGACCAGCGTTCCACCTCGGTGGGCACGCTCGCCATCCGCCGCTTCCTGCGCCCGGTCTGCTACCAGGACCTGCCGGAGGCGCTGCTCCCCGCCGCCGTGCAGGCGGGTAATCCGCTCGGCCTGCCGCGCCTCGTCGACGGTCGGCTCGAACTTTCCGGGGAGGCCCGCCCATGAGCCTGATCCGCCTCGCCCTTGTCGGCCTCGGCAAGATCGCCCGCGACCAGCACCTCCCCGCCATCGCCGCGACGGAGGGCATCGAACTCGTCGCCGTCGCCAGCCGCAACGCCTCGCTCGACGGCGTCGCCCATTTCTCCACCCTGGCCGATCTGCTGGCGAGCGGCGAGCCCATTGACGCCGTCGCGCTGTGCACCCCACCGCAAGGGCGCCACGACCTCGCGGCGCTGGCGCTCAAGGCCGGCAAGCATGTGCTGCTGGAGAAGCCGCCCGGCGCGACGGTGAGCGAGCTCGGCCCGCTGGTAGCGGCTGCGCAGGCGTCGGGACGCACCCTGTTCGCCACCTGGCATTCGCGCTTCGCCCCGGCGGTGGAACCGGCCCGCGCCTTCCTCGCCGAGGTGGTGCCGCGCGCGGTGCGGGTGACGTGGAAGGAGGATGTCCGCGTCTGGCACCCGGGCCAGCGCTGGATCTGGGAGCCGGGCGGGCTCGGCGTGTTCGACCCTGCCATCAACGCGCTGTCGATCCTCACCGCCATCCTGCTGCGCCCGGTCTTCGTCACCGGCGCGGAACTGTCCTTCCCCTCGAACTGCGCCGCCCCCATCGCCGCCACGGTCGCTTTCGCGGATGCGGCCGGGCTGCCGGTGCAGGCCGATCTCGATTTCCTGCAGACCGGCCCGCAGAGCTGGGACATCGAAGTCGACACCGACCGGGGCACGCTGCTGCTCGCCAAGGGCGGGGCCGAACTCTCGCTCGACGGCCAGGTGCTGAGCGCCCAGCCGGAAGCGGAATACGCCAATATCTACAAGCATTTCGTCGCGCTTGTTGAAGAAGGGCGGTCGGATGTCGACCTCGCCCCGCTGCAGCTTGTCGCCGACGCCTTCCTGCTGGGCCGGCGCGTTGATGTCGCGCCGTTCCATGACTGAGCCTGAGGAGACCCGAATGGACGGCAAAGCCACCAGGAGCGACGCACCCCTTCGCGACCGGCCCCTGCGCTCCCGCGCCTGGTTCGACAACCCCGACAATATCGACATGACCGCGCTCTATCTGGAGCGCTATTTGAATTTCGGCCTCAGCCAGGAGGAGTTGCAGAGCGGCCGCCCGATCATCGGCATCGCCCAGACCGGTTCCGACCTCTCTCCCTGCAACCGCCACCATCTCGAACTTGCCAAGCGCACCCGCGACGGCATTCGCGAGGCCGGCGGCATCGCCATCGAATTCCCGGTGCACCCGATCCAGGAAACCGGCAAGCGCCCCACCGCCGGGCTCGACCGCAACCTCGCCTATCTCGGCCTGGTGGAGGTGCTCTACGGCTACCCGCTCGACGGCGTGGTGCTGACCATCGGCTGCGACAAGACCACCCCGGCTTTGTTGATGGCGGCGGCGACGGTGAACATCCCGGCCATCGCCCTCTCCGTCGGGCCGATGCTGAACGGCTGGTACAAGGGCGCGCGCACCGGCTCGGGCACCATCGTCTGGAAAGCGCGCGAATTGCTGGCGGCGGGCGAGATCGACCATGCCGGCTTCGTCAAGCTGGTGGCGTCCTCCGCCCCCTCCACCGGCTATTGCAACACCATGGGCACGGCGACGACGATGAACTCGCTCGCCGAGGCGCTGGGCATGCAGCTGCCCGGCTCCGCCGCCATCCCCGCGCCCTATCGCGACCGGCAGGAAATCGCCTACCGCACCGGGCTGCGCATCGTCGAGATGGTGCATGAGGACCTGAAGCCCTCCGACATCCTCACCCGCGACGCTTTCCTCAACGCCATCCGGGTGAACTCGGCCATTGGCGGCTCGACCAACGCGCCGATCCATCTCAATGCGCTGGCCCGCCATGTCGGCGCGGAACTGTCCATCGACGACTGGCAGACCTATGGCGAGGAGGTGCCGCTGCTGGTGAACCTCCAGCCGGCCGGGGAATATCTCGGCGAGGATTACTACCATGCCGGCGGCGTGCCGGCGGTGGTCAACCAGCTGATGGGCCAGGGCCTCATCGCCGAGGACGCGCTCACCGTGAACGGGCGCAGCCTGGGCGCCAACTGCGCCGGCGCCGGCATTCAGGACGAGGCGGTGATCCGCCCCTATGACCAGCCGCTGAAGGAGAGGGCCGGCTTCCGCGTGCTGCGCGGCAATCTGTTCTCCTCCGCCATCATGAAGACCAGCGTCATCAGCGCGGAATTCCGCGTGCGCTACCTCTCCAATCCCGACGACCCGGAGGCCTTCGAGGGGCGGGCCATCGTGTTCGACGGGCCGGAGGATTACCACGCCCGCATCGACGATCCCGCGCTGGCCATCGACGATGGCTGCATCCTGTTCATGCGCGGGGCCGGCCCCATCGGCTATCCCGGGGCGGCGGAAGTGGTGAACATGCGCGCGCCGGACTACCTCATCAAGGCCGGCGTGCATGCCCTGCCCTGCATCGGCGATGGGCGCCAGTCCGGCACGTCCGGCTCGCCCTCCATCCTCAACGCCTCGCCCGAAGCGGCGGTCGGCGGCGGGCTCGCGCTGCTGCGCACCGGCGACCGCGTGCGCATCGATCTCAAGCGCAACAGCGCCAACATGCTGGTGCCGGAGGAGGAGCTTGCCCGCCGTCGCGCCGAGCTGGATGCGGCGGGCGGCTATGCCTACCCCGCCAGCCAGACGCCCTGGCAGGAAATCCAGCGCGGCCTCGTCGGCCAGCTGGAAACCGGCGCCGTGCTGGAAAACGCCGTGCGCTACCAGCGCATCGCCCAGACCCAGGGGATGCCGCGTGACAACCATTAGCGCCCCTGCTGCCGCGACGGCGGCCGTCGCCCTGCTCTGCGCCGAGCGCTGCCATCTCGGCGAGGGCCCGGCCTATGACGCCGCCAGCGACACCGCCTGGTGGTTCGACATCGTGGAGAAGCGGCTCTACGAGGCGCGGCTCGCCACGGGCGAGATCGCCGTGCACGCGCTGCCGGTGATGGCGAGCGCGCTGGCTGTTGTCGATGCCGAGCGCCAGTTGCTCGCCACCGAGGCCGGGCTGATGCTGCGCGACATCGGCAGCGGCCGGCTGGAGACGCTCGCCGCTGTCGAGGCGGACAACGCCGGCACCCGCTCCAACGACGCCCGCGTCCACCCTTCAGGCACCTTCTGGTTCAGCACCATGGGCCGCGACGCTGAGACCGGTGCCGGCACCGTCTATGCCTTCCATGCCGGCGCGGTGATCCCGCTGTTTCCCGCCGTCACCATTCCCAACGCCATCTGCTTTTCGCCCGATGGGGCCATCGGCTATTTCGCTGACACGGCGATTGGCGAACTCTATCGGGTGCGGCTCGATCCCGGCTCCGGCCTGCCGCTGGAAGCCCCCACCCTTCTCCACCGCCATGGCGGCGAAGGCGGGATGGACGGTGCCGTCACTGACGCCGAGGGCTTGATCTGGTGCGCCATCTGGGGCGGGGCGCGGCTCAACGCATATTCCCCGGCGGGCGACCTCGTGCGCAGCGTGCCGACCCCGGCGCGGCAGACCAGTTGCCCGGTCTTTGTCGGACGGGACTTCGACCGCGTGCTCGTCACCTCGGCATGGCAGCACATGGATGCGGACGCCCGCGCCGCCGACCCGGAGCATGGACGCACCTTCCTCATCGACATCGGCGCCACCGGCCGTGCCGAGCCGCGCATCCGGCTGGGAGCGCTGTGATGGGCGGCGTGTCGCACATCGCCGTCGACTGGGGCACGTCGAGCTTCCGCCTATGGGCGCTGGACCGCGACGGCGCGGTGCTGGCCGAGCGGCGCAGCGCGCAGGGGCTGGGGGCGTCGGGCACTGAGGGCTTCGAGCGCGTGCTCGACGCCCATCTCGACGCGCTCGGCATCGGCGAGGGCGTGCCGGTCATGATGTGCGGCATGGTCGGCTCGCGCGCCGGCTGGGTGGAGGCGGCCTATGTCGCCACCCCCGCCGGGCTCGACGGGCTGACCGAGAAGGCGGCGCATGTGCCGTCCGCGCGGCGTCTCATCCGCATCCTGCCCGGCATCGCCCAGCGCGGCGCGGCGGGAGCCGATGTCATGCGCGGCGAGGAGACCCAGCTGCTGCCGCTGATCCGCGCCGGCTTCGAAGGCATCGCCTGCCTGCCCGGCACCCATTCCAAATGGGTGCGGGTGGAAGGCGGCGCCGTGCAGGGCTTCGCCACCTTCCTGACCGGGGAACTGTTCCATCTGCTGCGCAGCGCTTCCGTCGTCGCGCCTTCGGTCGAGGGAGCGGGGCAGGTGGACCCTGCCGCCCCGGAATTCGCGCAGGGCGTCGATGACGGCCTCGCCGCGCCGGAACTGCTGGGCAACGCGCTGTTTCGCCTGCGCGCCGGCTGGCTGCTGGAGGGCGCGAAGCCTGACGCCACGCTGGCGCGGCTTTCCGGCCTGCTGCTTGGCGCGGAACTCGCGGGCGCCGCGCGCGTCGCCGGCCGGGGTCCGGTGGCGCTCATCGCCTCCGGTGCGGCGGCGGCGCTCTATCGGGCCGCGCTGGCACGGGCCGGCTTCGGCCCCGTCACCCTTCACGACGCCGAGACCTGCGTGCGTGCCGGCCTGCACGCCGCTGCCCTCAAGGCGTTCCGGCTGGAAAGGATCACCGCATGAACGCCGGTTTTGCGCCCCGCATCGCCTGGCCCTCACTAAGGCGCGGCCTTGTCGCCATCCTGCGCGGCCTGCGCCCGGAGGAGGCGGAGGCGATCGTCGGCGCGCTGATCGAGGAAGGGCTGGAGGCGATCGAGATTCCGCTCAACTCGCCGGACCCCTTCGCCTCCATCGAGACCGCTGCGCGCCTTGCCCCAAAGGGCGTGCTCATCGGCGCGGGCACCGTGCTCACCATCGAGCAGGTCGACCTGCTCAACTACGCCGGCGGGCGGCTCATGGTAAGCCCGAATGTCGACCCGCAGGTGATTGCCCGCGCCGGCCGCCACGGCATGGTCACCATGCCCGGCGTGCTGACCCCCACGGAAGCCTTCGCGGCGCTGAAGGCGGGGGCCTCGGGGCTCAAATTCTTCCCCGCCAACCTTCTCGGCCCATCGATCATCCAGGCCATTTCGGTGGTTCTGCCGCCGGGAACGGTGATCGGCGCGGTGGGCGGGGTCGGCGAGAAGGAATTCGCCGCCTATGCGGCTGCGGGCATCCGCACCTTCGGCCTCGGCTCCAGCCTCTACCGCCCCGGCGCGACCGCCGCCGAGGTGCGGGCGAAGGCGCGCGCCGTGGTCGCGGCCTATGACCTCGCCTTTCCTTCCACCGAGACACGCGGCGCCGGCGGATGAGCCGCGCGCCCCTCCGCGGGACTCCCCGCCAACAACCCGGGACGCCCAAGGCGACCGCTGAACGACCGAAACGCGAAACGCTCAAGGAGCTGACGATGAAACGCCTGACGACGCTTTTCTCCGCAACTGCCTTCGCGCTCGGCGCGCTGGCTCTCGCCCTTCCCGCCGCGGCGGCGGACAAGGGCACGGTCGGCATCGCCATGCCCACCAAATCCTCCGCCCGCTGGATCGCCGACGGCGACAACATGGTGAAGGTGCTGAAGGAGCGCGGCTACAACACCGACCTGCAATATGCCGAGGACGACATTCCCAACCAGCTCTCGCAGATCGAGAACATGGTGACCAAGGGCGCGAAGGTGCTGGTCATCGCCTCGATCGACGGCACCACGCTCTCGGACGTGCTGAAGCAGGCGCATGACAAGGGCATCAAGGTCATCGCCTATGACCGCCTGATCCGCGAGACGCCGAATGTCGACTACTACGCGACCTTCGACAATTTCCAGGTCGGCGTGCTGCAGGCGCAGTCGCTGCTCAAGGGCCTCGGCTATCCCGAGAACAAGGGCCCCTTCAACATCGAGCTGTTCGGCGGCTCGCCGGACGACAACAACGCCTATTTCTTCTACGACGGCGCCATGTCGGTGCTGAAGCCGCTCATCGACAACGGCACGCTCAAGGTCGCCTCCGGCCAGATGGGCATGGACAAGGTCTCGACCCTGCGCTGGGACGGCGCCACCGCCCAGGCCCGCATGGACAATTTGCTGAGCGCCTACTACTCCGACAAGACGCTCAACGGCGTGCTCTCGCCCTATGACGGCCTGTCCATCGGCATCCTGTCCTCGCTGAAGGGCGTGGGCTACGGCTCGGGCAACATGAAGATGCCCGTCGTCACCGGCCAGGACGCCGAAGTGCCGTCGATGAAGTCCATCCTCGCCGGCGAGCAGTACTCCACCATCTTCAAGGACACGCGCGAACTCGCCAAGGTGACAGCCGACATGGTCGACGCCACCCTGTCCGGCAAGGAACCGACGGTCAACGACACCAAGACCTACAATAACGGCGTCAAGGTCGTGCCCTCCTACCTGCTCAAGCCCGTCGTGGTCGACAAGGACAACTGGGAAGCCGTGCTGATCGGCTCGGGCTACTACAAGCCGGGCCAGATCAACTGACCCCCTCCCTACCCGCCGAATGCCGCGCCGGCCTCATGCCGGCGCGGAGCGGCTTTTGGAGCGCGCCATGAACGCTCTTCTGGAAATGCAGGGCATCAGCAAGCACTTCGCGGGAGTGAGGGCGCTGAGCGATGTCACCTTCGCCGTCCGCCCGGGCGAGATCCATGCCCTCGTCGGCGAGAACGGGGCGGGCAAGTCGACGCTGATGAAGGTGCTGAGCGGGGTCTACCCGCACGGCTCCTATGAGGGCGCCATCGTCTTCGACGGCGAGGAGCGCCGCTTCAGCGACATCACCGACTCGGAAGCGCTGGGCATCATCATCATACATCAGGAGCTGGCGCTGGTTCCGCTGCTCTCCATCGCCGAGAACATCTTCATCGCCAACCCGCCCGGCCGCTTCGGCGTCATCGACCGCGGCGCGGTCCACCGGCGAACGAAGGAACTGCTGGCCAAGGTCGGGCTCGACGAATCCCCGGACACGCTCGTGACCAATATCGGGGTGGGCAAGCAGCAGCTGGTGGAGATCGCCAAGGCGCTGTCGAAGAAGGTGCGCCTGCTCATTCTCGACGAGCCCACCGCCAGCCTGTCGGAAAAGGACAGCGCGGCGCTTCTCGATCTCCTGCTCGAGTTCAAGGCGCAGGGCATCGCCTCCATCCTCATCTCGCACAAGCTCAACGCGGTCTCCAAGGTCGCCGACCGCATCACCGTGCTGCGCGACGGGCGCACCGTCGACACGCTCGACTGCCATGACGGCGCGGTGGAGGAAGATCGCATCATTTCGAAAATGGTCGATCGCGATCTCGAACACCGCTACCCCAAGCGCGAGCCCTCCATTGGCGGGCCGATCTTCAAGGTGAGCGGCTGGTCGGCATATCACCCGCTGCATTCCGACCGGCAGGTCATCCGCAATGTCGATTTCGAGGTGCGGCGCGGCGAGATCGTCGGCATTGCCGGGCTCATGGGCGCCGGGCGGACCGAATTCGCCATGAGCATCTTCGGCCGCTCCTGGGGGCAGAAGATCAGCGGCCGGGCCGAGATGGAGGGGCAGGAGGTGGACCTCTCCACCGTGCGCCGCGCCATCGATGCCGGCCTCGCCTATGTCACCGAGGACCGCAAGCAGCTCGGCCTCCTGCTGGCCGAAGACATCCGCAAGAACGTCACGCTCGCCAACCTGCCGGCCGTCGCGCCGGGGCGGGTGATCGACGACCTGCAGGAGCTGCGCGTCGCCTCCGACTACCGCGCCCGCATGCGCATACGCTGCCACAGCGTGTTCCAGGAAACCGGCAAGCTCTCCGGCGGCAACCAGCAGAAGGTGGTGCTGTCGAAATGGCTGTTCACCGACCCCAAGGTGCTGATCCTCGATGAGCCCACGCGCGGCATCGATGTCGGCGCAAAATACGAAATCTACTGCATCATCAACGAGCTGGCGGATGCCGGCAAGGGCGTGGTGGTGATCTCCTCCGAGATGCCGGAACTGCTCGGCATCTGCGACCGCATCTGCGTGATGAACGAGGGCGCCTTTGTCGGTGAGTTCTCCGGCGCCGAGGCTTCGCAGGAGAAGATCATGCGCGCCATCATGCGCAAGGCAGAGCAACGCCCGATGGAGGCATTGGCATGAGCGACACCGCTCTCAAGGACAAGCCGCAGCATGCGGGCTTCCTGAAGAACAATCTGCGCGAATACGGGATGCTGATCTCGCTCTTCGCCATCATGATCTTCTTCGAGGTGGTGACGAACGGCACGCTGATGCGCCCGCTCAACCTCACCAATCTCGTGCTGCAGAACAGCTACATCGTCATCATGGCGCTGGGCATGCTGCTGGTCATCGTCACCGGTCATATCGACCTGTCCGTCGGTTCGGTGGCGGGGTTCATCGGCGCGGTGGCGGCGGTGCTGATGGTGAAGTTCGGCGTCCACTACATCCCCGCGACGCTGATCTGCCTGGCGCTGGGCGGGCTGATCGGCGCCGCGCAGGGCTATTGGGTGGCCTATTTCAGGATTCCGTCCTTCATCGTCACCCTTGCCGGCATGCTGGTGTTCAAGGGGCTGGCGCTGGCGATCCTGGCGGGACAGTCGGTCGGCCCCTTCCCGCCCACCTTCCAGAAGCTCTCCTCCGGCTTCATTCCGGAGCTGGTGCCGGACGCCGGTACCCTCTACCCGACCTCGCTGGCCATCGGCGCAGCGCTGGCGCTGGCCATGGTGTGGCTGAACTTCCGCGGCCGCGCCCGGCAGGAGGCGCACCACATCCACACCGAGCCCTACGGCTTCTTCCTCGCCAAGAACGCGCTGCTGTTCGCCGTCATCCTCTATTTCGCCTATCTCATCGCCTCGCATCGCGGCCTGCCGAACGTGCTGGTGATCATGACGGCGCTGATCGCGCTCTATGCGTTCGTGACCACCCGCACCACCATCGGACGGCAGATTTACGCCGTCGGCGGCAACGAGAAGGCGGCGAAGCTGTCGGGCATCAAGACCGAGCGGCTCACCTTCCTCACCTTCGTCAATATGGGCGTGCTGGCGGCGCTGGCCGGCCTCGTCTTCGCCGCGCGGCTCAACACCGCGACGCCGAAAGCGGGCCTCGGCTTCGAGCTGGACGTGATCGCCGCCTGCTTCATTGGCGGCGCCTCGGCCTATGGCGGCGTCGGCCGTGTGGGCGGGGCGGTCATCGGCGCGCTCATCATGGGCGTGATGAACAACGGCATGTCGATTCTGGGCATCGGCATCGACTACCAGCAGGTCATCAAGGGCCTGG
>JAEYTJ010000006.1 GCA_023434095.1 Pseudomonadota bacterium | reverse complement strand
AAACCGGGGTCCGCGCGCTCAAGATTCGGCACAATGCGGTGCTCGGCTATTTCGTCGAGGTCAGCCAGCAGAATGCCGACCGGCTGCGCGAGCCGCCCTTCGACGCCGTCTTCATGCACCGCCAGACCATGGCGGGGGCGATGCGCTTCACCTCCACCGAGCTCGCCGAGCTGGAAGCGAAGATCGCCAGCGCCGGCGAGCGGGCGCTGGCGCTGGAGCAGGGGCTGTTCGACGACCTCGTCGCCACCGTGACGGCCGAGACCGAGGCGATCCGCGCCTGCGCCGAGGCGCTCGCCGTCATCGACGTCACCGCCGGCCTCGCCAAGCTCGCCGTGGACGAGAATCATGTGCGCCCGGAGGTGCATGACGGCCTCGATTTCCGCATCGAGGGCGGGCGCCACCCTGTCGTGGAACAGGCGCTGCGGCGGGATGGGGGGCCGTTCGTCGCCAATGACTGCGAACTCTCCCCGCCCGAGGGGGCCCGTGCCGGCCGCATCTGGCTGGTCACCGGCCCCAACATGGCGGGCAAGTCGACCTTCCTGCGCCAGAACGCGCTCATCGCCATCCTCGCCCAGGCCGGCGCGTTCACACCGGCACGACTGGCGCGCATCGGCGTGGTCGACCGGCTGTTCTCCCGCGTCGGTGCGGCGGACGATCTGGCGCGCGGGCGCTCCACTTTCATGGTCGAGATGGTGGAAACCGCCGCCATCCTCAACCAGGCGACCGAGCGCTCGCTGGTGATCCTCGACGAGATCGGGCGCGGCACCGCCACCTTCGACGGCCTGTCCATTGCCTGGGCGAGCCTGGAGCACCTGCACGAGGCCAATCGCTGCCGCGGCCTGTTCGCCACCCATTTCCACGAGCTCACCGCACTGTCCCAGCGCCTCGGCCGCCTCGTCAACGCGACGGTGAAGGTGAAGGAATGGGAGGGCGAGGTGATCTTCCTGCACGAGGTGGTGCCGGGGGCGGCGGACCGTTCCTATGGTATCCAGGTGGCCAAGCTCGCCGGCCTGCCGTACGCCGTGGTGGAACGTGCCCGCGCCGTGCTGACCGAACTGGAATCCGCCGACCGCGCCGCCCCGACCCAGCGCATTCTCGACGACCTCCCCCTCTTCGCCGCCCTCAACCGCGCCCCGCCTCCTGCCGCCCCTTCAGTAAAGGCCGACCCGGTGGCGGCAGCGGTGAAGGCGGCGCTGGACGGCTTCCACCCCGACGAGATGACCCCGCGCGAGGCGCTTGAGGCGCTGTACGCGCTCAAGGCGGCAGCGAAGGGCGGGTGAGAGGGCGGATACCCGCGCGCACGTCATCCGCGGACTTGACCCGGGTATCCATTATTCGTGTCGCAGCTGGGACATCGTCATGCCCGGGTCAAGCCCGGGCATCCACGGCTGGCTGGTTCGCAGACGCTGAACGGCGAGCTAACGCCGCTCCACGCCGTCATCCCGGCTCGCGCTTCGCTGGCCGGGATGACGGCTCAGTGCAGGCTCACGCCAGGCTGGCGGCTTGGGTCTTCAGAGCGGCCTGGGCCGCGGCCAGCCGGGCGATCGGCACCCGGAAGGGCGAGCAGGACACGTAGTCGAGCCCCACGTCCTCGCAGAAGGCGACCGAGGCCGGGTCGCCGCCATGCTCGCCGCAGATGCCGAGCTTGAGCTTCGGGCGCACGGCGCGGCCGCGCTCGGTGGCGATCTTCACCAGTTCGCCCACGCCCTCCGTGTCGATGGACACGAAGGGGTCCACCTCGAAGATTCCCTTGGCGATATAGGTGCCCAGAAACGTGCCGGCATCGTCGCGGGAAATGCCGTAGGTGGTCTGGGTGAGGTCGTTGGTGCCGTAGGAGAAGAACTCCGCCGTCTCGGCGATCTCGCCCGCCTTCAGCGCGGCACGCGGCAGCTCGATCATGGTGCCAACCTGATAGTCGAGCGTGATGCCGGTCTCGGCCTCCACCTTCTTCGCCACCGTGTCGATGTCGTGCTTGACGAGGTCGAACTCCCGCTTGCCGGTGATCAGCGGCACCATGATTTCCGGCACCACAGGCTTGCCCGTGGTCTTCTGCGCCGCCACCGCCGCCTCGAAGATGGCGCGGGCCTGCATCTCGGCGATTTCCGGGAAGGCGATGGCGAGGCGGCAGCCGCGGAAGCCGAGCATCGGGTTGAACTCGTCGAACTCCCGCTTGCGGGCGGCGAGCTTCGCGGCGCTGACCCCGAGCCCCTGCGCCACCTCGGCGATGTCGGCGTCGGTGTGCGGCAGGAATTCGTGCAGCGGCGGGTCGAGCAGGCGGATGGTCACCGGCAGCCCGTCCATGATCTCGAACAGCTCCTGGAAGTCCGAGCGCTGCGCGGCGAGCAGCTTGGCGAGCGCGGCGCGGCGACCCTTCTCGTCGTCGGCGAGGATCATTTCGCGCACGGAACGGATGCGGTCGCCCTCGAAGAACATGTGCTCGGTGCGCGAGAGGCCGATGCCCTCGGCGCCGAAATTCTTCGCGGTGCGGGCGTCCAGCGGCGTTTCCGCATTGGCGCGCACCTTCAGCCGGCGCACCCCGTCCGCCCAGCCCATCAGGGTGGCGAACTCGCCCGACAGTTCCGGCTGCAGGGTGGGCACCGCGCCGGCGATCACCTGTCCGGTGGCGCCGTCAATGGTGAGGATGTCGCCCTTCTTCAGCGTCACCCCGCCCGAGGTGAGCGTGCCGGCGGCATAGTCGACGCGGATGGTGCCGGCGCCGCAGACGCAGGGCTTGCCCATGCCGCGGGCCACCACGGCGGCGTGCGAGGTCATGCCGCCGCGCGTGGTGAGGATGCCTTGCGCGGCGTGCATGCCGTGAATGTCTTCCGGCGAGGTCTCGATGCGCACCAGAATGACCTTGCGGCCCTGCGTCTTCAAAAGCTCCGCCTCGTCGGCGGAGAACACGATCTCGCCCGAGGCGGCACCGGGGGAGGCCGGCAGGCCCGAACCGATCACCTTCTTGTCGGCCTTGGGGTCGAGCATCGGGTGCAGCAGCTGGTCGAGCGCGGCAGGGTCGACGCGGCCGATCGCTTCCTCGCGGGTGATGACGCCGTCATGGGCGAGCTCCACCGCGATGCGCAGCGACGCCTTGGCGGTGCGCTTGCCCGAGCGGGTCTGCAGCATCCACAGCTTGCCGCGCTCGACGGTGAATTCGAGATCCTGCATGTCGCGGTAGTGGCCTTCCAGCACCCCCGCGATGCGGACGAACTCGGTGTAGACCTCCGGCAGCGCCTTCTCCATGGAGGGCTTGTCGGAACCGGCGCCGATGCGCGCGGCCTCGGTGATGTTCTGCGGCGTGCGGATGCCGGCCACCACATCCTCGCCTTGGGCGTTGATGAGGAACTCGCCATAGAGCGCGTTCTCGCCGGTGGAGGGGTTGCGGGTGAAGGCGACGCCGGTGGCGGAGGTCTCGCCCATATTGCCGAACACCATGGCCTGCACGTTCACCGCCGTGCCCCAGCTTTCCGGGATCTGGTGCAGGCGGCGATAGACGATGGCGCGCTGGTTCATCCACGAGCCGAACACGGCGCCGATGGCGCCCCAGAGCTGGTCGTGCGGGTCCTGCGGGAAGGGCTTGCCCAGCTCATGCGCCACCAGCGCCTTGTAGCGTGAGACGATCTCCTTCCAGTCCTCGGCGGAGAGGTCGGTGTCGAGGCTGTAGCCGTGGTCGCCCTTGAAGCCGTCCAGCACCTCCTCGAAGTGATGGTGCGGGAAGTCCAGCACCACGTTGGAGTACATCTGGATGAAGCGGCGGTAGCTGTCATAGGCGAAGCGCGCATCGCCGGAGGAGGCGGCCAGCGCCTCGACGGTGACGTCGTTCAGCCCGAGATTGAGCACCGTGTCCATCATGCCGGGCATCGAGGCGCGGGCGCCCGAGCGCACGGAGACGAGCAGCGGGTTGGCGGGGTCACCGAAGGTCCGGCCCGCCAGCCGGCCGACATGGGCGAGCGCGGCATCGACATCGCCCTTCAGGCTGTCCGGATAGACGTTGCCATTGGCGTAGTAAGAGGTGCACACCTCGGTCGAGATGGTGAAGCCGGGAGGCACCGGCAGACCGAGATTCGACATTTCCGCGAGGTTCGCGCCCTTGCCGCCGAGCAGGTTGCGCATCTCCGCCGCACCTTCCGCAGTGCCGTCGCCGAAGGTGTAGACCCATTTCGTCATTTCAGAAGCCCTGTTGGGTGGAGCCACCGGCAGCCCCGCACCGTGATGGAAATTCAGCCATGGCTGAAATGCACGCAACGCCAACGGGTTGAGACCGGAGTCCAAAAAACTCCCGCGCTTTTTCCCACGCTTGGTCTAGCGTCTTGAGGTCTTCCCTTCAATCCATCATTCGCACATGCGTCATGAACTTTGTGCCATGCGCCATAACCGGGACGCTCCCGCGATTGCCCGACGCGCGCGGTTCGGGCAGGCTCCGGGCGCCGGCAACCCCCAAGCCCGAGGGCGACTTCCATGAATGGCACTTTGACGCGACTGGCCCCCCACATCCTCAGCCTGCTGCGCATCGCCGCGGCGCTGCTGCTTCTCCAGCATGGCACCACCAAGGTGCTCGGCTTCCCCGCGACGCAGATGACCGGGGTCAGCCTCACCTCGATGCCGGGCATCGCGGGCATCATCGAGCTGGTCGGCGGCGCGCTGCTGCTGATCGGGCTGTTCTCGCGCCCGACCGCCTTCATCCTCTCCGGCATGACGGCGGTGGCGTATTTCCTGGTGCACGCGCCGCAGAACTTCTTCCCCATCCTCAATGGCGGCGAACTCGCGGCGCTGTACTGCTTCGTGTTCTTCTACCTCACCTTCGCCGGCCCCGGCCCGTGGAGCGTGGACGCCATGCGCGGGGGCGAGCGGGTCTGAGCGCGCGACCGTAGCCCTGCCCGGCACGCCGGGCGGGGCTCTCTTTCGATCGACCGAGGCTTACAGTCCGAGGCGCTGGCCGATATTGTCGACCCCGCCGGGGCCGAGCAGGCCGACAATGCCGATGAAGATCAGATAGATCGCGACGATGAAGTTGAGCAGCCGCGGCATCACGAGGATCAGGATGCCGGCGATGAGCGCGACGATCGGCTGGATGGCGACGATATTGATGTCCATGGGACGCTCCGCTGGGTGGTAGCGACATAAGCCGCGCCCGGCAGGATGGTTCCGCCCTCAAGGCTGCGCAAGCGGGGGATGGGGCTCACGAAGCCTCCCGTGATCCTGCGCAACGTCGTCCCGAGGCGCGCGCCTCGAAGGGTGGCCGTCTGCACGCGCCAGCGGAACGGCTCCTGCGTGCTTCGAGGCCGCCCGTGCCGGGCGCCACCTCAGCATGACGGGCCGGGCGTCCGAGTCATGGATCCCCGGGTCAAGCCCGGGGATGACGGCGAGGGCCGAGCAGCGGTGCGGCTGACGGCGCGGGCCGCGTCCCTACCCCTCGATGCGCTCGAAATCGGCGATGGCGCGGGTGGCGGCGCGGATGTCGGCGAGCAGGCGCAGCCGGTTGACCCGCAGCGCCGGGTCTTCCGCGTTCACCGTCACCTTCTCGAAGAAGGCGTCGACCGGCGCGCGCAGCTGCGCGATCAGCGCCATGGCCGCCTCGAAATCCTCACGAGCCAGCGCCGCCTCGATCTGCGGGCCGAGCGCGGCGATGGCGTCGGCCAGCGCGCGCTCTTCCGGCTCGTGCAGCAGCACCATGTCGACGCCGCCCTCATAGGTGACGCCGTCCTTCTTCTCCTCGATGCGCAGAATATTCGCCGCGCGCTTGGTGCCGGCGAGCAGGTTCTTGCCGTCCTCGGTGGAAAGGAAGCGGCCGAGCGCCTCGACCCGCTTCACCACGAGCAGGAGGTCGTCCTGGCCGGGAAGGGCGAAGACAGCATCGACGAGATCATGGCGGGCACCGGCTTCGCGGAGGTGGACCTTCAGGCGGTCGGCGAAGAAGGAGAGGAGGTCGGCGGCCAAATCCTGCGCAACGCCCTCATAGCCCGGAATGATATCTTGAGAGGGGTCGACCGCTTTCACGCTTCCCGAAAAGCTGACCGCGTAGCTGGTCAGATCATCGCTACCCATTCGGTCAGCGATGATCTCAATGTCGCGGAGCTCTCTGGCCGCCGAGTCGTAGTACTTCTTCCCCAGTATAGGGGAGTAGGCAGCTATGATCGCGGTCTGGAGATTCACCGTCAACCCGTTTTCCAACACGATCCGCACCACGCCCAGCGCGGCGCGGCGTAGGGCGTAGGGGTCCTTGCTCCCGGTCGGCTTTTCGTCGATGGCCCAGAAGCCGACCAGCGTGTCGAGCTTGTCGGCCAGCGCCACGGCGACGGAGACCGGGGCGGTCGGAACGCGGTCGGTCGGGCCCTGCGGCTTGTAATGCTCTTCCGCCGCGGCGGCGATTTCTTCCGGCAGGCCTTCCAGCCGGGCGTAGTAGCGGCCCATCAGCCCTTGCACCTCGGGGAATTCGCCCACCACTTCGGTGCGCAGGTCGCTCTTGGCATAGAGCGCGGCCTGTTCGGCCAGCTCCGGGTCGGCGCCGACCAGCGGCGCGAGTTCGCGGGCCAGCGCGGCGATGCGGCGGATGCGCTCCAACTGCGAGCCGAGCTTCTCGTGGAAGGTGACGTTGCCGAACTTCGCCAGCCGGTCTTCCAGCGAGACCGTGGCATTGGTCTTCTTGTCGGTCTCCCAGAAGAACTTGGCGTCCGACAGCCGGGCGCGGATGACGCGCTCATTGCCGGCGACGATCGCCGCGCCGCCGTCGCTGGCGGCAAGGTTCGACACCAGCACGAACCTGTTGGCGAGGCGGCCGGTGGCCGGGTCCTTCAACACGAAGCATTTCTGGTTGGCGCGGATGGTGGCGCGCACCACCTCGTCCGGCACGTCGAGAAAGGCCGGGTCGAACGCCCCCATCAGCACGACGGGCCATTCCACCAGCCCGGCGATCTCGTCGAGCAGGCCGGCATCCTCCACCAGCTCAAGCCCCTGCGCCAAAGCGAGGTCCTTGGCGTCGTTGAGGATGATGTCCTTGCGCCGCTCGCGGTCCACCACCACGAAGGCGGCCTCCAGCTTCGCCATCCAGTCCTCCAGCCGGCGCACGCGGATGGCGCCTTCCGAGAGGAAGCGGTGGCCGCGCGTGGTGTCGCCCGAGCGGATGCCGTCGATCTCGAAGGCCACCACTTCCGGCTCCTCGGTCTCGGGGCCGAAGGTGCAGAGGATCGACTGCAGCGGGCGCACCCAGCGCAGCGCGTTCGGGCTGGTCGAGCCCTTGCCCCAGCGCATGGACTTCGGCCAGGGGAAGGCGCGGATGACGGCGGGTACGATCTCGGCCACCACCTCCGGCGTCGGCCGGCCATGCCTGTGGAGGCGGGCGACATAGAACTCGCCCTTCTTCGGGTCGCTCTCGATGCTGGCCTGCTCGATGGAGGAGAGGCCGGCCGCCTTCAGGAAGCCGTCGATCGCCCCCTGCGGGGCGCCGACGCGCGGACCCTTGCGCTCCTCATGCGTGTCGGGCTGCTGGGCGGGCAGGCCGTGCACCGCCAGCGCCAGCCGGCGCGGGGTGACGAAGGCCTTGGCGCCCTCATAGACGAGGCCCCGCTCGACCAGCGCGTCGGTGACGAGCTTGCGCAGGTTCTCCGCCGCGCCGGCCTGCATGCGGGCGGGGATTTCTTCGCAGAACAGTTCGAGCAGGAGATCGGGCATGGCGCTGCGTCACGTCGGCTGGCGGGCGGCACCTCGCGGCGCGCGCCGTTGCGGGAAGGTCGCGCGACGCCCTAGCACGTCGCGCCCGGCGAGGGGAGGCGTCTCGTTCAGGAAAGCGGCCGGCCGCGGGTTTCCTTCATCGTCAGCGCGGCAACGAGCGAGACCGCCGCCACGGCGATGAGATAGGCGGCCGGTCCCATGTCGAACTGCTCGCGGTCCACGAGATACACCGCCACCATCGGCGCGGTGCCGCCGGCAAGGCCGAGGGCGAGATTGTAGCTGAGCGAGAGCGCGCTGCAGCGCGTCGCCGGGCGGAACATCTCCACCAGCACGCAGGGCATCGGCCCGGCATAGGCGGCGACGAGCAGGGCAAAGCCGAGCTGGCCGACGAGCGCGTTCTCCGCCACGCCGGAATCGAGCAGGCGGAACAGCGGCCAGGAGAACAGGACGAGGCCGATCAGCCCGCCGCACACCACGGGCTTGCGCCCGATGCGGTCCGACAGCGCGGCAAACATCGGTGCCAGCGCCAGCACCGCCACCATGCTGATGGTGTTGATCTGCAGCGAGACCCGTTCGTCGAGATGGTCGACCTGCTGCATATAGGTCGTGAGATAGACGAACAGCATGTAGAAGCTGACGCCGAGGGTGAGGTTGAGCACCGCCGCGCGGATCATCTCGCGCCCGTCCACGCGGAGCGCCTCGACCAGCGGCAGACGGCCGGGGCGGTGCCGCGGCGCCGGCGCGTGCTCGATGGACGAACTGCGCAGATAGAGCGTGAACCCGCCGAGCACGATGCCGAGCAGGAACGGGATGCGCCAGCCCCAGGCGACGAGGTCGTCGGTGCTCATCAGCGTGGCGGTGACGGCGCCCACCGCCGAGCCGAGCAGCGTGCCGCCCGAGGCGCCGCAGCCGGCGAAGGAGGCGATGAGCCCGCGCCGGCGCGCATCGGCATTCTCCGCCAGGAAGATCGCCGACGTCGTGTATTCGCCGCCGATGGAAAGCCCCTGCAGCAGCCGCAGCACCAGCAGCAAGAGCGGCGCGGCGGCGCCGATCGTCGCGTAGGTCGGCAGCAGGCCGATGACGACGGTGGAGCCGGTCATCATGGCGGCGGAGATGAACAGCGCGTGGCGGCGCCCGTAGCGGTCGCCGATATGGCCGAACAGCACGCCGCCCACCGGCCGCATGATGAAGGACGCGGCGAACACGCCGAAGGCGGCGATCAGTCCGACAAAGGCGTCGCTGCCGGGAAAGAAGTTGGTCGCGAAGATCGCGGCGAGGAAGCCATAGGCGGCGAAGTCGTACCATTCCAGCGCGTTGCCGAGCGCCCCGGCCAGCAGCGCGCGCCGGCCGGCCGGCGCCTCCGCCGGAGGGCTGTCGCCGTAGGACGCGACGTCGAGGCTGGACATGGGCGTCGCTCCGGGCGGGGATGGGAAAGCGGGGATCAGGCGGCGGGAGTGCCGCCCGCCTCTGTGGCCAGCCAGGCCGCGCCGCAGGCCTTGGCCAGCTCGCGCACGCGCAGGATGTAGCTCTGGCGCTCGGTAACGGAGATCACCCCGCGCGCGTCCAGGAGGTTGAACACGTGGCTGGCCTTGATGCACTGGTCATAGGCCGGCTGCGCCATCAAATGGCGGGTCTTGCTGCCGTCTTCCCAGCCGGCGTCGAGATATTTCGCCGCCGCGCTTTCGGCCATGCGGAACTGCTCGAACAGCATGTCGGTGTCGGCATGCTCGAAATTGTGCCGGGAATATTCCTCTTCCGCCTGCAGGAACACGTCGCCATAGGTGACCTTCTCGTCACCCTCGCGGCCGTTGAAATTGAGGTCGTAGACGTTCTCGACCCCCTGCACATACATGGCGAGGCGTTCCAGCCCATAGGTCAGCTCGCCCGCAACGGGCGCGCATTCGAAGCCGGCGACCTGCTGGAAATAGGTGAACTGGCTCACCTCCATGCCGTCGCACCAGCACTCCCAGCCGAGGCCCCAGGCGCCGAGCGTCGGGCTTTCCCAATCGTCCTCGACGAAGCGCACATCGTGCAGGTTGAGGTCGATGCCGATGGCCGAGAGCGAGGCGAGGTAGAGGTCCTGCAGGTCGGCAGGGGAGGGCTTCAGGATCACCTGGTACTGGTAATAGTGCTGCAGCCGGTTCGGGTTCTTGCCATAGCGCCCGTCCTTGGGGCGGCGCGAGGGCTGCACATAGGCGGCCTTCCACGGCAGCGGGCCGAGGGCGCGCAGCGTGGTGGCGGGGTGGAAGGTGCCGGCGCCGACTTCCATGTCGTAGGGCTGAAGCACCACGCAGCCCTTGTCCGCCCAGAAGGCATGGAGCGCGAGGATGAGCCCCTGAAACGACTTGTCGGGGCGCATATGCGGCGGCAGGGCGGGATCGATCATGGATGAGCCGGCGGTTGGCTTGAGAAGGCGCGCAACCTAGGCCGGGCAGGGACGGGGATCAAGGTGTGGAGAGGGTGCGCCCGATCAGCCGATCAACCTCATCCTGAGGTGCCCGGCCGGCGGCCGGGGCTCGAAGGATGTTCGTCGCTGGGCGCCAGGACGACCATCCTTCGAGGCTCGCTACGCTCGCACCTCAGGATGACGGCGTTCCCGGGATGACGTGGAGGGCCGCCCCGTTTCCGCCCCGGTCAAAACCCACTATCACTCCCTCATGTCCGACAGCCTTTCCGAATCGCCCGTCTCCAACGCCGCCGACTGGTCCGTCTCGGAACTCTCCGGCGCGCTCAAGCGCACGGTGGAGGACGCTTTCGGCCATGTGCGGGTGCGCGGGGAAATCTCCGGCTATCGCGGCCCGCATTCCTCCGGCC
>JAEYTJ010000384.1 GCA_023434095.1 Pseudomonadota bacterium | reverse complement strand
AGCGATAGGTGGTGCCGACATCGTTGCCCTGACGCATGCCCTGCGTGGGGTCGTGGTTCTCCCAGAACAGCTTGAGCAGCTGCTCGTAGCTGATCGTCGCGGGATCATAGACCACCAGCACCGCCTCGGCATGGCCGGTGAGGCCGGTGCAGGTCTCCTCATAGGTCGGGTTCGGGGTGATGCCGTTGATGTAGCCGACGGCGGTCACATACACGCCCGGCGTCTGCCAGAACTTGCGCTCGGCGCCCCAGAAGCAGCCGAGGCCGAAGATCGCGGTCTCGAAGCCGTCGGGGTAGGGGCCCTTCAGCGCGTGGCCGTTGACGAAATGGGTCTCGGCGGTGGGCAGCGGGCGGGCGCGGCCGGGCAGCGCCTGCGCAGGGGTCGGCAGGTCGATACTCTTCTTGAAGAAGAACATGGGGCAAATCCCTTTATGGAATAGCGCCAATATGGGGAGTGCGGCCGCGCCGCGCGAGGCCCCGTGACGGCCGCGCGGATCACGCGCGCGGCATCACGCCGCCGGACGGCGGCCGATCAGCAGCAGAAGCGCGCCGAGGATGCCGAGCACGAGGAAGAGCGGCGCGCCGAGCACCGGCACGACGAGATAGTCCCACGCCGTCGTGGAGAGGGTGCGGGTGACGAAGGCCTGGAAGCGGGTGAGCGAGTCCGGTCCCACGGCGAGCCAGGTGACGCCGAGCGGGGTGGTGACGATCTCCGCCGAGGCGATGGAGCGCACCCCGTCCAGCACCAGCGCCACGAAGGCGCCGGCCACAACCCACAGGCCGACGAAGCGGAAGAGAAAGCGGATCATGCGCGGCGTCCCGTCCTCATGCGCGATGGGCGCATCTGTCGCGTCCGACCGTCTGTAGGCGGGGCGGGCGGGGGAGGCAAGGGCCGCGCGGGGCGGCCTGCCGGGGGCGTGTGTGCGCCAAAGGCCCGCCGTCGCGGCATTCCGCCGCCGGGCTCGCAGGTCCGTGAAGACCCTTAGCCTTGATGTGGATCAAGGTTCCCCGCGGTCCGCGGCGCGAAAGCTCAGCCCACATCATGGAGTCGTTCCAGATCGCCTGATCGGAACGTGGAGGGTCGAATGACGCAGCTACAAAGCTCCGCCGGCGAGGGACGCGGCTCGGGTGCCACCGAGCCGGGCGTCGACCAGAGCGGAAAGAAGATGACCTTCGGCGAGGGCGGCCTCGCCTTCGTCTTCGCGGTCCTGGCGCTGTCCTGCATCACCGTGGCGGCAAAGACGCACGATGCCGCCTATGCCTTCCACGCCTATCTCTCGGCCTTTGCCAGCATCGCCTCGGTGTTCGTCATCCTCAACCGCTATGTGGACCGCCCTGCGGCCCTGCCGGCGCGGGAGATCGACGGCAAGCCGAACTACAATTTCGGCCCGGTGAAGTTCGCCACCATCGCGGCGATGTTCTGGGGCATCGCCGGCTTCCTGGTCGGCGTCATCATCGCCTTCCAGCTCGCCTTCCCCTCGCTGAACTTCGACCTGCCCTGGACGGCGTTCGGCCGGCTGCGCCCGCTGCACACCTCGGCGGTGATCTTCGCCTTCGGCGGCAACGTGCTGATCGGCACCTCGTTCTATGTGGTGCAGCGCACCTCGCGCGCCCGGCTCGCGGGCTATCTCGCGCCGTGGTTCGTGGTGCTGGGCTATAATTTCTTCATCGTCATCGCCGGCACGGGCTATCTGCTGGGCATCACCCAGTCGAAGGAATATGCGGAGCCGGAATGGTACGCCGATCTGTGGCTGACCGTGGTGTGGGTGACCTATCTGCTGGTGTTCCTCGCCACGCTGTGGCGCCGCAGGGAGCCGCACATCTATGTGGCGAACTGGTTCTACCTCGCCTTCATCGTCACCATCGCGATGCTGCATCTCGGCAACAATGCCGCCATCCCGGTCTCGGTGTTCTCGCCCAAGTCCTACATCGTCTGGTCGGGCGTGCAGGACGCGATGGTGCAGTGGTGGTACGGCCATAACGCGGTCGGCTTCTTCCTGACCGCCGGCTTCCTCGCCATCATGTACTACTTCATCCCCAAGCGGGCCGACCGGCCGGTCTATTCCTACCGGCTGTCGATCATCCACTTCTGGGCGCTGATCTTCATCTACATCTGGGCCGGCCCGCACCACCTGCACTACACGGCGCTGCCGGACTGGGCGCAGACGCTGGGCATGACCTTCTCGATCATCCTGTGGATGCCCTCCTGGGGCGGCATGATCAACGGCCTGATGACGCTGTCGGGCGCGTGGGACAAGCTGCGCACCGACCCCGTGCTGCGCCTGATGGTGGTGTCGGTGGCGTTCTACGGCATGGCGACCTTCGAAGGGCCGCTGATGTCGGTGAAGTCGGTCAATTCGCTCTCCCACTACACCGACTGGACCATCGGCCATGTGCATGCCGGTGCGCTCGGCTGGGTCGCCTACATCTCCTTCGGCGCGCTCTACTGCCTGGTGCCGTGGCTCTGGCAGAAGCGGGAGCTGTATTCGCTGCGCCTCGTCAACTGGCACTTCTGGATCTCGACCATCGGCATCGTCTTCTACATCTCGGCGATGTGGGTGTCGGGCATCCTGCAGGGCCTGATGTGGCGCGCCTACACCTCGCTCGGCTTCCTCGAATACTCGTTCATCGAAACGGTCGAGGCGATGCATCCCTTCTACATCATCCGCGCGGTGGGCGGGGTGCTGTTCCTGATCGGCGGACTGATCATGGCGTTCAACATCTACATGACCATCCGGCAGCCGGATCTCGCGGAAGCCGGCACCGGCGTCGCCAACCCGTCCCTTGTGCCGGCTGAGTGAGGACCCAGATCATGGCTGAAGTCGCCACCAAGAAGTCCGTCTGGGCCAAGCACGCCTTCTTCGAGAAGAACTCGATCTGGCTGATGATCGGCATCCTCATCGTGGTCGCCATTGGCGGCCTCGTGGAGATCGTGCCGCTGTTCTACCTCAAGAGCACGATCGAGAAGGTCTCCGGCGTGCGTCCCTGGACGCCGCTGGAGCTGGCCGGCCGCAACATCTATGTCCGCGAGGGCTGCTACAACTGCCACTCGCAGATGATCCGCCCGCTGCGCGACGAGGTGGAACGCTACGGCCACTATTCGCTGGCGGCCGAGAGCATGTATGACCGCCCGTTCCAGTGGGGCTCCAAGCGCACCGGGCCGGACCTCGCCCGCGTCGGCAACAAGTACTCCGATGAGTGGCAGCGCCAGCACCTCGCCGATCCGCGCTCGGTGGTGCCCGGCTCGATCATGCCCGGCTACCCCTTCCTCGCGAAGACGCCGCTCAAGACCTACGAGATCGCTGACGACATGAAGGTCAACG
>JAEYTJ010000369.1 GCA_023434095.1 Pseudomonadota bacterium | reverse complement strand
GAAAAAGGGGCGACCCGGTCGGGTCTCGGGAGGGACCGGGTCGCCATCGGGAGGAAGCGGTCCCGACGATCGGGAGCGCACGGAAACCATTGGCGGCCCGGGCCTGCGTCCTTCGAGGCCCGGCATTACCGGGCACCTCGGGATGACGAGGCGGCGGGGAACAACGGTCGTCATGAGGACCGGGGCGGGCACGCGCCGCGTCTCGAAGCACGCAGCCCTTTGCCGTTCGCCGCAGGCAGGGCCTCAGATCTTGCCGTCTTCCTTGAAGATCTCGGTCCAGTCCTTCTCGAGCCCGTCGAGCGCTTCCTTCGCCGTGCCCTTGCCGGCGACCACATAGTCATGCACCCGCTTCTGCATCGCCTGCAGGAGTTCGGCATAGGAGGGCTCGGCCCAGAAGTCCTTCACGATCGCCATCGATTCCAGGAAGGCGGGCGCATAGGGCTGGCTTGTCTTGAAGTCGGGCGCGTCGACCACCGCCTTCAGGCAGGAATAGCCGCCGAGCTGCCACCACTTGGCCTGCACCTCGGGCTGGGCGAACCACTTGATGTACTGAAGCGCGGCGTCGCGCTTGTCGGAATAGGACACGACCGAGATGCCCTGCCCACCGAGCTGGGCGAAATGGTACTTCTCCGCCGGATTGGGGAAGAAGCCGATGCGGTCGCCGCCCACCTTCTCGTCCTTGTAAAGGCCGGGCCAGGTGAAGGCGAAGTTCATCTGCATCGCCACCTGGCCGGATTTGAAGGCATCGGCGGCCTCGACCATATAGACGTTGGAGGCACCGGGGGGTGTGCAGCAATCATAGAGCGCCTTGTAGAATTCCAGGCCCTTGATGGCGTCCGGCGAGTTCACATAGCCCTGCATGTCATAGGGCTTCTTGGGATTGTCGTACAGGAAGCCCCAATCATAGAGGACGTTGGTCACCCCCATGGTGATGCCTTCTGAACCGCGCTCGGTGTAGATCGAGGCCCCGTAGACGGTCTTGCCGTCGATCTGCCGCTTCTGGAAGAACTCGGCGATCTGCTTGAGCTGGTCGTAGGTCTTCGGCGCGTCGAGGTCCCAGCCGTACTTCGCCTTGAATTCCTTCTGGATTTCCGGGCGCTGGAACCAGTCCTTGCGGTAGGTCCAGCCGACCACGTCGCCCATCGCCGGCAGCGCCCAGTAGTTCGGCGTGTTCTTCGGCCATTCGGAATAGCCGACGACGGTCGCGGGAACGAAGTCATCCATCTTGATGCCTTCCTTCGCGAAGAAGTCGTTCAGCTTCACGTAATGGCCGTTCTCCGCTGCGCCGCCGACCCACTGGCTGTCGCCGATGATGAGGTCGCAGAGCTTGCCGCGCGAGTTGAGCTCGTTGAGGAAGCGGTCGGCATAGCTCGTCCACGGGACGAACTCGAACTTCATGTCGATGCCGGACTTGGCGGTGAAGTCCTTGGACAGCTCGACCAGCGCGTTGGCCGGGTCCCAGGCTGCCCAGCAGAGCGTCAGCTGCTCGGCCTTTGCCGCCTGCGGCGCGGACATCAGCGCGCAAACGGCCGTCGCCCCGAGAAGGGGTATCCACTGCTTCAGCATGCTCTCCTCCCAGAGAACGAGGGGCTTTGTGCCCCTTTCATGGCTCACGACCGCGCGCTGCGCGCCGGCTCGATTTAGCGTTATGTTTAGTTATGCTCCATTCGCTCAACATGACAAGAGCAATTCGTTGCTGCAGCGCAGCGGTGCGGAGGAACCGCTGCGCTTCCCGTGGTCGGCACCGCCCAGGCCTCATATGTCACAAAGGAAAGCCGGGTCCGGCAGGCCCATGGGCCCGCTGGCGCGGCCTCGCACATCACAGGTGGGGCTGGCATACCAAATTACGCCACGAAATTGCTGCATTGCACCTATTCGAAGGTTCGCTTCTTTCGATTTAGCGCCCTTGCGGCCAAAAATGCTTTCGTATAGCGTCAATATGAAGATAAAAACGAAAGCGCTACTGACCTAAAGCGGCGCACCGGGAGACACGCCTTTGAACGCTCACGCGCGGGACGAGATCTACGACCTTGCGATCATCGGCGGTGGCGTGAACGGGTGCGGGATCGCCCGCGACGCGGCCGGCCGTGGCGTTTCCGTCGTGCTGCTTGAACAAGGTGACTTCGCCGGCGCCACCTCGTCCGCCTCGACCAAGCTCGTGCACGGCGGTCTGCGCTACCTCGAACATTACGAGTTCCGGCTCGTCCACGAGGCGCTGGCCGAGCGCGAAGTGCTGTGGGCGATCGCCCCGCACATCATCCGCCCGCTGCGCTTCGTGCTGCCGCACCATGCGGGGCTGCGTCCTGCCTGGCTGCTGCGCCTCGGCTTGTTCCTCTATGACCATCTCGGCGGACGCCGGCTGTTGCCTGCCACGCGCTCCCTGGATCTCACCCGAGACCCTGCCGGGCGTCCGCTGCGCGAGGGCTATCGCCGCGCTTTCGAATATTCCGACTGCTGGGTGGAGGACAGCCGCCTCGTCGTGCTGAACGCGCTCGACGCCGCCGAACGGGGGGCGGACATACGCCGCGGCACCCGCGTGGTGTCGGCCACCCGCGAGCCCGAATTCTGGCGCCTCGAATTCGAGGAGGACGGCGCGCGCCGGGTGGTCAATGCGCGCGTGCTGGTCAACGCCGCCGGCCCTTGGGTTCACCAGGTGCTGGCGCAGGTGCTGCGGGCCAACTCGCCCGCCAATGTCCGCTTGGTCCAGGGCAGCCATATCGTCGTGCCCCGGCTCTACGAGCACGACCGCGCCTATATCTTCCAGAACGCTGACGGGCGCATCATCTTCGCCATCCCCTATGAGCAGGATTTCACCCTGATCGGCACCACCGACCGCGATTTCGGCAGCACGCCGAACAAACCGGAGGCCAGCGCGGAGGAGATCGCGTATCTCTGCGCTGCCGCCAGTGAGTATTTCCGCCTTCCGGTCACGCCGAACGATGTGGTGTGGACCTATTCAGGCGTCCGGCCGCTCTACGACGATGGTGCCTCCAAAGCCCAGGAAGCCACCCGCGACTACGTGCTGGAGCTGGACGACCAGGACGGGCGGGTGCCTGTTCTCTCGGTGTTCGGCGGCAAGATCACCACCTATCGCCGCCTCGCCGAGCACGCCATGCAGAAGCTGGCGCCATTCCTGCCCGGTGCTTCCAAGGCGTCATGGACCGGCACCTCCCCGCTTCCGGGCGGCGACTTCGGCGTGCACGACCAGCCGCGGGTGGTCGCCCAGCTGCTGCGCGCCCACCCCTGGCTCGACGAACGCCTCGCCCGCCGCCTCGTCGTCGCCTATGGCACGCGGGCCATGCGAATCCTCGATGGCGCCCGCTCAGCCGACGATCTCGGGCGCGTCTTCGGCGCCGACCTCACCGAGGCGGAAGTGCGCTACCTCATGCGGGAGGAGTGGGCGCGTACCGCCGAGGATGTGCTGTGGCGGCGTTCCAAGCTCGGCCTCCGTTTCGCCCCTGAAGAAATTACGGCGCTCGACGCCTTCATGGCCGCGAGCGCGGCAGAGCGCGCGGCGCCGGCCGCGCTGCGGGGGGTTGCGCAATGACACTCGAACTCGACCATGTCTCGCGCAGCGTGCGCGGTGTCCCCTTCATCCGCGACGTCTCGCTGCGGCTGGAGCGCGGCAGCCTGAACGTGCTGCTCGGGGCGACGCTCGCGGGCAAGACCAGCCTGATGCGGCTGATGGCGGGCCTCGATGCCCCGACGTCCGGCCAGGTGCTGGTGGAGGGGCGCGACGTCACCGGGCTGCCTGTGAAGAAGCGCAGCGTTGCCATGGTCTACCAGCAGTTCATCAACTACCCCGCACTGACGGTCTACGAGAACATCGCCTCGCCGCTGCGGGTGGCGGGCCTGCCCAGGGCGGAAATCGAGGCGCGCGTGCTCTCGGCGGCGAGGCTGCTCAAGCTCGACCCCTATCTTCAGCGTACGCCGCTGGCGCTGTCGGGCGGTCAGCAGCAGCGCACCGCCATCGCCCGGGCGCTGGTGAAGCGCGCCGATCTCGTGCTGCTCGACGAGCCGCTGGCCAATCTCGACTACAAGCTGCGCGAGGAACTGCGCGAGGAGCTGCCGCGCATCTTCGCCTCGACCGGCGCGGTGTTCGTCTATGCCACCACCGAGCCGACCGAGGCGCTGCTGCTGGGCGGGCACACCGCCGCGCTGCTGGAAGGCGCGATGACCCAGTTCGGCCCGACCGCCGAGGTCTATCGCCACCCGGCGAACCTCGCCACGGCGCGCGTCTTCTCCGATCCGCCGCTCAACGCGCTGCGCGTGATCCGGCAGGACCACACGGTGCTGATGGAGAACGGCACGGTGCTGCCGGCGCATGGCCCCCTCGCCCGGGTGCCGAACGGCGCCTACACGATCGGCGTACGCGCGCATCATCTCGAGGTGGAGGACGTCGCCGCCGCCGAGCGCATCGCCCGCGATGGCCTCATCCGGCTCGGCGCCATCATCGCGGTGACGGAGGTTACGGGTTCGGAGAGCTTCCTACACATGGACATGGGCGCGGAACGTCTCACCGCCCTCGTGCCTGGCGTGCGGCGTCTTGAGCCGGGCGCGCCGGTGGAAGTGCTGATCGATCCCCGCCACATCCTGCTGTTCGACGCCGACGGACGCAGCGTCGCGCCTGACCGCGACGCGGCGGCAGCCTGAGGGAGCGCATAATGGCCAGCATCACCCTCGACGGTCTCGCCCACGCCTACCGGCCCGATCCACGCGGCCCGCAGGACTATGCGCTGAAAGAGATCAACCACGTGTGGCGGCAGGGCGGCGCCTATGCGTTGCTCGGCCCCTCCGGCTGCGGCAAGACCACGCTGCTGAACATCATCTCCGGCCTCGTCATCCCGACACGCGGGCGCATCCTGTTCGACGATCGCGACGTCACGCGGCTGCCGACCGAGGCGCGCAACATCGCCCAGGTTTTCCAGTTCCCCGTCGTCTACGACACGATGACGGTGCGCGAGAACCTCGCCTTCCCGCTGAAGAACCGCAAGATGCCGCGCGAGGCGATCGCCCGCCGCGTCGAGGAAATCGCCAGCCGGCTCGACATGACCTCCGTGCTCGACCGCAAGGCCTCCAACCTCACCGCCGACGCCAAGCAGAAGATCTCGCTCGGGCGAGGGCTGGTGCGCGAGGACGTCGCCGCGATCCTGTTCGACGAACCACTGACCGTCATCGACCCGCACCTGAAGTGGCAGCTGCGCTCCTCGCTGAAGGAACTGCACCGCGCCCTCGACCTGACCATGATCTATGTGACGCACGACCAGACCGAGGCGTTGACCTTCGCCGACACGGTCGTCGTCATGCATGACGGCGCCGTCGTCCAGACCGGGACGCCGGAAGAACTGTTCGAGCGCCCGGCGCATACTTTCGTCGGACATTTCATCGGTTCGCCCGGGATGAATGTGTTGCCGGCAAAAGTGGACGGCCGCACCGCGCAGGTCGGAGGCCTCGCCATCGCGCTGCAGCGGGCCTATCCCGCCTTGCCGGCGGGGCAACGGATCGAACTCGGCGTCCGGCCGGAATTCGCGACGCTCGCCGCGCCCGGCACCGGGCTGCCGGTGAAGGTGACGCGGATCGAGGATATCGGCCGCGCCCGCATCGCCCGCATCGAGATCTCCGGCAACCCGGCCGCAGCCATGGTGCCGGAAGAGCTGTCGCTCGACGGCGATAGCGCCGGCCTGACGCTCGATCCCCGGCAGATCCACATCTATGCCGACGGCGTGCTGGTGCCCGGCGAAGCCGCCGGCCGCGAGGGAGTTGCGTGATGGACAAGCCCGTCAACAACCGCGCCTGGCTGCTGGTCGCCCCGGTTTTCCTCATCGTCGCCTTCTCGGCCATCGTGCCGATCATGACGGTGGTGAACTATTCGGTGCAGGACACCTTCGGCAACAACCAGTTCTTCTGGAACGGGCTCGGCTGGTTCCAGGAACTGCTCGACCCCTCCACCGAGCTCGGCGGGCGCTTCCTCGACGCGTTGTGGCGGAACCTCCTGTTCTCCGCCATCATCCTCGCCATCGAGGTGCCACTCGGCATCCTGGTCGCGCTTTCCATGCCGCGCGAGGGCTGGAAGGTAGCGGCCACGCTGGTGATCATGGCGCTGCCTCTGCTGATCCCGTGGAACGTGGTGGGCACCATCTGGCAGGTCTTTGCGCGTGGCGATATCGGCCTCGCCGGCTGGGCGATCAACGCACTCGGCATCGAGTACAACTACACCGGCGATCCGCTCGCCGCCTGGATCACCATCGTGGTGATGGATGTCTGGCACTGGACCAGCCTTGTCGCGCTGCTGTGCTATGCCGGGCTCAAATCCATTCCCGACGCCTACTACCAGGCGGCCCGGATCGACGGCGCTTCGCGCTGGGCGATCTTCACCACCATCCAGCTGCCGAAGATGAAGCGGGTGCTGCTGATCGCGGTGCTTCTGCGCTTCATGGACAGCTTCATGATCTACACCGAGCCCTTCGTGCTCACCGGCGGCGGCCCGGGCAATGCCACCACCTTCCTCTCCATCGACCTCGTGAAGATCGCCCTCGGCCAGTTCGACCTCGGCAAGGCGGCGGCGATGAGCCTCGTCTACAACCTCATCGTGCTCGCCCTGTGCTGGGTCTTCTACACCGTGATGACCCACGCCGGGACCGAGCGCCGGCAGGAGGAGAACCCGGCATGAGCGCCCCGTCCCACGCCTCCTCGCGCGGCAGCACCATCGTTATGGTGCTGTATCTCGCCTTCCTGATCCTGCCGATCTATTGGCTTGTGAACATGAGCCTGAAGACGAATTTCGAGATAAATTCCGGCGTTACTCTGTGGCCGAACGAGATCACGTTCGAGCACTACATCAAGATTTTCACCGATTCGAGTTGGTACTCCGGCTACATCAACTCACTGACCTACGTGGCGCTGAATACGGTGATCTCGATCACGCTGGCGCTGCCGGCGGCCTATGCTTTCTCGCGCTACAGCTTCGTCGGCGAGAAGCATCTGTTCTTCTGGTTGCTGTCGAACCGGATGGCCCCGCCGGCGGTGTTCGCCCTGCCCTTCTTCAATCTCTATTCGGCCATCGGCCTGTTCGACACGCCCTGGGCCGTGGCGCTGGCGCACTGTCTGTTCAATGTGCCGCTCGCGGTGTGGATCCTCGAAGGCTTCATGTCCGGCGTGCCGCGCGAGATCGACGAGACGGCGGCCATCGATGGCTATTCCTTCCCGCGCTTCTTCGTGAAGATCTTCATGCCGCTGATCGCCAGCGGCATCGGCGTCGCGGCGTTCTTCTGCTTCATGTTCTCCTGGGTGGAACTGCTGCTGGCGCGCACGCTGACCGCCACCAACGCCAAGCCCATCGCGGTGACGATGACCCGCACGGTCTCGGCCGCCGGCATGGATTGGGGCCTGCTCGCAGCTGCCGGCGTGCTCACCATCATCCCCGGCGCGCTCGTCATCTGGTTCGTGCGCAACTACATCGCCAAGGGCTTCGCCCTCGGGCGGGTGTGAGGAAGGACGGCATGGAAAACGCTTCGTCGCCCTTCATGGAACGGCTCGCCGAGAACACCGCCTGGATGGCGTGGACCTGGCCGACGGCCGCCTTCTTCGCCACCATTGCCGGCCTGCTGACGCTCTTCACCCTGCTGGCCCTGTGGCGGCCGGAACGCGCGCGCGTCGGCGTGCTCGGCATTCCCACCACGCGCGGCGACCGGCTGTTCATCACGCTGCTCGGCAGCGCCTTCATCAATCTCGCCTGGCTTGCCCTGGTGGGTCCCAACCTCGGCTGGGCGCTCGCGCTCTGCCTTGTCTACGCGCTGGCGGTGTTCCGCCTCGTGTGAATTCGCCTAAGCGGCAGAAAGCCGCGTGATTTCTGGGAATGAACGGGAGGAAAGACCCATGTTGCCGACAATGAGCCGAGGCCGGCTTCTGCTGGCCGCCAGCGCCATGGCGCTAATCGCCTTCGCCGCGCCCGTGCGCGCGGACGAAGCTGCCGCCAAGAAGTGGATCGACAGCGAATTCCAGCCTTCCACGCTCTCCAAGGACGAGCAGATGAAGGAGATGGAATGGTTCATCAAGGCTGCCGAACCGTTCAAGGGCATGGAGATCAACGTCGTCTCCGAGACCATCACCACCCATGAATACGAAGCCAAGGTGCTCGCCAAGGCCTTCTCCGAAATCACAGGGATCAAGCTCACCCACGACCTCATCCAGGAAGGTGACGTGGTCGAGAAGATCCAGACCCAGATGCAGTCGGGCAAGAACATCTACGATGCGTGGGTGAACGATTCCGACCTGATCGGCACCCATTTCCGCTACAAGCAGGCCGTGCCGCTGACCGATTGGATGGTTGGTGACGGCAAGGACGTGACCTCGCCGACGCTCGATCTCGCGGACTTCATCGGCATTTCCTTCACCACCGCGCCGGACGGCAAGGTCTACCAGCTCCCCGACCAGCAGTTCGCGAACCTCGACTGGTTCCGCTACGACTGGTTCACTGACAAGGACATCAAGGCCAAGTTCAAGGCCAAGTACGGCTACGAGCTCGGCGTGCCGCTGAACTGGTCCGCCTATGAGGACATCGCCGAATTCTTCACCAACGACGTGAAGGAGATCAACGGCGTCAAGGTCTATGGCAACATGGACTACGGCAAGAAGGACCCCTCGCTCGGCTGGCGCTTCACCGATGCGTGGCTCTCCATGGCCGGCAATGGCGACCGCGGCCTGCCCAACGGCAAGCCCGTCGACGAATGGGGCATCCGCATGGAAGGCTGCCGCCCGACCGGCTCGACCGTCGAGCGCGGCGGCGACACCAACGGCCCGGCGGCCGTCTACTCCATCGTCAAGTATATCGAGTGGCTGAAGAAGTACACGCCGCCGCAGGCCGCCGGCATGACCTTCTCCGAAGCAGGCCCGGTTCCCGCCCAAGGCAACATCGCCCAGCAGATGTTCTGGTACACCGCCTTCACCGCCGACATGGTGAAGGAAGGCCTGCCCGTCATGAACGCCGACGGCACGCCGAAGTGGCGCATGGCCCCCTCGCCGAAGGGCGCCTACTGGAAGGACGGCATGAAGCTCGGCTATCAGGACGTCGGCTCCTGGACGCTGCTGAAGTCGACCCCGGTCGACCGCCGCAAGGCGGCCTGGCTCTATGCCCAGTTCGTCACCTCCAAGACCGTCTCGCTGAAGAAGAGCCATGTCGGCCTCACCTTCATCCGCGAGAGCGACATCTGGGACAAGAGCTTCACCGAGCGAGCCCCCAAGCTCGGCGGCCTGATCGAGTTCTACCGCTCGCCGGCCCGCGTGCAGTGGTCGCCCACCGGCGCCAACGTGCCGGACTACCCGAAGCTTGCCCAGCTTTGGTGGCAGGCCATCGGTGACGCCTCCTCCGGCGCCAAGACCCCGCAGGCGGCGATGGACTCGCTCGCCCAGGCGCAGGAATCGGTGATGGAGCGCCTGGAGCGTTCCGGCGTGCAGGGCGAATGCGGCCCGAAGCTGAACGAGAAGCACCCGATGGAATACTGGGTGAACCTCGCCAAGGAATCCGGCAACCTCGCCCCGCAGCCTAAGCTCGCCAACGAGAAGCCTCCGGGCGAGACCATCGACTATGACACGCTGATCAACTCCTGGCCGGCCACCCCGCCGAACCGGAACTGATCGCTCCTCCGACGCCGGGAGCCTCGGGACCCCGCCCCCGGCACCTCGTCCCGGACGCCCGCCGTCCGGGACGCTCTCTCTTACCCCCGTGCCGTCGCGGACGGCATGCCGCCCGACATGGACCGCGCCCCGGAGAGATGCCACCCTCAAGGTGCCCCCTTTCCGGGACGACGCCTTTTCGCGGAGCGCCACGTGGCCACCCATCTTCTCGCCATCGACCAGGGCACGACCTCCTCGCGCGCCATCCTGTTCCGGCCCGACACCTCCATCGCAGCCCAGGCGCAGCAGGAATTCCCGCAGCATTTCCCCGCCTCCGGCTGGGTCGAGCATGAGGCGGAGGACCTGTGGCGGACGACGCTCGCCACGTGCCGCGCGGTGATGGGGCAGGCTGGCCTGAAGGCGGCGGACATTGCCGCCATCGGCATCACCAACCAGCGCGAGACCACCGTGGTGTGGGATCGCAAGACCGGGGCCGCCATCCACCGCGCCATCGTCTGGCAGGACCGCCGTACCGCCGAGCTGTGCGCGCGGCTTAAGGCGGAAGGGCATGAGGCGCTCGTGAGCGAGCGGACCGGACTGATCCTCGACCCCTATTTCTCCGGCACCAAGATCGGCTGGATCCTCGACCACGTGCCCGGCGCCCGCGCACGGGCCGAACGCGGCGAACTCGCCTTCGGCACTGTCGACAGCTGGCTACTGTGGAAGCTCACCGGCGGAGCCGTGCACGCCACCGACGCCACCAACGCCGCCCGCACGCTGCTGTTCAACATCCACACCGGCGCCTGGGACGACGACCTGCTCGCCCTGCTCCGCGTGCCGCGCTCCATGCTTCCAGAGGTTAGGGACTGCGCCTCCGATTTCGGCGCCTCGCGGCCGGAACTGTTCGGCGGCGTCATCGCCATTGGCGGCGTCGCCGGCGATCAGCAGGCCGCCACGGTGGGGCAGGCCTGCTTCCAGCCGGGGATGATCAAGTCCACTTACGGCACCGGCTGCTTCGCCCTGCTCAATACGGGGCCGACGGCCGTCGTGTCGAAGAACCGGCTGCTCACCACCATCGCCTACCAGCTCGGAGGCAAGCGGACCTATGCGCTGGAGGGCTCGATCTTCGTGGCCGGCGCGGCGGTGCAGTGGCTGCGCGATGGGCTCGGCATCATCAAGAACTCGGGCGAGAGCGAGGCGCTCGCCGAAGCTGCCGATCCGGCGCAGCAGGTCTATCTCGTGCCGGCCTTCGTCGGCCTCGGCGCCCCGCACTGGAATCCCGATGTGCGCGGGGCGATGTTCGGCCTCACCCGCAATTCCGGCCCGGCGGAATTCTGCCTCGCCGCGCTGGAAAGCGTCTGCTACCAGACCGCCGATCTCATCGAGGCGATGAACGCCGACTGGGCGCGCTCGGGCGCCGCCGGCCACCGCACGCCGGTTCTACGTGTCGATGGCGGCATGGTGGCTTCGAACTTCGCCATGCAGCGCCTCGCCGACCTTCTCGCCGCCCCGGTCGACCGCCCGGTTATACGCGAGACCACCGCGCTGGGGGCGGCCTATCTCGCCGGGCACCAGGCCGGCATCATGCCGGCGCCGGGGCGCTTCGCCGATTCCTGGCGGCTCGACCACCGCTTCGATCCGGTCATGCCGGCGGAAACGCGCGAGGCCAAGCTCGCCGGCTGGCGCGACGCCGTGCGCCGGCTGACCCTGCCCTGAGGCCCGCGCGGAGGTCGCCTCAGGCAATCTCCTTCAGCACGGCGGCGAAGCGGTCGAGGAACAGGTCGGCATGCTCGCGGGCGAAGACCAGCGGCGGGCGGATCTTGAGGATGTTGGCGCCGGGGCCGGTGGCGCTGATCAGGACCCGCTTCTCGCGCAGGCCGTTGACGATGCGCGTGGTCAGCGCCGCGGCGGGCACCTTGCCGGCGCGGTCCTCCACCAGTTCGACGCCGGTGAACTGGCCGACGCCGCGCACATCGCCGATCGCGTCGTAACGCTGGGCGAGGTCGCGCAAACCCGCGCGCATGTGCTCGCCCACGTCGCGCGCGCGCTCCGGTAGCCCCTCACCGTCGATGACATCGAGCACTGCGAGGCCGGCGGCACAGGCCACCGGGTTGCCGCCGAAGGTGTTGAAATAGCGCGCCTTGCGGCCGAATTCCTCCACCAGATGCGGTTTCATGAACACGCCCGCCATGGGGAAGCCGTTGCCCATCGGCTTGCCCACCGTCACCATGTCCGGCACCAGGCCGTGGCGGGCGAAGCCCCAGAACTCCGGGCCGACGCGCCCAAAGCCCGGCTGCACCTCGTCGGCGATGAACAGGCCGCCCGCCGCACGGATCGCCTCTACTGCTTCCTTGAGGAACCCCGGCGGATCGGCGAAGACGCCATCCGAGGAGAAGATGGTGTCGACCAGCAGGGCCGCCGGCTCGATCCCGTTCGCCCGAAGGTCGGCGATGGCGGCGCGAACGCCCTCTGCGAAGGCCCGCCCCACATCTCCCTCGCCGCGATAGCTGTCCGGCGCCGGCACAAGGCGCACATGCGGGCCGCGCTCGACGAAGTCGCCCAGCGAGGGCGACAGCTCCGACACGGCGCTGGTGAGCCCATGATAGGCGAGCTTCGTCACGATCAGCCCCTGGCGGCCGGTATAGGCGCGGGTGACGCGAAGCGCGAGATCGTTCGCCTCCGAACCGGTGCAGGTGAACATGATATGGCCGAGCGCCTCCGGCACTTTGGCGAGCAGGCGCTCGGCATAGGTGAGGATCGTCTCGTGCAGGTAGCGGGTGTGGGTGTTGAGGGTGGAAGCCTGCCGTGTCAGCGCCTCCACCACACGGGGGTTGCAGTGCCCGACCGAGGCGACGTTGTTGTAGACGTCGAGATAGGCGTTGCCGGCGGGATCGTAGAGCCACACGCCCTCACCGCGCACGAGATGCACGGGCTGCTGGTAGAACAGACGGTAGGCCGGCCCGAGCAGGGTCTCGCGCCGGCGCACCAGCGCGCGTTCCTCCGGCGACAGGCCGGATTCGGCATCGGGATCGAAAGCGTTGACCATGGACATCGGGTCAGTTCCCCAGGCAGGCGGCGACGAGGCGTTCCCGGCAATGCGCGGGATCGAGGGCGGCGAAGCGCTCGAGCCCGCTCCAGGCGGCCGGGCTGTTGCGCAGGATGTAATGGCGGTTCTCGGGATAGCGCACAGCGCGCCAATTGGTGATCGCCACCGTGGTGAGAAGGCGCGCGGCGGTGAGATCGAACAGCAGCTCGGCCTCGATCCGCTCCAGCGGGCGCACCCGGGCGTAAGCGCCGGCAAAGGTCACGACACCGTCGAGCGGGTCCCCAGTGGCCGGGACCTGATAACTCGCCGCGACCGCCACATCGTTCACCAGCGCGGTTTCGACCATGTCGCCGAAATCGAAAATGCCAGTGACGCGGTCATGATCGTCCGCGGCGACCAGCACATTATAGGGGTTGAGGTCGTTATGGACGATCTGCCGCCGCAGGCGGGGCAACATGGGGGCGACCTCGGCGTCGAAGCGGTCGAGGAAGAACGTCGCCAGTTCGCGCCGCTCTTCCTCCTCGATCGCGGCGAGCAGCGGGCGGAGCCGTGAGGTGTTGGCGATGTCCCATTGCAGGAAATGGCCCGCTGCAGGGTGGCGGAAATCGGCCAGCGCGAGGCCGAGACGAGCGAGCGCGACACCGAGAGCGCGGCGCTGCGCCTCGCTGCGCGCCGCCTGATGCAACGGCACGCCCTCCAGCCATTTCAGCAGGCGGACCACCACCTCGCCGCCGGCCGTCTCCAGCACGATTTCGGGCGCGCCGCTGCGGCTGCGGTGCAGGCACGGCACCGGCAGCGAGGGGTCGCGCGCCTCGATATGCAGAAGCGCCCGGGTCTGGAAATCAGTGACCTGCCGGTCCTCCGCCGGGTTCGCCACCTTGACCACGAAGGCGTCGCCACCGGGGGTCACGAGGTGGAAATTCTGGTCGCGCTCGGAGGTGAGAAGGCGCGCAACGCCGTGTATGCCGTACTGCGCCCGCACGAGGCTCTCGACCTCCCCGACGGTGAGGGAGGGCGACGGCGTCGCCAGCGCGTCCGCAGATGGCGCGGAAGGTGGAAGGATGCCAGCCATAGGGGCCGGCGGGGCGGAGGGGAGAGACGACATGGAAGAACACTCGCAGGCGCCCGGCGCGGGCGCGGAAAGATCGCCGCCCGGTCAGGGGGCGGAGTTGGCGCCGCCCGCCAGGCATTCGCCGCCATCGATCACCAGCGCGTGCCCGGTGATATAGGAGGCGCGGTCGGAGACGAGGAACACCGCCGCATCCGCCACCTCCTCGGGTTGGCCGAAGCGCCCCATCGGCACCATGCCAGCCACCACCTTCTCAAGGGCTTCGCGGCCGCCGAGCTGGGCGGTGTAAGGATTGTTGAAGGCGGTATCGACCCAGCCGGGGCAGATGGCGTTCACCCGGATGCCGAAGCGCGCATAATCCAGCGCGATCTGCTTGGTCATGGTGATGACCGCCGACTTGGTGGTGATGTAGGCGAGCATGCCCTTGTCGAGGAACACGCCGGCATTGGAAGCGGTGTTGAGAATGACGCCCCGACCCTGCGCCTTCATGACCGGCATCACCGCCCGGCAGGCGGCGAAGGCGGCGTGCACGTTGACCGCCCAGGAGCGGTCCAGCTGACCGCCGTCGATCTCTTCGAGACCTCCCGCCACCTGCAGCCCGGCATGATTGTGGAGGATGTCGATGCGCCCATGCGCGGCCGACACGCGGGCGATCAGCGCCGCGATGGCGGCGTCGTCCGACACGTCGAGCTCCGCCGCCTCGGCGCGTCCCCCGGCAAGGCGAGCGCTTTCCTGCGCCGCCGCGCCGTCACGGTCGGTGACGGTCACGATCGCGCCCTCGCGCGCCATGGCAATGGCGACTGCCCGCCCGATGCCGGAGCCGGCGGCGGTGACGATGGCGACGCGGTCGGCGAGCAGTCCCAGCGGCGTATCGGTTGCCCTCATGGCCGCAGGCTCCGCTCGTTAGCTGCGTCGAACACGTGGATCTGGTCGGAGGCGATGGCGAAGCGCGCGGTACTGCCCAGCGCCGGCACCCGGCCGGGCACACAGCGCGCGGTGATCTCCTGCCCACCAACCTCGCCGATAACATAGACCTCAGCGCCGCAGGGCTCGATGACGTTGACTTGCATGTCGAGCCCCTCGCCGGCGCCATCCGGCGCATAGACCAGCGCTTCCGGCCGGAGGCCGAGAAGCACCGCCCCATCTCTAACTCCTTGCCAGATCTGCGGAAGCGCCAACGGCGCCGCCACACCTTCCAGCGCCAGCCGGCCGCCGGAAAGCGCGCCGCGCAGCAGGCTCATGGCGGGGGAGCCGATGAAGGAAGCAACGAAGACCGAGGCGGGGCGGTTATAGAGGTCGTCAGGCGTGCCGATCTGCTGGATTTCGCCTTTGTTCATGGCGACGATGCGGTCGGCCAGTGTGAGCGCCTCGATCTGGTCGTGGGTGACGTAGACCACCGTCTTCTTCTCGGCGAGGTGCATGCGCTTGATCTCGGTGCGCATGCTGGTGCGCAGCTGGGCGTCGAGATTGGAGAGCGGCTCGTCGAACAGGTAAAGCGCGGGGTGGCGGACGATGGCACGGCCCATGGCGACGCGCTGGCGCTGGCCGCCGGAGAGTTCGCGCGGCTTGCGCTCCAGCAGGTGCTCGATCTTCAGCATCCGCGCCGCCTCGGCGACGCGGCGGCCGATCTCCTCCTTCGGGGTCTTCGACAACTTGAGCCCGAAGGACATGTTTTCCTGAGCGCTCATATGGGGATAGAGCGCGTAGGACTGGAATACCATGGCGATGTCGCGGTCCTTCGGCGCCACCCAGGTGACGTCCCGCGCGCCGATGAGGATCTGGCCGCCGGAGACCGCCTCCAGCCCGGCGATCATGCGCAGCAGGGTGGTCTTGCCGCAGCCCGAGGGGCCGACGAGCACGACGAACTCCCCGTCCTCGATGGTGAGGTCGAGCCCGTCGAGCACGCGAACGTGCCCGAAATGCTTGGCCACCTGCCGTATCGTTACCCCTGCCAAGTCCTTGCTCCTGCTCAGTATCTCTTCACGAAGAGGCCGCGCTTGGTATAGACGGCGGCGGCTTCCTCGATGAGGGCGGCGACGCGGGCGGCGCCGTAGTCGCGGCGCAGAAGCGCCGCCCGGTCGAGAAGCTGCTGCGCATCGCCGGCGCGGCCGGGGCGCAGCAGCTCATAGGTGTCGAGGATGAGGTCCTGCGGCACGCGCACCAGATCGGCGGCGCGCTCGAAATTCTCCGCCAGCGTCGCCCGGCCGGCGGCACGGGCGATATTCGCCTGCAATATCAAGGCCTCCGGGGTGATGGCGATGTCCTCATTGCCGACCTCACCGGAAAGCACGGACTCCAAAGTGAGGGCGGAAAGCGGCTTGCCAGTGGGGGTTTTCACCCGCTCGGGCGCCTTCTCGGCGACGGGATAGAGATCGAGGTCGCTCATGGGTTTAGCACTCATTGCGCAGCCTCCGGCACACGCTTTTCCGGGTGGTAAGTGAGTTCGATGGGATGGCCAGTCGGATCGATGAGACCGGTCTCGATGGCGTAGAGCAGCGCCACCCGCACATGGAAGCGCGCGCCGAGCGCCTCGCCACGGGTTGGCACCACCACGGGCTCCGGCGCCTCGCCGAAAGTGTGGCGGGCAGCGTTGCGGCCGAGCGCGCGGTAATGGTCGAGCCCGGCCAGCGGCGCGTTGGAGAACAGTTCCAGATTCATGTGCGGCATGCGCTCGGCCTGGTGCAGCACCGTCGTGCCCTTGGCCTGAATGCCGATGCCGAAGCCGGACCCCGCGAGCCTTGCGGCGGCGAGGCCGAGGAAGGAGGTGTCGGCGGTGTGCACCATCCGCACCACCCGCGCCGTGCCGCCGCCGTCCTCGATGCCGTCGACGAGCGCCGCCACAACATCGGAGAGCGCGTGGCCGGCCGTCGTCTGGTGCAGCTGGCGGGCGAAGGCAGGGCTGACGCCGATCACCACCTCATGCGGGTCGGCCCCCTTCGCTGCCGCGCCGGCGGGCAGCAGCCAGTCGGCGTCCCCCGCCGCATCGGCGGCGACATTCTCCGCCGCCAGCACGCGCTCGCGGGTGAGCACGTTGCGGATGCCCTGCACCTGCTGCCAGCGCGGCTCCGGCATGCGGTAGCCCGTGCCGGGACCGCGATAGTCGTTGGGGTCGTTGATGGCGCTCATCACCCGTCCGTCGCGCACCAGAGCCGAGGTCTGGAGGTAGTCGCCGGAAATGCGCTGGCGCAGCATGAGGAGAAGGTTTTCCGCCTCCTCCGCATAGTCGCGCTTCGCCAGCGCCCGCACCACGTCGAGCGCGGTGAGGCCGCGGGCCTTGATGGCGGCGCTGATCGGCGTCACCTCGCCGGCGGTGTAGCTCTGCGTCTCCTCCGAGCCGGAGGCGAACACGACCGACATCATCCGTGCCCGCGGCACGGTGCCGAGGCCGAGTTCGTCCATGACCGCCGCCAGCGCTTCCACCGCCCGCACACGCAGGCCCAGCACCTGGTCCTCGTCCACCGGGGTGAGGCCGCCATCGGTCTGGAAATCGCGCTGGAGCAGCAGATAGTCCTCGATCTCCTCGCCATTGAAGAGCGAGGGATTGAACGAGTTGTCGTATTTCTTGATCGAGCCGAAGCCCGAGCAGATGAGGTCGGAGCCCGCCAGCAGATAGGGCGTGATCTTGGCGCCGACGCGGATTTCCGACTCGCTGGTGCGGGTGTCATTGCCGGAGGCGCATTCGAGCCCGAGCCAGACGGCGATGAGGTTTTCCGCCATCAATTCGCGCACGCCGCCCGCCATGGAGGCGGTGAGCGGGGCGCCATCGATGCCGCCGTTCTGCGTGCCCTGCACGCCCATCGCCCGCTGCAGGCACAGGCACCGCGCTTCGAGATAGAGCAGCGAGCGCTGCTCGTGGAAGCCCATCAGCAGTTCCGCCGCCGCGCCGGAGGTGCAGCGCGCCTTGATGCCGCGCGAGGCATAGGCGGCGGTGAGCAGCGCCTTTGACCACGGCGTGTCGTCGCCGTCGATGAAAGCGCGCTCGGTACCGTAGACGGAGACCGTCTCGGCATAGGAAGCGAGCCCGGCGAGGCCGATCTGCAACTCCTCCGCCTCCTCGATGGAGCACTGGAACAGCACGCCGCCGCGCCCGACCGCCGCCCCCACCGTGCAGGCCAGCGCATTGGCCCAGCTGTTGGAGGCGACGCGCATCGTGGTCTCGATCTCGTCGAAGCCCAGCGCCACCGCGACGGCGGCATCGGCGGCGAGTTGCAGCGGGTCGTCCTTGGCGTTGGTGACGTGGGCCTGGTTGCCGGGGGTCTGGCGCTGGCGCATCTTCGAATAGGCGAAGGCGATCTCAAGCGCGGACAACCGGCCCACGACTTCAGCGAGGCGCGCCGGGGTGAGGCCCCGCGCCAGCGCCTCAAGTTCCTGACGCGGCACGTTGATGTCGACCAGCATGCGGGCGATCGCGCCCGGGTCCATCGCCATCGCCTTTTCCGCCATGGCGGGGTCGATGTGATGGGCGGCGATGAAGGCGTCCAGAATGTCGAAATCGGCTTCCGCCTTGCCGTCCATCACCGTGACACGGCCACCCTCGACGCTCAGCGAGGGCGCGGGGTCATGGGGGCTTCGGAACACCGAGAAGCCAGCCTCGGGATTTTCCGCCGCAAACAGGTCGTGGCGCAGCGGGCGCGCGTCCCATTCGGCGAAGCGGCGCCAGCGGTTGGAGCTCTGGGGTTCGGGGTTTGGCGGCACGTCGGTCATGCTCAGGCCTCCCTCATGGTCCGCAACAGGACCAGCGTCAGGATGGTGACGACGATGAGCAGGATAAAGGAGACGGCGGCCGCCTGTCCGATGTCGAGAAAGCGGAATCCCAGGCGGTAGGCGTAGAAGGAGATGGTCTCCGTCGCCTTGCCCGGCCCGCCCTGGGTCAGCATGTAGATGAGGTCGTAGCTCTTGAGCGCCGCGATCATGCGGATGAGCAGCGTGACCATGATCACCGGTTTCATCAGCGGCCAGGTGACGAAGCACAGGATCTGCCAGCGGCTGGCGCCGTCGATGCGGGCTGCTTCCACCGGCTCGCTCGGCATGGCCTTGAGCCCGGCATAGAGCATCAGCAGCATGAGCGAGGTCTCGTGCCAGACATCGACGAAGACGACGGTGGCGAGCGCGAGGTCCGGGTCGCCGAACCAGCCCTGCGGCGGGATGCCGACCAGCCCGATGACCCAGTTCACGATGCCGAGGCTCGGGTTGAACATGAGCCGGAACATCAGCGCCACCGCCACCGGCGTCATCAGCACCGGGATCATCAGCACGATGAGATAGAAGGAGCGGCCGGGCAGATGCGGCTGGTTGAGCAGCAGGGCGAGGCCGAAGGCGACGACGAACTCGATGAGCACGCAGGCGGCGGTGAGCTTGAGCGTGACCCAGGACACGCTGGCGAAATCATCCGACAGCACGGCGAGGTAATTGCCGAAGCCGGCGAAATCGCCCATGCCGTAGGTGATGATGTATTCCTGGAAGCTCAGATAGATCGAATAGAGCAGGGGCGCGGCCACGACCAGGGCCAGCACGAGGATGGTCGGCGCCACGAAGACATATTGCGCGAGGTTGCGGAAACCGCGCGGGGTTCCGGTGGTCGCGGTGGCGGTGGTCATGAAGCGCGCCCCTGAGACAGGTGGAGGACGGAGGGTGGGTGGTCCGCTCACTTGAGGAGCGGGTCACCCTTCACCAGACGGCCGAACTTGGACTGCGATTCCTCCAGCGCCGTCGCCGGGGCGACATTGTTGGCGAGCACCGCACCCATCACCTCGGCGAAGGTCTCGACCAGCTGGGTGGAGCGGGACATGATCGGCAGGCCCTTGGAGTGGGCGAGAGCATCGCCCACCTGCGCCATGGCCGGCCATTTCTGGATGAAGGCGGGGTCCTCGTAGATCCACATCTGCGTCGGCTGGCCGCCGGCGAGGGCGCGCTTATAGGCGATGTCCTTGGATTCCACCCATTTCAGGAACTCCCAGGAGCAGTCCGGATTCTTGGCGTTGCTCGGGATCGCCCAGCCCCAGGCGCCGAGGAAGCTGTCCTTGCCCGGCACGGGGGCGAAGGCCATCTTGCCGACCACGGTGGAATCCTTGGGGTCTTCCAGCGTCGGGAACAGGAACAAATAGCTGATGGCGAAGATCGCCTTGCCCTGCTTCAGCGTGTTGGCGACATCGTCGAAATTGGCGCCGAGCGCGCCGGGCTGCGCCGCCGTGTTGAGGAGGTCGGCATAGATGGTCACCGCCTTCGCCGCCTCGGGCGTGTCCATGGTCGGCTTCCAGGTGGTGCGGTCGTAGAAGTCGCCGCCCTCGGCGAAGAGATAGTTGGTCGCCTCCATCACCACCGGGTCGGCGCGCTGGGCGGCCATGGCGATGCCGTACATGTCCTTCTGCTTGCCGGACCACTTCACCACCTCGGCGAATTCCTCCAGCGTGCCCGGAATGCGCCAGTCGCGCTTGAAGTGCTCCTTGTAGGCGGCCTGGAAGGCGGGGTCCTCGACGATGTCCTTCCGGTAGAGGATGCCCATGGCGTACTGCCAGAAGGGCAGCATGTAGGTCTTGCCCTGCACGGTGCCGTTCAACGCCATCAGCGCCGGGAAATAGGCCGAGGTGTCGATCTTGTCGCGGGCGATGAGCGCGTCGAGGTCCTTGATCCAGCCGGCGGTCTTGAACTCGCCGACCCAGTAGCTGTCGACCACCAGCACGTCGTAGCTCGAGGTCGAGGCGGTGAGGCTCGGCACCAGCTTCTCGTGCATCAGCGAGTAGTTGACGGCCTCGATGTTGACCTTGGCGCCGTATTCCTTCTCGAACTCGCCCTTGAGCCCGATCAGCGCCTCGGTATCAGGCACCGTCTCCATCAGCAGATTGATGTCGGCGCCCTTGCAGACGTCGCTGGCGGCGAGCGCCGGAGCGGCGGCCAGCAGGAGAGCGAGGGTGGCACATCCACCCAGTGTCACGCGGCGTGTCATGTCGGTTCCCTTGTTCCGGAGGCTCTATGGACGCGCGTTTCGCGCGGTTGTTGCTCAGCCCTTCACCGCGCCGAGGCTGAGACCGGCGACCAGGAGTTTGCGGATGGCGAAATAGACGAGGACCATGGGCGCGATCGCCAGCATGGTGGAGGCGCAGACCGCGCCGATGGCCGTGCCCTGCTGGGTGACCAGGCTGGAAATGGCCACAGGCAGCGTCTTGGTCTGCTGGCCGGTGAGCATCAGCGCGAACAGGAACTCGTTCCAGCACAGCACGAAGGACAGCACGCCGGCGGCGCCGATGCCGGGCAGCGATGCCGGCAGCACGATGCGCCAGAACACCTGGAACGGCCCGGCGCCGTCGATGAACGCCGCCTCGTCGAGTTCGCGCGGCACCCGGCGGAAGAAGCTCATCATCAGCCAGACCACGTAAGGCAGGTTGAAGGTCAGGTAGGTGATGACGAGGCCGGCATGGGTGTCGGCGAGGCCGAGCTGCTTGAAGATGAGGAAGAACGGAATCACCAGTACGATCGGCGGCATCATCTGCGTCGCCAGGATGGCCAGCGGCATGACCGCGCCGCCGGTGCGGAACCGGTCGATCGCATAAGCGGCGAGCGCGCCCAGCAGCAACGCGATCAGCGTGGTCGCCAGTGCGACGATCAGGCTGTTGAGGAAGAAGCTGCCGAAATCGAAGCGCAGCAGCACGTCGCGGTAATTGTCGAGCGTCGGCGTAAAGAACAGCGCGGGCGGCATCTGATAGGCCACCACCTTGTCGGCGAAGGACGTACGCAGCACCCATGCCAGCGGCAGCAGGATGACCGCCGAGGCCGCCCCGAGGATCAGGTGGGATGCCCAGAGCACCCAGCGCGATTCACCAACCACTGCCCATCTCCGCTAGGGGGTGTGATATGTTATAACGCTATGACTCGGAAGGGGCGCTGGCAAGTGGCTTTTTCGCCGAGCGGACTCCGCCGATGCACGTCGAAGAGGGAGGAGCCGGCCGGGCGGCAGCGCGCGGCCGGTGGGGCAATGCGCCGGGGCCTGCGAGGCGGAGCGCGGCGTGCAGCGGAACGTCAGGAAAGCCGCAGAGCCCGGAGCCGGAGGGGCGGCTCCATCTTGATCCGGTTGACGATGGTAAGAATGGCGGCGATGCGGCGGACCGCGTCCCCGATGCCGATCTGGAGACCCCGCGCAGGCTCGCGGCCGGTCAGGGTGATGATCTGCGTGTCGCGGCAGACGCCGACATCGACTTCGCCGCCCGCAGGCGGTCGACGGCGTCATGCAGGCGGAGGCCAAGCCCGGCGTCGGACTTGGCCTCCTTCCATGCCGGCCACCGGCCGACGTAAAGGATCAACTCGATCCTGCGCCGCCGGCCGCCGCCCTGGCCTGCCGCAATCGGCCTCTCCTCAGCCGGCGGCGACGGTGGCCTGGCGCTGCTCGCCGAGGCCGGCGATGGCAAGGTGCATGGTCTGGCCGGGGGTGAGGTAGACGGGCGGCTTCATGCCGAGGCCGACGCCCGGCGGCGTGCCGGTGGAGATGATGTCGCCGGGCTGCAGGCTCATAAACCGGCTGACATAGGAGACGAGCGTCGGCACGTCGAAGATCATGGTGCGGGTAGAGCCGGACTGGCGCCGCACCCCGTCGACCTCCAGCCACATGTCGAGCGCCTGCGGGTCGGGGATCTCGTCGGCCGTCACCATCCAAGGGCCGATGGGGCCGAACGTGTCGCAGCCCTTGCCCTTGTCCCAGGTGCCGCCGCGCTCCAGCTGGAAGGCGCGCTCCGACACGTCGTTGACAATGCAATAGCCGGCGACATGGTCGTAGGCGTCTTCGACCGCCACATACTTAGCCGGCTTTCCGATAACGATGCCGAGCTCGACCTCCCAGTCCGTCTTGGTCGCGCCGCGCGGAATCTCGACATTGTCATTCGGCCCGACGATACAGCTGGTGGGCTTGAGGAAGATCACCGGCTCCTCGGGGATGGGCATGCCGGCTTCGGCGGCGTGGTCGGAATAGTTGAGGCCGATGCAGACGAACTTGCCGACCGCCCCGACGCACGGCCCGAGGCGTGGCGCGCCTTCCACCACCGGCAGTTCGGAAAGATCGATCGCGCGCAGCCGCGCGAGGCTTTCCGGAAGCAGCGCCTTGCCCTCGATATCCGCCACCAGCGTCGAGAGGTCCCGAAGCGCGCCGTCCCCGTCGATCAGGCCGGGGCGCTCGCGCCCGATCTCTCCATAGCGCACGAGCTTCATCGATCCCGTCTCCCTGCCGCCGATCCATCGGCGCCCGGCATCCGGCCTGGGCGCGCCCCAGAGGTAGCGGCAAAGGCCTGCGGCGTCGAGGGCGCACACCGGCTTGTCAAAGGGCCCGCCCGCTCCTATCGATCGGTCCCCGGCCGATGCCGGGCGGGGCGGCGCCGGAGGAACCCATGGCTCATGTGCTGGTGGTCGGAAGCGTGAATGTCGACCGGCTCTGGCGGCTGACCGCGCCGCTCAGGGCCGGCGAAAGGCTGACCCGCGGCGAAATGCAGCTGCGCTGCGGTGGCGGCGGCTTCAACACCGGCGCGGCGCTGCTCGCGCTGGGCCATCGCGTGACGCTGGCCGCGACGCTCTCGACCGACGCCGCCGGCCGCGCCTGCCGGCATCTTCTGGAGACGATGGGCTTCGACCTGCGCCATCTGCGCGCCACCGACGAGGCCACCGTGCCGCTGGACATTCTCGTCGGTCCGGAGGGGGAGCGCACCATCATCGCCCCCGCCGCCACGGAAGCGCGCCGGCTCACCGCCCTGCCCGCGCTCGACGCCGATATGGCCTATGTCAATATCCGCCGCGCCGCGCCCGGCGTGCTGGAGGCGCTGGCCGCGCGCCTGCCCGTGGTGGCGCAGGTGCCGC
>JAEYTJ010000333.1 GCA_023434095.1 Pseudomonadota bacterium | reverse complement strand
GAAATGGATGTTGCAGGGGGTGAGTTCCGACCAGGTGTTGCAGATGCCGATCACCGGGCGGCCGTCGAACCGGTCCTGCGGCTGGCCGGAATTCTTCAGGAAGGAGCGGTAATAGAACCCCATCTTGTCCTGCCGGCCGAACCAGGCCTGGCTGCGCAGAGGCTTCTTGTCGTTGGTCGATCCGTCATCGCTCATTTCGGCACCCGGTCAGCCCGCCGCGCCGTGGCGGCGCAGGCCGTTGAAAATCACATTGGTCATGGCGGCGGCGGCGGCTTCCGCGTCGGCATCGGCGATCGCCTCGACGATGCGCTCATGCGCGGCCACGGCGATGTCGTGCTCGCGCGCGTCGGCCGGGGCGGAGAGCACGAAGGAGGCGCGCAGCGCCGCCTCGATGACCGCGCCGATGGAGCGCATGAACGGGTTCCCCGAGGCGGTGGCGACTTCCACATGCAGCGTCAGGTCGGCCTCGGCGAAACCCTCGGAGGCGCCGGGCTCGTCCTTCATCTGGGCGACGGCGCGGCGCATGATTGCGAGCTGTTCCGTGGTACGGCGCTCGGCGGCAAGCGCGGCGGCGCGCGGCTCCACCGCGAGGCGGATTTCCGAGAGATCGCGCAGGAAGCGCTTGTCGATGCCGGCATCGAGATGCCAGGCCAGCACATCGGCGTCGAACATGTTCCAGGCGGCGCGCTCGCGCACCACCGTGCCGACCCGCGCCTTGGTGGACAGCAGGCCCTTGGCCACCAGCGTCTTCACGCTCTCGCGCAGCACCGGCCGCGACACGCCGAAGATCAGCGTCAGCTCGGCATCGCCCGGCAGTTTGGCGCCCTCGCCATAACGGCCGGCGATGATGTCGATGCCGATGGTGCGCGCCACTTCCGCATGGTTGGAATGCGAGCGGCGGGCCGGGATGACGATGATCTGCGAAGCGTTGGGCGCGCTCATGGATGGGCTCCGGCCGGCGCGCGCCGGGAACGGCGGGCGAGGTGCAAAGTGAGCTGCTGGAAGGCGATGAAGGCGAACAGCAGCAGACCCGTGGCGATCTTCGCCCACCAGCTCGACAGCATGCCGTCGAAGCTGATGTAGGTCTGGATCAGACCCTGGATCATCACCCCGAGGAAGGAGCCGAAGATGAAGCCGTACCCGCCCGACAGCAGCGTGCCGCCGATCACCACCGCCGCGATGGCGTCGAGTTCGACGCCGACGGCGGACAGCGAATAGCCCGACGAGGTGTAGAGCGAGAACACGATTCCCGCGAGCCCGGCCAGCACGCTGGAGAGGGTGTAGATGAGCACCGTGGTGCGCGCGACATTGATGCCCATCAAGCCGGTCGCGGTGCGCGATCCGCCCAGCGCATAGACATTGGCACCGAAGCGGGTGAGGTGCAGAAGCACCATGCCGGCCAGCACCACGGCGATCATGATCATCGCCGGCACCGTCAGCCGCGCGCCGCCCTCGAAACGGAAGGCGTGCTCGGAAAGGTGGGCGTAGAGGTCGGCGGTGATGGGGAGCGATTCCGTCGACAGGAGGAAGCTCGCCCCCCGCGCCAGGAACATGCCGGCCAGGGTGACGATGAAGGCCGGCAGCTCGAAATACTGGATGATCGCCCCCATGCACGCGCCGAACAGTCCGCACAGCAAGAGGATCAGCACGAAGGCGGCGAGCGGCGGCACGCCCCAGCGCTCGATGGCCAGCGCGAGAAACACCGTGGTGAAGCCGATCACCGAGCCGACCGAGAGGTCGATGCCGCCGGAGATGATGACGAAGGTCATGCCCACGGCGACGATGACCAGGAAGGCGTTGTCGGTCAGCAGGTTCATCACCACCCGCAGGGAGGCGAAGTTGGGGTAGATGAGCGAGCAGACCACGAAGCCGGCCAGGAAGACCGCCGCGGTGGCGAGAACCGGCGTCAGCCGGCCGAGCGAGCGGATCATCGGCGCGGACCTCCGGTTCGGGAGCGGCTGAACAGGACCCCGAGGCCGGCCAGCGAACCACCCAGCCGGGGCGACTGCGCCAGCAGCACGGCGAGCACCACCACCGCCTTCACCACCAGATTGGTCTCCGGCGGGAAGCCGGAAAGCAGGATGCCGGTGTTCATCGCTTGGATGATGAGAGCGCCGACCACCGCCAGCAGGATGGAGAACCGCCCGCCGAACAACGAGGTGCCGCCGATCACTACGGCGAGGATGGCGTCGAGCTCCAGCCACAGCCCGGCATTGTTGGCGTCGGCGCCGAGAATGTCGGCGCTGGCGACGATGCCGGCCAGCGCGGCGCACAGGCCGCTCCACACATAGACCGCGACCGTGATGAGCCGCGTGCCGATGCCGGCCAGCGCGCTGGCGCGGGGATTGCCGCCGGTGGCCTCGATCATCAGCCCGAGCGCGGTGCCGCGCACCAGCAGCAGCGTCAGCGCCATCATGCCGAGCGTCAGCACCACCGGCGTCGGCAGGCCGAGCACCGAGCCGCCGCCGAGAAAGGCGAGCTGCGGCGAGGTGAAGGTGACGATGCGCCCCTCGGTGATGAGC
>JAEYTJ010000179.1 GCA_023434095.1 Pseudomonadota bacterium | reverse complement strand
GGCGAGGGATAATCTTCCTTCTCCAGCCCGTCGCGCCGGCGCAGATAGGGGTGCACCATGTCGCCCTGGATCGGGCCGGGGCGGACAATGGCGACCTGGATGACGAGATCGTAGAGCCGGCGCGGCTTGAGGCGCGGCAGCATGTTGATCTGCGCCCGGCTCTCCACTTGGAACACGCCGATGGAATCGCCCTTGCACAGCATGTCGTAGACATCGGGCTGCTCGCGCGGCACCTCGGCGAGGCCCCAGTCGATTTCTTCATGCGCGCGCAGCAGATCGAGCGACTTGCGGATACAGGTGAGCATGCCAAGCGCCAGCACGTCGACTTTGAGCAGGCCGAGCGTGTCGATATCGTCCTTGTCCCATTCGATGAAGGTGCGGTCCTTCATGGCGGCATTGCCGATCGGCACCGTCTCGTCGAGCCGGTTCTGCGTGAGCACGAAGCCGCCGACATGCTGGGAGAGGTGGCGGGGAAAGCCGAGAAGGCGCGTGGCGAGGCCGATGGCCCGCGCCACCATCGGGTTGCCGGGATCGAGCCCGGCCTCGCGCGCCTGGCGCGCGTCGATCTCCTTGCCCCAGCTGCCCCACACCGTGCCGGCGAGGCGGGCGGTGATGTCCTCGGTGAGGCCGAGCGCCTTGCCGACATCGCGTATGGCGCTCCTCGGGCGATAGGAGATCACCGTGGCGACGATGCCGGCCCTCTCGCGGCCGTAGCGCTCATAGACATACTGCATCACCTCCTCGCGCCGCTGATGCTCGAAATCGACGTCGATATCGGGCGGCTCGTTGCGCTCGCGGGCGATGAAGCGGGAGAACAGCAGGCTGCTGGTTGCCGGGTCGACAGCGGTGATGCCGAGCACGTAGCACACGGCGGAATTCGCCGCCGAGCCCCGCCCCTGGCACAGGATGCGGTTTCGCTCGGCGAAATCGACGATGTCGCGGATGGTGAGGAAATAGGGCGCGTAGCCGAGCTCGCCGATCAGCCCCAATTCCACCTTGAGCTGGCGTTCCACCTTGTCCGGCACGCCGTCGGGATAGCGGATGGCGGCGCGCTGGAAGGTCAGTTCCTCCAATCGCTGCTGCGGGGTGTAGCCCGGCGGCACGGGCTCTTCCGGATATTCATATTTGAGTTCGCCAAGCGAGAAATCGATGCGGGCGAGATAGGCCGCGATTTCCTCCATCGCCTCCGGCACCGCGCGGAACAGCCGCGCCATCTCGGCCGGGCCTTTCAGATGGCGCTCGGCATTGGCCTCCAGCAGGCGCCCCGCCGTTTCCAAGGTGACGCCTTCGCGGATGCAGGTGAGCACATCCTGCAGGTCGCGCTCATCGGGATGATGGTAGAGCACGTCATTGGTGGCGAGGAGCGGCAGGCCCGTCTTTGCCGCCAGCGCCGTCAGCCCCGCCAGCCGGCGCCGGTCGTCGCCGCGCCGGCGCATCGTGGCGCCGAGCCACAGCGCACCGGGCGCCGCCTCCTTCAGCCGGGCCAGAACAGATGCGAAGTCCGGTAGTTTTTTAGTCGGCATATCATCCGGAGGCATCACGATGAGCGAGAGCCCGCCGGCATCGGCCAGCAGGTCGTCGAGGAGCAGCCGGCACGCGCCCTTGCCGACCCGCAGATTACCTTGTGTGAGCAACCGGCACAGCCTTGCCCAGCCGGCGCGCGACTGCGCATGGGCGACGATGTCCGGCGTGCCGTCGGCAAAGACCAGCCGCGCACCCACCGCCAGGGTAAAGGCAAGCGTCGACTCCCGGCTGGCATCGGCCGCCGCCTCCGCCCGCTGGCGTAGGACGCGGGTGAGGAGGTCTTCCTCCTCCTCGCCCGCCGGAAGGGGGGCCGCGTCGCCGTCCTGCCGTGCCGTCCAGAATTCGGCATAGCGCGCGCGCATCTCCTTCACCGCCGCATGCGCGCGCACCACGCCGGCCACGCTGTTGCGGTCGGCGATGCCGAGCCCGGCCTGGCCGAGGATCAGCGCCTGCGCCACCAGATCGCCCGCGCTGGACGCCCCGCGCAGGAAGGAGAAGTTGGAGGCGGCGACGAGTTCCGCATAAAGGGGGGCGCTCATCGCCGCCTCACGGAAACAGGCCGTGCAGGAACCAGCGCGGCTGGCCGGCCGGCCCGGCGGATTCACGGCCGTAAAGACCGGCACGGAACAGCCAGAAGCGCCGCCCCTCGCGGTTCTCGACCCGGTAATAGTCGCGCGTCGGCGTCACTTCGGGCTGTCGCCACCATTCCGGGGCGAGCCGCTCCGGCCCCTCGGCACGGGCGACCTCGTGCACCACCCGCCGCCAGCGGAAGCGCAAGGGCGGGCCGTCGGGCACCTCGGCCAGCGCCTCCACCGGCTGGGGCGGGTCGAACAGGGTCAGCGGGCGCAACGGCATTTCCGACGGGGCCGGCGATGGCGATGGCACGGGTGCGCCGCCGGCCGGCACCAGCGCGCTGGCGCGGTCAGGGTCGTGGGTGTCGCGCTCGAGAAAGCGCAGCACCCGCTCGCGGCCCAGCCGCACGCTCAGCCGGTCGATCAGCGCGGCCACCTCCTCGTCCTCGACCGCGCGGCCGTCGAGGCTGACCTGCGCCGGGGTGAGGGGTTCGGCCCGCAGCACGCCCAGCCGCACCAGATCGAAGCCGAAGCCGGGGTCGAGCGGGTCGGCCAGCGCCTCGATCCGCTCGCGCCACAGCCGAGCGAGCGCCACCCCGTCGCGCAGCGGCCGAGCGGTCTCGATCCGCAGCCGCCGCACCGCGCCATCGGTGCGGAAGAAGCCGGCCTCGAAGGTCCGCCCGCCCTCGCCGCGGGCCTCCAGCATCAAGGCGAGATCGTCGACCAGCAGTGCGAGCGTCGCCTCGATGTCAGCGCTGCGGACGATCGGCTCGGCAAAGCGCCGCTCGGCGATGCATTCCGGCAGCGGCCGGCGCGGCACCAACCGCACATCCTCGCGCCCCAGCGTGCGCGCCAGACGGGTCAGCAGGTCCTGGCCGAAGCGGGCGGCGAGCGGCGTGCCAGAGCGGGCGGCGAGGTCGCCGATGGTCTTGAGGCCGGCGCGGGAAAGCCCGGTGACGATCTCCGCGCCCACACCCAGCCGGGCGACCGGCAGGCCGGCCACCGCCTGCGCCTCTCCGCCCGGCGGCACCACCCCGCCCTTGCCGGAACGGGCAAGCGCCCGCGCCGCATCCGGCGTGCCGGCGACGACGGCATGCGCGCCGAGGCCATGACTTTCGAGATGGGCGCACAGGCGCGCGCGCAGCGCCGCCTCGCCGCCGAAGAGGTGCGCGCAGCCGGTGATGTCGAGCATCAGCCCGTCCGGCACGCCGCCGGGCGTGTCGAGCGCCACCAGCGGCGTCCAGCGGTCGCAATCATCCGCCACCTCTTCCAGAAAGGCGGCGTCGGCGGCGGGATCGTGGTCGAGCACGGCAAGGCCCGGCACGCGAGCGCGCGCATCCGCCAGCGTCAGGCCGGAAGTGAGCCCCGCCCGGCGCGCGGCGCGGTCGAGTGCGGCGAGGCGCAGCGCGTTCTGCACCTTCTCGACGAAGACCAGCGGCGCCGGGGCCAGAGGGTCGCTTGCCGCGCCGAGGCGCCCGGCCTCAGCCGGCACGGCGCAGCGCGACGACTTCGCCCCGCCGCGCCTCCGGCGCAGCCGCGCGATCCGGTCGGCCGGCAGGAACGGGAACCACAGGGCGAGATAGCGGGTCGAGGTCGCGGAAGGTAAAGGCCTCATGGTCCCACTCCAGTTTCCAGTCGCCGCCCTCCACCGGCCGGCTGCCCTCGCCACCGCGATGGCGCAGCTAAGTGGCGCGG
>JAEYTJ010000362.1 GCA_023434095.1 Pseudomonadota bacterium | reverse complement strand
GGTGCGGCTCTCGCGCCACACCTCCCTGCAATTGCGGCAGGTGACGGGGCCGTGATCGCCCGGTTCACGAACTTTGCCACGCTTCGCCTGTAGGTGAGGATCATTGCCCCATTTCACCGCTCCCCCTCTCCTTCTCCCTGCGTGCGCCCCCATGCTTCTCGACCGTCGCCTGTTCCTGATCGCCTCGCCTCTCGCCCTCGCCGGCTGCGCCACCACGCGCGAACCGGTGGCGAGCCGTGTCCTGCCCCCCGCCATGGACCCGCAATATCTGCGGATGTATGCGGCGATCAATGACGAGCCGTTCCCGGTGCCGGCGGTGGACCTGACGGAGATCGACCCGCGCTTCCTGCGCCAGGAAGTGGCGTATCCCACGCGCTACCAGCCGGGCACGATCGTGGTCGATCCCAATGAGCGCTTCGCCTATCTCGTCATGGCCAATGGACGGGCGCTGCGCTACGGCGTCGGCGTCGGGCGCGAGGAAGGCTTCAACTTCCGCGGCGAGGGCGTGATCGCCCGCAAGGCCGAATGGCCGCGCTGGACTCCTACCCAGGCGATGATCGCCCGCGAGCCCGAGCGCTACGGCCCCTATGCCGGCGGCCTGCCGGGCGGGCCGACCAACCCGCTGGGGCCCCGCGCGCTCTATCTCTACAAGGACGGCCGCGACACCTATTACCGGCTGCACGGCACCACCGAACCGTGGACCATCGGCACGCAGGTGTCGTCCGGCTGCATCCGCTTCATCAATCAGGACATCATCGACCTCTACCGCCGCGTGCCGACCGGCACGCGCGTGGTCGTGCTGCCGGCCGCCGGCACGCCGGTGGGCTGAGCGCCGGGCGCGCTCGGGACAAGGTCATGCCCGGGCCCGGCCCGGGCATCCACGTCTTGCTTTCCGTTGACACGACGTCGTGGATGCACGGACCATCCGGGGATGACGGCGAACTGCGGCAAGGGCCGGCGATGACGGAGTGGGGACCTCCAGGCCCGCGAGAACCGGAGCGGCGACGGCAGATCCGGGCATGACGGGAGGCGCGGCCTCCCGAGGCCTCAGCCCAGCCTGATCTCGAACGGCTCGTTCTCCATCGCCTCGCGGCCGCGGCCGATGGCGGCGATGGCGGCGCGCATGCGGCCCTGCCGGCCGAGCACGCCGTCGGCGATCTCGACCAGCAGCGCGTTGGGCGTGGCGATGGGGGAAGCGGCGCGCAGCGCCTGCGCCAGCTCCGCCTCGTCGCGCTCCGGCGCCAGAGCGCAGGCAGCGATATAGGCTGAGGCGGTGGAGCGGCTCACCCCGAGATAGCAGTGCACCACCAGCGGCGCCTGGCGCGGCCAGCGCCGGGCGAAGTCGAGGATCGCCTCGACATGGTCGAGCGAGGGGTGGATCAACCCCTCCTGCGGGCCGAGAATGTCGTTGAAGCCGACGAAAAGGTGGTTCTCCCGTCGCACCGTTGCCGGCAGCGTCACCGGCGTCGCGACGTTGATGACCGAGAGCACATGCTCGGCGCGGGTGCGGGTGACGGTTTCCTCCAGCCGCGAGAGCGGGCAGACATGGATCATGGGGCCTCCGCGACCAGTTCCTCGAAGCGGGCGAGGAAGCGGGCCTTGGCGTCGCCCGCGCTCCACGGGGTGAGGTAGTCCCGTTCCAGCGCGCTGTCGAGCGGGCAGGGCGTGCCGAACAGCCGGCGCGCCTCGGCGACCTCGAAGCCGGCGAGCCGGGACGCTTCCAGGAAGGCGCTGGCCCGGTCGGCAGCCTTCACCCGTGCCACCAGCGCCGCCGGCCACTGCGCCGGAAGGCCGAAGCGCAGGCTCACCGCCGCCAGCAGGCGCGCTTCCACCGCCTTGTAGTCGCCGCCGATCACCGCCTTGAACGGGCTGATCATGTCGCCGACCACATATTCCGGCGCGTCGTGCAGCAGCATGGCGAGCCGCCAGCGCCGGTCGAGGTCGGCACCCCGCGACGCCGCCTGCCGGCGCGCGATCAGTTCCACCAGCACCGAATGCTGCGCCACCGAGAAGATGTGCTCGCCCGCCGTCTGGCCGTTCCAGCGGGCGACGCGGGCGAGGCCATGGGCGATGTCCTCGATCTCGATGTCGAGCGGCGAGGGGTTGATGAGGTCGAGCCGCCGGCCGGAGAGCATGCGCTGCCAGGCGCGGACGGGCTTCGCCATTGCGGCGGGCTTGGCCGCCGCCTCCGGCTTTACCGGCTTCGCCGTGTCGGCAAGGCTCATCGCGCCGCCCTCACGCCCGTGCGTCATGCCCGGCCATCCCGGCGCCGGCGAGGCCATGGCAGTGGCAGGTGACGGCGTGGTCGTCCACCATGCCCACCGCCTGCATGAAGGCATAGATGATGGTCGGGCCGACGAAATTGAAGCCGCGCTTTTTCAGTTCCTTCGACATGGCGATCGCCACCGGCGAGGTGACGAGGGCCGGATCGCCCGGCGCGCGGCGATTGTCGAGCACCGGTCCGTTGATGTCCCAGAGCAGCCGGGAGAAGCCCGGCCCACGCTCCTGGATGTCGAGCCAGACCTGCGCCGAGCGGATGGTCGATTCGATCTTGGAACGGTTGCGCACGATGCCCGCATCCTGCATCAGCGCCTCCACCTTGTCCGGCGTGTAGCGGGCGATGATCTCCGGCCGGAACCCGTCAAAGGCCGCGCGAAAACCCTCGCGCTTGCGCAGAATGGTGATCCAGGCGAGCCCAGCCTGGAAGCCATCGAGGATCAGCTTCTCGAACAGCGCCCGGTCGTCATGTTCGGGCACGCCCCATTCCGTGTCGTGATAGGCGACATAGAGCGGATCGGTGCCGCACCAGGCGCAGCGTGTGACGCCGTCCTCATGGGTATGAACCTTCACGCCGCGTCCTCCGTGCCCGGAATGGCGAAGCGCGCCCAGCCGGGCCGCTCGGGCACCAGCGCGGCGCCGTCGGCCTCGACGGGCTGGCCGGCGGCGCGCGCCTCCTCCAGCCGGTCGAGCCGGATCAGCGCCAGCGCCCGCCCGTCGACCCCCGATCCGAGGCGGCCGAGGGT
>JAEYTJ010000139.1 GCA_023434095.1 Pseudomonadota bacterium | reverse complement strand
CCATGCCGCCGTACTTCGCCTTGAACTTATCGAAGGCCGCCGAGGAAATCCCGTGCTTACGGCAGGCATCAGCGGTCCTCGCGCCCGCCTCCTGCTCCTTCGGCATCCCGATGATCTGTGCTTCCGTGAACCGTGAGGCTCGGCTCATCTCCCATCAGCCGGGTCACGCCAACGAGCGCGCCTCAGGGAAGTCCGATCTCTCGATATCCTTCCTCGATTTCGACTGTGAGCAATGCGTGCTTCCTCGGTCCGGTGCTGCCCTGGAACTGCGGGCTCCTCGTTCCGGCGCGCTTCAAGCGGCGCGAGGACGCGCCAGTTCCAGGGCGAAGTCGATCGCCTCGATCAGGCTTTCCTCATTGGCAACGCCTTTGCCCGCGATGTCGAAGGCCGTGCCGTGATCGACGGAGGTTCGGATGATCGGTAGCCCGAGGGAGATATTGACCCCGGACAAAGCCTTCCATTGCCCGGTTGCCGGGTCGACGTCGAAGCCGAGAAGCTTCACCGGCACATGGCCCTGATCGTGATACATCGCCACCACAGCATCGTAACTGCGCCCGCGCAGCTTGACGAAAACCGTATCGCCGGGCACCGGGCCGATCACCGTGATGTCGGAGCCCTCATAGGTCGCGACCAGAGGGGCCGTCACGTCGATATCTTCGCGGCCGAAGATGCCGCCTTCGCCGGCATGCGGGTTCAGGGCGGCGATGCCGATGCGCGGATGCGAGATGCCGAGCGAACGCAGCATGGCCGCCGTCAGGTCGATGACGCGGCGAAGCCGCGCCGGCGTGAGCTTTGAGGGCACATCGGCCAGCGCGACATGGGTCGTGAGATGGCTGACGCGAAACGCGCCATGGGCCAGCATCATGACGGAATCGCGCGCCCCGGTCAGGTCGGCGAGCATGTCGGTATGGCCGGAATAGGCGTAGCCGGCGAGATTGAGCGCCTCCTTGTTGAGCGGGGCGGTGACGAGCCCGGCAATAGCGCCAGACTGGGCGAGACGGACCGCCTTTTCGATGGCGAGATAGGCGAGCCGGCCGCCTTCCGCGCTCATGTGGCCGAGGCGGATCGGTTCGCGCTCGCTGCCGGCGGCCAGGATGGCGAGCGGCGCGGCCTGCGCGGCCTCTTCAACCTCGGGTATCGGCGGTGTCGCGAGCAGGGCTTCCGCCGCGCGAAGGGCGGACACGCTGCCGATGACGAGCAGCGACAGTTCGCCGGCGTGCAGGCGGGGAGCGAGGCGGGCGCCGGCCTTGGCAATGATCTCCGGCCCGATGCCGGCGGGATCTCCCATCGTGATGGCAAGACGCGGAACGGCCATGAAGCTACCTCTTCCCAAAACACGTCATTAGATATCAAAAATTATCATCCGTACGCAACGGCATTGTTCAAGCACGCCCCGACGCTTCGTCGAACAGAGTGCGCAGCAGGTCGGGACGGCCGAAGCCGCCGGACTTGGAGACCACGCGCACGCCCTCGAACCGTCCGCCGCGCAGATGCGACACGGCCAGCCCCGGCTCGCGTGCACCCTCCACGGCGAGGCTGTCGGCGCCCGTGGCGTGGGCCACGTCGCGCAGGGTCTCGCCGCCCGCCACAAACAGCGTGCCCGGCGGAGGGCAATGGACAAGCAGGTGCGAAAACCGCTCGGCAATGACTGCCGCCGCCGCGGCACGCGCCCCTTCGAAGGCCACGGTGACGATGCAGGACAAGCCCTGCGCGAGACGTTCAAGAACTGCGTCGATGTCCGACGGGTCCGCCGAAAGCCGGACATGCCGGCACGGGTCCGGCGCGGCGGCACGGTCGATCTGCGCCCGCATGACCGGATGATGCGAGCCGATGAGCGCCAGAAAGGGCGCGCGCATCTGTGCATCGACCGGTGGCTCGGAGGCGTGAGGCGAGGCCGGCCGGGTCCGGGCGAGCGCTGCGGCGAGACCGCCCGTGCCAACCCACAGCACGCGGCTATCGCCGCTCATCTCGCGCGCGACGATGGCGTCGAGATCGGCGTCGGTCTCGGCGTCATGGACGTTGATGCCGGCAGCGACCAGCCCCGCCATACGCAACGTGGCGGCGATGTCGCCCCCGAGCGGCTGCGCGGCCCCCCTCTGCCATTGGCAACCCGCTCGGGTGACGCGTCCCTGGAAGGGAAAGGCCGGGGCGACGACGAGGCGCCAGCCGGCCATTCGCGTCGAGAGCGCGGCAAGCTCCGCCGCCCAGTTGCCGCGCATGAGGCTGTCGATCTTCTTGAAGGCGGGCCCACCCTCAAGAAGCCAGTCGGCGAGCCCATCCTGGCGACGGATCGCATCATCGCCTTCCATCTCTCGCGTGCCCGCGTCGATGGCCGCGACGGGAGGCAGCGCACGCACGGGGTGCCAAAGCACCGGGATCGGGCAGCGGGGCGTGGCAAAGGCGGCGGCACTGTCCAGTGCGCCGGTCAGATCGTCGGCGAGAATGCGCGGGCCCGTGCGTTCAGCCACGGTGGCGGTCCTGTCGCAGCACGGAAACGACGCGCAGGACAACGTTCAGCCGCCTCAACTCGTCCAGCGCCAGGGGATCGATACCGTCATCGGTGACGATCTCCTGGATGTCGGCGACATCGCAAATGGTGCAGAAGCTCGGCGCGGTGAATTTCGAGCTGTCGGCCAGCACCATGACGTGCCGGGCCGCGGCAATCATCGCCTGCTTCATCGCCGCCACGTCGAGCGAGGTCTCTGTCAGTGTCCTGCCGGTGATGGCATGGGTGCCGAGCAGGGCAATGTCGGCGTGCAGGCCGCGCAGGAAGTCCTCGCCGGGCCGGCCGACCAGCGTCGTCGAGCCCGGCCGCACCGTGCCGCCCGGCACGATGAGATGCACGTCCGGGGCGTCGGCCAGCACCTGGGCGATGGCGAGGCTGTTGGTGACGGCGGTCAAAGGAAGCCGCCGGGCGACGACGGCGCGCGCCACGGCGAGCACCGTCGTGCCGGCATCGAAAATGACGCTCTGTCCGGGCCGCAACTCGCCGGCGACGGCGGCAGCGATGGCGTTCTTTTCCTCGCGCCGCAGCTGCGCGGCGAGGGCGATGTCGGGCTCGAACGTGGCGCGCGCGGCGCTCTGCAGCAGGGCGCCGCCATGGGTGCGCTCCAGCGCGCCCTGCTTCACCAAATGTTCGAGATCGCGGCGGATAGTCGATGGCGAGGCGTTGATGGCATCGGCCAATTCCTGAATGCCTGCCGCGCCCTCGCGCCGCAGGCGTTCCAGGATGAGCGCTCGCCGTTTGGCGGGAATCATCTCCACACGCCCACGCGGCGCCTCCTCGCCACCGTCACCCTCGATTTCGCGACTGTTCATGGCCCCTCCGTACCGCTGGTGCGGGAGTGTCCGCGACGCGGGATGATCGATTCTGGAAGATTTTGACGATATTCACGACCGTTTCCAACTGTCGTCGGCCAATTTCCAACGCATGGTCGGCGCGCGAGCCCGGGGCTCGGCGGCTCCCCCGCCCTCGGCCACACGGCATTCCTCCAGCGTGAGACATCTGCGGAGCGCCATGACCCCAAGGCCTTCCGTCCCCCCATTTCGCAAGGGTGCGGAATTTAATCCGAACGCATTCAAGGGGTTGAGGCGTGAGTCCGGTCGTTCGCGCTCGAGTCCCGCTGCAAAATCGACCGACGGCGCTTGACCGGGATCGGAAACGTCGTCAACAATGAGAACGTTCTCAGAGAACGTTCCCGTTAGTGGAATGGCTCCGGGCACGGGAGGAATTAATGATCGACGCCACAGGCCGCCCCGGTCCCGGGGAGCGGCACCTTTCGTCTCGCGAAATGCGCGCCTCCGGCGTCAGCAAGTCCTATGGCGCGACCGTCGCGCTCGAACATGCCGATATCGCGCTGAAGGCCGGCGAGGTTCATGCGCTGCTCGGCGAAAACGGCGCGGGCAAGTCCACGCTCGTGCGCATCTTCACCGGCGCGGTGATCCCGGATCGGGGTGAGATGCGGCTGCATGGCGAGACCTACGCACCGCGTTCCATCATCGAGGCGCGCAAGCGCGAGGTCGCCACGGCCTTTCAGGAATTGAGCCTCGTCCCCAATCTGAGCGTGGCGCAGAACTTCCTGCTTCCGGCGCTCGCCGGGCGCGGGTCGCCGCTCATCTCGCATCGCCAGGTCATCGCCCGCGGCGCGGAAATCCTGGAACGCCACGGGCTCGTGCGGATCGATCCGGCCGCGCGCGTCGGCGATCTGCCGCTCGCCGAACGGCAGCGCATCGAGATCGCTCGCGCGATCGAGAATGCCGGCCGCGTGCTGATCCTCGACGAGCCGACCGCCTCGCTGGCCGAGACGGACTGGCTGTTCGACCAGATCGGCAAGGCGCGTGCGCGGGGCGTCGCCATTCTCTACATCTCGCATCGGCTCGCGGAAGTGCGGGAAATCTGCTCGTCGGCCACCGTGCTGCGCAATGGCCGCTCCATCGGTACGGTGGGCCTCGCCAGTGCCGGCGACGGCGACATCTTCGAGATGATGGTCGGCCACCGGGTCGAGCATGCGCGCCGTCCCGCGCGTGTGGCGGACCCGGCCCGCGCGCCGCGTCTTGCCGTCGAGAATCTGGCCGGTCACGGGCTGCGCGGGGTGAGCCTCAACCTCGGGGCGGGGGAGATCCTCGGCGTCGCTGCGCTGGAAGGCCAGGGCCAGCGCGGTCTGTTCCGCCTGCTGGCCGGGCTGGAGACGCCGGCCGATGGCATGATCCGCGTCGACGGCAAGGTGGCCACCTATCGCAGCCCGCGCGCCGCGCTGCGCTGCGGCTCGGGCATCAGCTATCTCCCGGAGGAACGCAAGACGGAAGGCATCCTCGCCGGCCTGTCGGCGGCCACCAACGTGGTTCTGCCGCTCCTGCCGCGCGTGGGCCGGGCGGGGTTCATCGGCCGGCGCGACGAGGAAAAGGCGGCGCAGCCTTCGGCGGATCAGGTGGCGCTGAACCCGCGCTATCTCGGCTTCGCCATCGGTGATCTCTCCGGCGGCAATCAGCAGAAGGCGCTGATGGCGCGCACGCTGGCCACCGGCGCGCGCACGCTGCTGCTGTTCGACCCCACGCGCGGCGTCGATGTCGGCACCAAGGAATCCATCTATGCCGCCATCCGCGCCTTCGCCGAGTGCGGCGGTTCGGTTCTCTTCTATTCCTCGGAACTGCCGGAGATCGTCCAACTGGCCGATCGCTGCCTCGTTCTCTATGGCGGGCAGGTGTTCCGCGAGCTGCAAGGCGACGACATCGCCGAACAGACTCTGGTGGCGGCGATGATCGGGCATGGCCCGCGCCCACCGGCCGGCGGCGCGCCCGTCGCCCCCGCGACCCCCGTTCACGCCGTCGCGGAGAATGCCCGATGAGCGATATCGTCACTGCGGGCGCCTCCGAGTCCGTCCCTCCCGCGGCCCGTTCGGGTCCGGTCCGGCGTCACCGGCTCTGGCGGCTGACCCAGGGCGCCGGCCTGATCTTCGGTCTCTACCTGCTGCTCTATGCGCTCTACGCCTACCAGCAGCCGCGCGCGCTCGACAGCTACGCCATCGCCGCGCTGATGAACAACACGGCCCCGCTGGCGCTCGCGGCCGCCGGGCAGACGCTGGTGGTGCTGAGCCGGGGCTTCGATCTTTCGATCGCCGGCGTGATCTCGCTCACCAATGTCGTGCTGGCCGTCTATCCCCTGGAAGGACCGGGCGGTGCGCTGCTCTCGCTGCTGGTCTGCCTCGCCATCGGCGGTGCTGTGGGAGCGGTGAATGGCTGGCTGGTGGCCTATCTCCGGCTCCAGTCCATCGCCGCCACGCTGGCGACCATGATCATCTGCCAGGGCATCGCGCTCGTCATCCTCAACGCGCCGGGCGGCGCGGTCTCCGACTGGATCGCCGACGAATTGACCGCCCGGCTGTGGGGCGTTGTGCCGGTGTCGGGGCTGGTGGTTGCCGTGGTGATCGGGCTCTGGCTGCTGGTACGGCGCACCGATTATGGGGTCGCGCTCTATGCCATCGGCGCCGACGAGCCCGCCGCCGCTCTCTCCGGCGTCAATGTGCGGCGCACGCGCTTCCTCACCTTCGTCGCGGCCGGCATGCTGTACGGCCTCGCCGGGCTGATGCTGAGCGCGCAGACGGCGACCGGCAATCCCAATTCCGGCACGCCGCTGCTGCTGCTCTCCTTCGCGGCCGTGGCGCTGGGCGGCACATCGCTGAGCGGCGGACGCGGCGGGCTGTTCGCCTCGGTGATGGGAGCGGCGACGCTCACCCTGTTGCAGAAGGTGCTGTTCTCCAGCGGCGTCTCCTCCTTCTACACCGGCCTGTTCCAGGGCGTGGTGCTGATCGTGGCCGTGGTCTTCAGCGGCCTGCTGACCCGGATCGGAGAGCGGAAATGACGGTCATGAACGACAATCCGACCTCGCCGGCCCGCTTCCAGCAGAAAGGCGACACACGGCGCAGCGCACGCATCAGCGCCGAGACGGTGAGCACGCTTGCGGTGGCGATCCTGTGCGTCGTCCTTCTGCTCGGCGCGCGCTTCATCAGCCCCTCGCTCGGCTCCTGGTCGCAGGTGGAGACGGTGCTGGTGCTCGGCTCGTTCCTGGTGGTGCTGTCCTTCGGGCAGGGACTGGTCATCCTCACCGGCGGGCTGGACCTGTCGCTGCCGGCGGTGGCCACGCTGGGCGGCATCCTCGCCACCAATTGGGTTGGCGCCACCGATCCCGCCGCCTGGTATCTGCTGCCGCTGGTGCTGCTGGCCTGCGGGTGCGTCGGATTCCTCTCCGCCGCCGGCATCGTCTGGCTAAAGGTGCCGCCCTTCATCATGACGCTGGCGATGTCGATCATCGTGTCCTCGCTGCTGCTGGGCTACACCAAGGGCACGCCGCGCGGCGCCGCCCCCGACGCGGCGGTGGCGCTGATGAAGGGCCATGTTCTCGGCCTGCCGGCGCCCGTCCTGTTCCTTGTCGCCTTCGTGCTGCTGGGCTGGCTGTTCCAGAGCCGCTCGATCTATGGGCGCTATCTCTATGCCATCGGCACCAATGTGGAGGCGGCGCGCATTGCCGGCGCCCCGGTCACGGCGATGCGTATCCTGCCCTATGTGGTCAGCGCGGTGAGCGCCGGTTTCGCCGGCCTGATGCTGGTGGGCTATTCCAGCGGCGCCACTCTGCGCATGGGCGACAGCTATCTGCTGCCGTCCATTGCCGCCGTGGTGATCGGCGGTTCCTCGATCCTGGGCGGGCGCGGCACGTTTCTCGGCACGGTGGGCGGGGCGATCCTGCTGACCACGCTCGGCACCATCATCTCCGCCATCGGCCTCGAATTCGGCCTGCGCACCATCATTGAGGGCGCCATCGTGCTGGTGGCGCTGCTGCTCCTGCGCGAGGAGCTTTTCCAGAAACTCGGCTCTCTGTGGCGCTGATCGCAGGCGAGCGAGACGAACGACAAGAACACGCACGATACCAGGAGGAAACGACGATGATTTCGACGCTGCTCAAGACCGCGACTGCCGCCCTGTTGCTTGGGGCGGCCTGCATGGGGGCCATCCAGCCGGCGCAGGCCGCAGGCCCCAAGGACGGAAAGAAGTACAAGATCTATCTGAGCCTCAGCTATTCCGGCAACGCCTGGCAGTCCGAGGCCGCCAATATCGTCAAGGCCCTGGCGGCCACCCCGCCCTATAACGATCTGGTCGAACTGAAGGAGGTCATCTCCGGCGCCGACCCGCAGGCGCAGATCTCCGCCTATGAGAGCATGATTGACGCCGGTGCCGACGGCATTGTCAGCTTCCCGATCTCCGCCACCGCACTCAACCGCACCATCAAACGCGGCTGCGAGCAGGACGTGCTGTTCTTCATGTACGACGCCACCGTGACCGAGAGCTGCGCCTACAATGTCAGCTATCTGTCCTCCGGCTTCGGCGAGAACTCGGCGCAGGCGCTGGTCAATGCGCTCGGCGGCAAGGGCAAGATCTTCCTGTCGCGCGGCGTGCCCGGCAACTCGGTCGACCAGCGCCACACCGATGGCGCCAAGCACATCTTCGCCAAATATCCCGGCATCGAGGTGGTGTCCGAATATTACTCGTTCTGGGACGACCGCACGACCCAACAGGAGACCGCCAAGGCCCTCGCCGCGCACCCCGACGTTCAGGGCATCTGGGCGCAGGCCGGCGAGTACGGCGCCATCCAGGCGCTGCTCGACAAGGGCGGAAATCTCGTGCCGGTCACCGGCGAGAACTCCAACGGCTTCCGCCTTGCGCTTGCCGACCCGGCCATGCAGGCCAAGGGGCTGACCGGCGTCTCTGCCGGCTCGCCGCCGGCGCAGTCGGGCTATGCCTTCAAGCTGATGATGGAAATCCTCACCGGCAAGCGTGAACTCAAGCCCACCAACATCGAATACCCGCTGCCGTGGGTTCCCGCCGACAAGGTCAAGCTGTGCGCGGGTGAGAAATTCGAGGACGGCTGCAACGTCTTCCCGAAGGATCGTGTGCCCTCCTCCTTTGTCACCGAAGTGCTGAATCCGGTGCTGCTGCCGGAGCTGAACATCGACTCGGCCCTGAACGGCACCCCGGTGAAGGGTGCGACCATCCAGCCGCTGCCGGCCGAGATCGTGAAGGCCGCCAATGAGCCAGGCATCAACTGCCAGCGCTGCGAGGCGGCCAAGGACCAGTACAAGCTCACCAAGGTTGCGCCGACGGTGAACTGAGGCGACAGGGACGGAACGATCTCTGCCCGGCGCCGGCAGGTGCCGGGCAGCCCCGGATGCCCGAACAGGGTGGCGCGGCATGCCGGTTGCGAACGAAACTGCTTCCTGCCGCAGCGGAATGGCAGGAGCGCCAGCGATGGCCAGACGGGAGACAGGCCTTGAGCGACGTACAACGAGACAAGGGACGACGGGTGACGGTGAAGGACCTCGCACGCGATCTCGGCATGTCGGTCTCGACGGTCTCGCGCGCCTTCTACCCGGACGCGGTCGTCGCCTCGGAAACGCGCCGGCTCGTGCTGGAGCGCGCCGCCGCGCTCGGCTACCGCCCCAATCCCTTCGCCCAGAGCCTTATCACCAAGAAGACCCAGATCGTCGGCATGGTGGTCTCCGACCTGACCAACCCGTTCTATCCCGAAGTCATGACCGAGATGACGGCGATGCTGCAGGAGGCGGGCATGAACGTCATGCTTTCCGCCGCCAACCAGCCGGAGAAGATCGACGATGCGGTCGACCTGCTGCTGACCTATCAGCCGGACCTCGTCATCGTGCTGGCCGCCAACATGGCCTCGCATGCCCGCGAGAAATGTGAGGGCGCCGGGGCGCCGTGCATCTTCTTCAACCGCCTCTCCGCCGACGGCCTCGGCTTCGGCGTGACCTGCGACAATGAAGCGGGTGGCCGGCGGGTGGCCGATCACCTCATCGACTGCGGCCACCGGCATCTCGCCTATGTCTCGGCCTTCCCCGGCGCCTCCACCAATGTGGAACGCGGCAAGGGATTCTGCAGCCGGGCGGTGGAGCGCGGTTTCGCCCCGCCGGTCGTGATCGAGGCCGGCCGCTTCAGCTACGAGGCCGGCTATGCCGCCGGCCTAGCGGCGGCGAAGGCGGAGCGCCCGCTCGACGGGGTGTTCTGCGCCAATGACATCGTTGCCATCGGCTTCATCGCCGGTGTGCAGGAAAGTGGCCGGTTTCGCGTGCCGGACGACATCTCGGTCGTCGGCTTCGACGACATCACCATGGCCGGCTGGCCCTCGCATTTGCTGACCACCGTGGCGCAGCCGCTGGACGGGATGATGGCGGCGACCGTCAGCCTCGCCCGCGAGCTCGCCGTCGACCGCGCACGGGAGCCGCACATTCTACGCCTGCCGCCCGGCAAGCTGATCGAGAGAAACACGACGCGAAAGCGCGAGGGAGGGACCCGATGACAGTGCAACGGCGCGCCCTTTTCGACCGCCTGACCAGCGTGCACCGTCCGGACTGCGCCCTCTTTGCCGACGGGCCGCTGCCGATGCCGGTCGCCGGGCCGGATGATCTGGCCCTATTGCTCGGCTCGGATCAGGCGGCCCGTTACGCCGCCGACTGCCGTCCGGTGTTCGAGGATCTGCGCCGGGTCGTCGGCCAGCTCGCGGGGTTGATGATCCTGGCACAGCTCACCGACTCGTCGGAGGTGGCCGGTCTTGGTGAACTCGCCAGCTGCCGGCGGCGCTTTGACGAGGCGGGCGAGCGTATCCGGCATCTTGTCGCCCCCGACGCCCTTGAGCCGCACCGGGAGCAGCTCGTTGCCGCGCATGCTTTTTCTGGCCTTGCGCTGGGAACGTTCTCCGAGCTTCGCCCGCGCGGCAACAATGAGGCCGCCTTCGACGCCATCTCCCGCCATGTGCGCCGCGCCTACGCGCATCTCAGCGCCGCCACCGCTGAAAAGGCCGGGCTCGCCATGGTGGACCTGTCCCATGCCTGTTGCTCCTGCGGGCGCTGAACCGCCCGTCGAAGAAAGACAAAAGAACCAAAGGAAGGAAACGAGCCATGTCCGACTATTCGATCTGGGTGTGCGAATATTCATATGTGAAGAACTACCACAAGAGCGGCGTGCTCTATGGTGCGCATAACCAGGGTTTCGTGAAGCTTCCCTATTGCTATGTCGTCATCAAGGGCCGCGACCATGTGGCCATGGTCGATGTCGGCTATAACGACAAGGACTATG
>JAEYTJ010000138.1 GCA_023434095.1 Pseudomonadota bacterium | reverse complement strand
GGATGAGCGCGCGCGAGGCGCTGGAACTCGCCACGCTGGGCGGCGCCGCCGTGCTGGGGCGCAGCGATATCGGCGCGCTGGCGCCGGGCATGTGCGCGGATTTCTTCGCCCTGCGGCTCGACGATGTCGCCTTCGCCGGCGGCCTCGCCGACCCGGTGGCCGCCGCCCTGTTCTGCACGCCGGGCCGCGCCGCCTTCACCTATGTCCATGGAAGGCCGGTCGTCGCCCATGGCGAGGTGGTGACGGTCGACCTGCCGGCGGTGGTGGCCGCGCACAACACGCATGCCGCGCGGCTCGCCGCGCTTTCGGGAGTGGCTTGAGATGAGCGAGAGGCTGTGTCCGCGCGACGAGGCGGAGGTGGTGGAAGCGGTGCGCTGGGCGGTGTCCAACGGGCGCACGCTCGATGTCGCCGGCTCCGGCGCCAAGGCCGGGCTCGGCCGCCACATCCAGACCGACGCCACGCTGGAGCTGAAGGGTCTCTCCGGCGTCACCCTCTATGAGCCGGAAGAGCTGGTGCTGAGCGCCAAGGCGGGCACGCCCGTGGCGGAGATCGCGGCGCTGGTCGCGGCGTCCAAGCAGATGCTGGCTTTCGAGCCGATGGATTTCGGCCCGCTTCTGGGCAGGGAGCCCGGTGGCGGTACGCTGGGCGGGCTGATGGCTTGCAACCTCGCCGGCCCGCGCCGGCCCAGCGCGGGCGCGGCGCGCGACCATGCGCTGGGGCTGCGCGCCGTCTCCGGCCGCGGCGAGGCGTTCAAGGCCGGCGGGCGGGTGGTGAAGAACGTCACCGGCTACGACCTGCCGCGCGGCCTCGCCGGCTCGCACGGCACGCTGGCGGCCTTCACCGAACTCACCATCAAGGTGCTGCCGCGCCCGGAGACGGTGGAGACGCTGCTGCTGCTCGGCCTCGACCCCGCCGCCGCCAGCGCGGCGATGAGCGCGGCGGTCGGCTCCTATTACGACGTCTCCGCCGCCGCCCATGTGCCGGAAGAGGTGGCGGCCGCGATCCCGGCCGTGGCGGGGGCGGGAGCCGCGGTGACGGCACTGCGGCTGGAAGGGGTGGCGCCCTCGATCCGCCACCGCCGGGGCAAGCTGGAAGAGATGCTGCGCGCGCGCGGCACGCTGTCCTTCCTCGACGCGGAGGCCTCGCTCGCCTTCTGGCCGGCGGTGCGGGACGTGACGCCGTTCGCGGCGCCCCTTCCGGCTTCCCTCATGGCCGGGCCTGACCCGGCCACCCAGAATGGAGATGCGCTAAGAGCCAATGGGCTGGGTCCCCGGGTCAAGCCCGGGGATGAGGGCGCGCATCTGGAAAATCAGCCCGCCCTCTGGCGCGTGTCGGTGGCGCCGATGGCGGGCCCCATCGTCGGCGCGGCGCTGGCGCCACTGGGCGCGCGCTGCCTCTACGACTGGGCGGGTGGGCTGGTGTGGATCGAGATGCCGGACACCGCGCCGCAGACGGCGGTGGTGCGCGACGCGGTGGCGGCGGCCGGCGGTGGCCATGCGACGCTGATCCGCGCCAGCGCGGCGGCGCGGGCGGGCGAGGAGGTGTTCCAGCCGCTCGACCCGATCACCGGCGCGCTGATCGCCCGGATGAAGAACGGCTTCGACCCCGGGCGCGTGCTGAGCCCCGGGCGCATGTATGCGGGAGTGTGAGCCATGCAGACGAACTTCTCCCTCGCCCAGCTGGCCGATCCGCAGACCGCGCGGTCGGAACAGGTGCTGCGCGCGTGCGTCCATTGCGGCTTCTGCACCGCCACCTGTCCGACCTATGTGCTGCTGGGGGATGAACTGGATTCCCCGCGCGGACGAATCTACCTGATCAAGGACATGCTGGAGAACGACCGCCCGGCAACGGGAGAGGTGGCCAAACATATCGACCGCTGCCTGTCCTGCCTGTCCTGCATGACCACCTGCCCCTCGGGCGTGCACTACATGCACCTGATCGACCATGCGCGCGACCATGTGGAGGCGACCTATCGCCGGCCGCTGATGGACCGGCTGACCCGGGCGCTGCTGGCGCGGGTGCTGCCGAGCCGCACGCTGTTCCGCCTCGCCATTGGCGGGGCGATGGTGGCGAAGCCCTTTGCCGTCCTGTTCGCCTCCATCCCCGGCCTCGCGCCGGTGGCCGCCATGCTGCGCCTTGCGCCCGGCCGCCCGGCGACCCGCTCGGCCGATGAGGGCGTGCGCCAGTTCGCGGCACAGGGCCCCCGCCGCGCCCGCGTCGCCCTGCTCGACGGCTGCGCCCAGCCGGTGCTGCGGCCGCAGATCGACGAGGCGGCGATCCGCCTGCTCACCCGCATGGGGGTGGAGATCGTCCGCCCCGTCGGCGGCGGCTGCTGCGGCTCGCTGACCCACCATATGGGCAAGGAAGACCTCGCGCTCGCCAATGCCCGCGCCAATGTCGACGCCTGGATGCGCGAGATCGAGGGCGAGGGGCTGGACGCCATTCTCGTCACCACCTCGGGCTGTGGCACCACGATCAAGGATTACGGCCACATGCTGCGCACCGACGCGGCCTATGCCGAGCGCGCGGCCAAGGTGTCGGCGCTGGCCAAGGATGTGAGCGAGTTCCTCGCCGCGCAGGCGCTTCCCGCGCCGGTGATCGCGCCCGGCCTGCGCGTCGCCTACCATTCCGCCTGCTCGCTGCAGCACGGCCAGCGCGTGCGCACCGCCCCCAAGGCGCTGCTGGCCGGCGTCGGCTTCACCGTGCTGGAACCGGCCGAGGGGCATCTGTGCTGCGGTTCCGCCGGCACGTACAACATCCTCCAGCCGGAGATCGCGGCGCGGCTGCGGGAGCGGAAGGTGGCCAATATCGAGCGCACCGAGCCGCAGGTGATCGCCGCCGGCAATATTGGCTGCATGACGCAGATCGGCGGCGGCACGCGCGTGCCGGTCGTCCACACGGTGGAACTGCTGGACTGGGCGACCGGCGGGCCGATGCCGGCCGAGCTGGAAGGGCTGCGCGCGGCGGCGTGACGGGCTGACGGCGTGGCGGCGGGCGGCTAGGGTGGAGCTTCCCCGCTGCGTCGTCAGGTCTTCCATGTCCTCTGTTCTTCCGCGTCCCCGTCTCCTCGTCCTTTCCCTCGGCGGCACCATCACCATGACGGCGGGCCCCGGCGGCGGCATGTCGCCGACGCTGGGCGCGGCCGAACTGGTGGCGGCCGTGCCCGGCCTCGCCGATGTCGCGGAAATCGAGGCCCGCTCGCCGATGAAGGTGGGCAGCGCCTCGCTGACGCCGGCGAACATCGTCGCGGTGGCGGGCGAAATCCGCGCCGGCTTCGCGGCGGGCGTCGACGGCGCCATCGTCATCCAGGGCACCGACACCATCGAGGAGACCGCTTTCCTGCTCGATGTGCTGGTGCCGGGCGAGCGGCCGGTGGTCGTGGTCGGCGCCATGCGCGGGCCGCAGCAGGCGGGCGCCGACGGGCCGGCCAACCTCCTTGCCGCCGCTCTCGTCGCCGCGAGCGAGGCGGCGCGCGGGCTCGGCACGCTGGTGGTGCTGAACGACGAGATCCACGCCGCCCGCTTCGTGCGCAAGGCGCACACCGCGCTGACCTCCGCCTTCGTCTCCGACATGGCGGGCCCGCTGGGGCTGGTCGCGGAAGGGCGGGTGCGGCTGCTGACCCGTGTGCGGCGCCCGGCGCTTCCCGCGCTCGACCCCGGCGCGGCGGCGCTGCCGCCGGTGGCGCTTCTCAAGATCGCCATGGGCGACGATGGACGGCTGCTGCGCGCCGTGCCGGATCTCGGTTTCGCCGGCCTCGTCATCGAGGGGGCAGGGGCGGGCCATGTGCCGGGCGCGATTGCCGCGCTCGTGGGCGAGGTCGCCGCGCGCCTGCCGGTGGTGCTGGCGAGCCGGACGCTGGCGGGGCCGGTGTTCGAGCGCACCTATGGCTATGCCGGCTCGGAGATCGACCTGCTCGCGCGCGGCGTGCTTTCCGCGGGGCTGTTGACCGGGGTGAAGGCGCGCCTGCTGGTCGCCCTCGGTCTGGCGGACGGCTGGGACCGCGCCGCGCTGGCGGGCGCCCTCGCCGCCTATGAGTGAGGCCGGCGCGGTCAGCGCTTCCGGATGAAAGTGTGCCGGAGAAACGGTGAACCCCGGCAGCCGGGGCTCACCAAATAAAACGGGGCGCCAAGGGCGCCCCGCTCAAACCTTATGGGAGGCGGATCACTCCGCCGTGCCGGCCTCGCCGTCCTCGGCCTTCGCCTTGGCTTCGAGGTCCTCGCCGGTGGCCTGGTCGACGACCTTCATCGACAGGCGGGTCTTGCCGCGCTCGTCGAAGCCGAGCAGCTTGACCTTCACCTTGTCGCCTTCCTTGACGACGTCGGAAGGCTTGGCCACGCGCTCCTTGGCGAGCTGCGAGACGTGCACGAGGCCGTCCTTGGCGCCGAAGAAGTTCACGAAGGCGCCGAAGTCGACGACCTTGACCACCGTGCCCTCGTAGATGTGGCCGATCTCCGGCTCAGAGGCGATGGACTTGATCCAGTTCAGCGCCGCCTTGATCGACTCGCCCGAGGCGGAGGCGACCTTCACCGTGCCGTCGTCCTCGATGTTGATCTTGGCGCCGGTCTTCTCGACGATCTCGCGGATCACCTTGCCGCCCGAGCCGATCACTTCGCGGATCTTGTCGACCGGGATCTGGATCACCTCGATGCGCGGGGCGTGCTCGCCGAGCTCGGAGCGGGCGCCGGTCAGCGCCTTGCTCATCTCGCCGAGAATGTGGTGACGGCCATCCTTCGCCTGGGCGAGGGCGACCTTCATGATCTCCTCGGTGATGCCGGCGATCTTGATGTCCATCTGCAGGGCGGTGACGCCCTTGTCGGTGCCGGCTACCTTGAAGTCCATGTCGCCGAGGTGATCCTCGTCGCCGAGGATGTCGGAGAGCACGGCGAACTTCTCACCCTCGAGGATGAGGCCCATGGCGATGCCGGCCACCGGGCGGCGCATCGGCACGCCGGCGTCCATCAGCGCCAGCGAGGTGCCGCAGACGGTCGCCATGGAGGAGGAGCCGTTCGACTCCAGGATCTCCGAGACGGCGCGCAGCGTGTAGGGGAACTCGTGCGCGGGCGGCAGAAGCGGGCGGATGGCGCGCCAGGCGAGCTTTCCATGGCCGATTTCGCGGCGGCCGGGCGAACCCATGCGGCCGGTCTCGCCGACCGAGAAGGGAGGGAAGTTGTAGTGCAGCAGGAAGCGCTCCTTGTAGGTGCCTTCCAGGCTGTCGATGAACTGCTCGTCCTCGCCGGTGCCAAGCGTCGCGACCACGAGGGCCTGCGTCTCGCCGCGGGTGAACAGCGCCGAGCCGTGGGCGCGCGGCAGAACGCTCGCCTCGGCGACGATCTGGCGGACGGTCTTGGTGTCGCGGCCGTCGATGCGGATACCCTCGTCGAGGATGTTCCAGCGCACGATCTTGGCCTCGAGCTCCTTCAGCACCTCGGCCAGAACCTGGGCGTCCGGCACCGGCTTGCCCTCGGCAGCGAGCGCGGCGTAGTGCGCCTTGGCCTTGGCCTTGGCATTGCCGACCGCCTCGTAGCGGTCCTGCTTGCGCACGATCTTGTAGGCGGCGCGCAGATCGCCGTCGATCAGGGCGCGGACTTCGGCCTCAAGCGCCGAATGGTCCGGCGCGGTGTAGTCGCGCGGCTCCTTGGCGGCCTTCTCGGCGAGGCGGATGATGGCGTCGATCACCGGCTGGAAGTGGCGATGGCCGAACATCACGGCGCCGAGCATCACCTCTTCGGAGAGCTCCTTGGCCTCGGACTCGACCATCAGCACGGCGTCGGCGGTGCCGGCGACCACGAGGTCGAGCGCCGATTCCTTGACCTCGTCGGTGGTCGGGTTCAGCACATATTCATTGTCGATGAAGCCGACGCGGGCGCCGCCGATCGGGCCCATGAACGGCACGCCCGAAAGGGTGAGGGCGGCGGAGGCGGCGACCAGCGCCACGATGTCGGGATCGTTCTCAAGGTCGTGCGAGAGGACGGTGACGACGACCTGCGTCTCGTTCTTGTAGCCATCGGCGAAGAGCGGGCGGATCGGGCGGTCGATGAGGCGGGAGACGAGGGTCTCCTTCTCGCTCGGGCGGCCTTCGCGCTTGAAGTAGCCGCCGGGAATGCGGCCGGCCGCGTAGGTCTTTTCCTGGTAGTTCACGGTCAGGGGGAAAATGTCCTGACGGGGCTTCGCCGCCTTGGCGGAGACGGCGGTGGCGAGCACGGTGGTGTCGCCATAGGTCGCGAGCACGGCGCCATCAGCCTGGCGCGCCATGCGGCCGGTCTCGAGGGTGAGCGTGCGCCCGCCCCAGTCGAGTTCCTCGCGGTGAATATCGAACATGTCTGTCTCTGGCTTTCCGAAGCGGGGCCATGGACAAGACGGCGAGAGACTCGGGTGGGTTCACGGTGGCGAGGCCAAGGGACCACAAGTCTCCGGCGATCCTGCCATGGCGCGCCGCTTCACTATCGGTCGCGGCGAGCCCCATGCCCGCCGCATCATGCGTCTTCGGCGCGGCGGGTCCTCCGCCCGCGCCGTCTTCAATGCGCACGAGGCCCGCGCCTTCCCGGCGCGAGCCTCGCTTATTGCCTCAGCGGCGGATGCCCAGGCGCTGGATCAGCGACTTGTAGCGGGCTTCCTCGGTCTTCTTGAGGTAGTCGAGAAGGCCACGGCGGGCCGACACCATCTTGAGCAGGCCGCGACGGGAGTGGTTGTCCTTCGCGTGGCCCTTGAAGTGACCGGTGAGGTTGGTGATCCGCTCGGTGAGGATCGCCACCTGCACTTCCGCCGAACCGGTATCGCCCGGCTTGGTGGCGTATTCCTTGATGAGCTCCTGCTTGCGCTCGGGAGTGATCGACATCGGGCAAGTCCTTTCATGACTTTTCGTGAAAGGCGGGCCGGGCCGGTAAAACCGGAAGGGCGCGCCGGGTCCGCAGATTGGCCGGGCCGGGATGTCGTCCAGCGCGGTCAAAGAACTACGGTCGCGCGGACAGGGGGTCCGCGACGCGCGCGCACCATACACGAAAACGCCGGAGGTGCTAGTGGCCGCGCAATCGCCGCCCGCGCGCCGTCAGGGAGCGATCTCCGGCGGGGGAAGGCACGGCGGCGCGGCCGGCGGGGTGAACCGGCCGCGCCCGCTCTCGGGTCACTTGGCGGAATGGAAGATCCGCTTGGGGTGGATCTCGCCGGCCTCGGCCTCGCCGAGCGCGACCAGGCGGCCGCCCATGGTGATGGCCACCGGACCTTCCAGCACCGGCGCATCGCGCCCGCGCAGGATGATCGGCTGGCCATGGGCGAGGCGGGCGGCGTCGGAGGAGGAGACGCGCAGCGCCGGCAGGCTGTCGAGGCCGATTTCCACCGGGCGCAGCGCAAAGGCGGGCGGGGCGTCGTCCATCGATTCGGAAACCTCGCGCAGCTTGGCCAGCGGCACCAGTTCCTCCTCGACGAAGGTGCCGACGCGGGTACGGCGCAGCGCCGAAATATGGCCGCGCGCGCCGAGTGCCCGTCCGAAATCGCGGGCGAGCGAGCGGACATAGGTGCCCTTGCCGCATTCGGCCTCGAACACCGCGTGGTCGACGTCGGGCTGGTCGACCAGTTCCAGCGAATGGATGACCACGGTGCGGGCGGCGAGCTGGACCTCGATGCCGTCGCGGGCGAGGTCATAGGCGCGCTCGCCATTGATCTTCAGCGCGGAGTAGTTCGGCGGCACCTGTTCGATCTCGCCGCGAAAGGCCGGCAGCAGATCGAGAATCGCCTCGCGGGTCGGGCGCAGGTCGGAGGTCTCCGTCGGCTGACCCTCGCTGTCGTCGGTGTCGGTCTCGACGCCCCAGCGCACGGTGAAGCGGTAGACCTTGCGCCCGTCCATGACGAAGGGGACGGTCTTGGTCGCTTCCCCCAGCGCGATCGGCAGGCAGCCGGAGGCGAGCGGATCGAGCGTGCCGGCATGGCCGGCCTTCTTGGCCTGGAACAGCCATTTCACCGCGCCGACCGCCTGGGTCGAGGTCATGCCGACCGGCTTGTCGAGCAGCACCCAGCCGTCGACGTCGCGCTTGGGCCGGCGCTTGCGCGGGGCCTCGCGGGGCGCCTCCGGCGAAAGCTCCGGCGCGTCCTCGGAAAGGGTGGAATCGAGCGGGGCGCTCATGCCTCGTCCTCTCGGCTGTCAGGAGTGTCGGTGTCGGCGCCGTCGAGGTCGCGCTGCACCTGCGGCAGGCGCAGCAGCGCGTCGATGCGCGCACCCTCCTCGAACGAGGTGTCGATGCGGAAGCGCAGCTCGGGGACGAATTTCAGCTCGACGCGGCGGGCGATCTCGCCGCGCAGCGGCTTGGCGTTGGTCGCCAGCGCGTCGATCGCCGCCTTCGGGTCCTTGCCGCCGAGCGGCATGACATAGCAGGTGGCGATCTTCAGGTCCGGGCTCATGCGCACTTCCGGCACGGTGATCACCACCTTGGCCAGCGCCGGATCGGGCAGGTCGCCACGGGCGAGAATGTCGGAGAGCGCATGGCGCACCAGCTCGCCCACGCGCAGCTGGCGCTGGCTCGGGCCGGAGCCCGAACTCGCTTTGTTCTTCATGTCATCAAACCTTCAGGGCCCCGTCCGCAGCTCAGGCGAAGGGGCCGACCGCAACCGGAGCGCACGGGCTTGGACCGCGCACCCCCGTGAAAAGGCCGCGCCCGCGTGCGGGAGCGGCCTGAATGCTGCGTCGGCGAGGTGCCGGCTCAGAGCGTGCGCTGCACGACCTCGACGCGGTAGCACTCGATGACGTCGCCGGCGCGCATGTCCTGGTAGTTCTCGAAGGACATGCCGCATTCCTGGCCGGAATGCACCGTGTTGACCGCATCCTTGAAGCGGTTGAGCGTCGCCAGCTTGCCTTCGTGGATGACCACGTTGTCGCGGATGAGGCGGACATGCTGGCCGCGCTCGACGATGCCGTCGGTGACCAGGCAGCCAGCGACCTTGCCGACCTTGGAGACCGCGAAGATCTCCTTGATGAGCGCGTTGCCGAGCATGGTCTCGCGGTTGACCGGGGCGAGCAGGCCGCCCATCGCCGCCTTCACGTCATCCACGAGGTCGTAGATGATGTTGTAGTAGCGGATCTCGATGCCGGCACGCTCGGCCGCGTCGCGCGCTTCCTTGTTGGCGCGGACGTTGAACGCGATGATCGCCGCGCCGGCCGTCTCGGCCAGCGTCACGTCGCTCTCGTTCACGCCGCCGGCGCCGGAATGGATGATGCGGGCCTGCACCTCGTCGGTGCCGAGCTTCTCCAGCGAGGTGATGATCGCCTCGACCGAGCCGGACACGTCGCCCTTGATGATGAGCGGGAATTCCTTCCGGCCGGACGTCTTGGCCTGGCTCATCATCTGCTCCAGCGAGCCGCGGACGGTGGCGGAACGGGCCGCCGCCTTCTCGCGCTTCTGGCGCTGGCGATAGTCGGTGATCTCGCGGGCGCGGGCCTCGTTCTCGACCACGGCGAGACGGTCGCCCGCCTCCGGCGTGCCGTTGAAGCCGAGCACCTCGACCGGGAAGGACGGGCCGGCTTCGCCGACATTGGCGCCCTTGTCGTCGATCAGGGCGCGCACGCGCCCCATCTCGGCGCCGGCGACGACGATGTCGCCGACATGCAGCGTGCCGCGCTGCACGAGAACGGTGGCCACCGGGCCCCGGCCGCGATCGAGCTTGGCCTCGATGACGGTGCCTTCCGCGTCGCGGTTGGGGTTCGCCTTGAGGTCGAGCACTTCGGCCTGCAGGCTGATCAGCTCCAGCAGCTTGTCGAGATTGGTCTGCGCCTTGGCGGAGACCTCGACTTCCAGCGTGTCGCCGCCCAGGCTTTCCACCTGAACCTCGTACTGCAGCAATTCGCTGCGCACGCGCTCGGGCTTGGCGTCCGGCTTGTCGATCTTGTTGATCGCCACGATCAGCGGCACCTTGGCGGCGCGCGCGTGATTGATGGCCTCGACCGTCTGCGGCATCACGCCGTCATCGGCCGCCACCACCAGCACCACGATGTCCGTCACCTTGGCGCCGCGCGCACGCATCGCCGTGAAGGCGGCGTGGCCGGGCGTGTCGATGAAGGTGATCTTGCCGCCGAGCGGCGAGGTCACCTGATAGGCACCGATATGCTGGGTGATGCCGCCGGCCTCGCCGGAGACCACGTTGGCCTTGCGGATGGCGTCGAGCAGCGAGGTCTTGCCGTGGTCGACATGGCCCATGATGGTGACGACCGGCGGACGCGCCTCGAGGTTCTCCTCGGTGTCGGCAGTGTCGAACAGGCCTTCTTCCACGTCCGATTCGGCGACGCGGCGCACGCTGTGGCCGAGTTCCTCGGCGATGAGCTGGGCGGTGTCGGCGTCGATCACGTCGGTGATCTTCACCATCTGGCCCTGCTTCATCAGCAGGCGGATGACGTCGACCGCGCGCTCGGCCATGCGGTTGGCCAGCTCCTGGATGGAGATGGTCTCCGGAACGATGACCTCGCGGGCGATCTTTTCCTTCGCCTCGACATGGCGATGGCCGCTCATGCGCTGGGTGCGGCGACGGAAGGAGGCGACGGAGCGCTGGCGCTCGTCATCGGCCGACTGGGCGGTGACGACGGTCAGGCGGCCGCGGCTCTTCTCGGGGCCGGCGGTGCGGGTCGGCTTGGGCGGAACGGCGGGACGCGCGGGGGCGCCGCCGGGACCGCGACGGGCCGGACGACGGTCGTCCTCCTCGGCATCCATCGGGCCGCGCGGCGTGGCGA
>JAEYTJ010000357.1 GCA_023434095.1 Pseudomonadota bacterium | reverse complement strand
GGCGTCAACCTGCTCGACTTGAATATGTAGTCCGTTTCGCCAGCCTCATCGAAATTAACATTGTGTTTCGTCACAACGAGACCGGTCGGCGGAGAGTAGTGCCAACGTCTCACGCCCTCCGCTGAATCCACCCCGCCGCGATATGCGGGATCGCTTGCGACCACAGCGAAGCGGAAGTTCGTTATGGTCGCCCCGCCCAGGATCATCAGGCGGCTCGGCGATACCCAGAAGACCGAGCATGCAATGCCCGAAGCGTTCGTCGTGAAGTAGACGATGACCGGCGGGTAATGCGGGTACGAGCCTTCGAGATCGACAAAGCCGCAGACCGGCCCGCCACCCGTCAAGACCGGGTCCGCCATGGGATCGGAGAGCGCGATGCCCGAACTCGCGCATTGGCCCGTTTCCGCGATCTGGAACACGTTCTTTTTGGTCGCGACCGTCATATCGTCGAGGCTGGCGGTCTCTATCGGCGCCCCCGGCCGCGACACAAACAGACCTCGGCCATGCAGCGGGTGATTGCCGAGGATGAACCCGTTCGTCCCCGAATCCTCCGCTGCGGAGGCGTTGTTTCCGAAGATGAAGTAGACATAATCGACACCGCTAAGTTGTGGCGAAAGAAGGATAAACGACGCCCTCAGGCTCACCCCGCACTGGCGATAGCCACGCTGATACGCCTGCGTCCGGGTGACGCCGCCGGAGATGTACTGAAGCGATCCGGCGCCGCGCCGCGCCCAGGCGAGAACGGGCCGCACCAGGCTGCCATTGGAGGGAAGCAGCTTCACCCTTCGCGTCGCCCCGCCGGCGTAGTTGACGGTGAGATTCGACAGAGAAGCGGCCGAGACCACGTTGTTATCGATCAGGCGGAAGGCATTGGCCCAAGCGCTGTCGAAGGTCACGTAGCGCTCATCGAGGTTGACGTTCTCGACATCATGACCGGGAAGGCATGTCCGCAACCGCGTCACGCCGCCCAGGCTTCCCAGCAGAAAATCAGCCATCAGCTTGTGCCGGTGATCGTGCCGTTGGTGATGTCGATGCGCAGCTTGGCGCCGGGACCGCCTTTGATGAGGCCCGTGGTTATTTCGCCAATGTTGCCGGTGATCGCGCTGAGTTCGTCCACCGCGAACTTCTCAGCGGTGACAGACCCGTTCTCGATCCAGATGCCCGATATGGCGACGCTGGTGCCGGAGACCACGAAGGGGTTGATGGTCTCGCCGCTGGCGGCGTTGGCGACCACGAAGCTGTCGGCCACGAACCGCACGGCCGACTTGGCGCCGCCGGCACCGTCGGTATAGGCGACGATCATCATCGCCGCCTGACTGGTCGAGAGCCCCTCGCTGACGCGGGCGACAACCTCATAGGCCGCGAGCGCGCCGCTCGGCAGCGAGGTGGCCACCGTCCAGCTGACGTCGAGGTTGGCGCCGATATCGTCGATTGCCGCTTCCAGCGCGTCGACGCGGGAGATGACCGCCGAGAGCGGGGCCACCGCGACCGTGATCGCCTCGGTGTAGGAGGCCGTCACCCGATCCGCCGTCGCCGTCATCTGGAAGCGCCATTCCTGGCTGTCCAGCCAGGCCTGCGCATCGAGTTCGGCCTGCACCTCCGCCAGCCGCTCAACAGCGGCACGGGTGGTCGCGTTCGCCTCCGCGTTCTGCGTCGCAACAGCTTCGCGTAGCCCCGGCACAAGGTTCTCAAGCCCCACGGGCACGTTGTCGGCCGAGAGCGGCGGCGCGATCACCGGGATCTGCGTATAGGTGCCCGGTCGGCCGGCTGCATTGGTGCCGGCGACGCGAAGCCAGAGATCCTGCGGCCAGATCGTCACCGAGAAGCTCGGCTCGCGCACCTCCGGCAGGGGCGACCAGCTGGCGCCCTCGTCATAGGAAACGGCGGAGATGTAGGACGCCGCGCCGGAGACCGGGTTCCACGTCGCCTCGAGGCGCCGCGGGATTTCGTTGCCGACAATGCGCGCCGAGAGGCCGGTCACCGGCCCCGGCACGGTCGGCGTCGAGAGCACCGGCCCGGTCGGCAGCGGCGGCACTTCGGTCGCATCCTCGTCATAGACCGTCGGGTCGTCGAGCCAGGTCTCCAGCGCTACCTGCTCGCCGCGCGGCACGCCGCCAATGACGAGGCAGCGCACCTGCCGGTAGGCGCCGATGCCGAGGGCGAAGCTCGCCTCGGCGCCGCCCGCAGCCCGCGCCAGCGCCGTGTCGAGCGGTCCCTGCGAGGCCTCGACAACGGCAAGGTCCGGCCCGTCGAGCACCGCCACGCCGTCACTGTCGCCGCGCGCGCATTTCACCGGCCCCCATTGCCGGCCGGTGCGGGTACGCACCTTGATATAGTGCTGGCCCGTGCCCCAGGCCGGCGCCGGCGACAGCACCAGGCTGGAGCCGCTACGGCGCGCCACTTCACCCGAGGCGCCCCAGCCATGGGGAAGAGACGACTGCACCGCGATCGAGGAACCGATCGCCAGCAGACGCCCGTCATGCTCGGTGGCGAAGCGCACCTTCACCCGGCGCTTGTTGAGCGTGCGCCAGAAATGGTCGCAGACCAGCTGGGCCTGCGTCCGCTTGACGATGCCGGCGACGCGGCGCCGTTCCGGGCGCAGCGGCGTGGCGCCGCGCGGGGCGGTGACGGTCGCCACCTTCCACGTCGTCTCGTCGACATATTCCAGCACCACGCCGTCCGGCCCGGTCGCCGGCATCAGCTCATATTTGAGCGAGAGGCTGTCGCGCACGATCTCATTGTCGGTCAGCAGCATGTCCGGCATGGGCGACCAGTCTTCGCGGGTGAGCGAGAGGAGATCGCCCAGCCAACGGGTGCGGGCGCGGGCCGGGGCAAGAATGGTGTCGAGCGCGTCGAGGCAGGCCTGACCGTCGCGAAACTCGAAATCGAAGGTTTCGTCGCGCGCCTCATTCAGCGCGGCGAGATCGACGAAGGCCTGCAGGTCGGTCTTGGACAGCGGGCGTTCGCCGCCATAGGTGGCGTTCGTGGCCATGTCGAGCGCCGCCCAGGCCGGCCGGCGCGTCGGCTGGTTTGCCCATTCGGTGCCGGTCCAAACGGGGAGGATACGGGTGGAGATCACCGACAGCTGCGACAGCGCCTCATTGCTCAGCTGGTTGGTGGCCTTCGCCCTGATGGTGATGGTGGCGACGGGGAAGCTCTGCGGCCCTGTAATGATGGCGCGCAGGCCATACCAGTTCACCTTGTCCTGTATCTTCGGGTTGGAGAAACTCGGCGTCGAGCGCCGCGCCCGCACCGCATAGCGGCCCGGCGGCACCAGCGCGCTGCGGCTGAAGCGGATCGGCGTCGGGATCGCCAGCATCAGGTTTTGCGTCAGCAGCGGTGCCCACGGCCCGGTCGCGGCGCCGGCCTCATCGACCGGTTGATATTCCGCGATCACGCCCACGGTCTGGGCGCTCATATTGCCCTCGCCATTGATGGAGTAGCAGCCGCTCGGCATCACGAAGTCGAGCGCGATCTCCGTCGCCTCGCTATCGGCCGAGTTGACGACGAAGCCACCCGTCCACGTCCCGAATTGCAGTTCTTGCCCCGACACTTCGGAAGAGGTCTGCACATTGAGCGGGAAGTCGGTGATGGTCGCGCCCGGCTCGTGCAGGGCGATCTCCACGCCGGTGAAGTCGCTGGCCACCCCGCCGCCAGCGGTCCACAGCACCGTGTCGTCGAGCAGGATCTGCTCCACCTGGTGGCGCCCCTCGCCGAGCGAGAGCACCACATGGCGATACTCGTTCTGGCCCTGGAAGCTGTTCCAGGGCGCCGTCGCATAGTCGAGAATGCGCTTGCTGCGCCCATAGGCCACCGGCACCGTCTGCAAGGGCCGGGCGCTGTTGATGCCCCGCCCCCAGCCATAGATCGGGTCTTGCGCGCCGTCCTGCTGGCCTCCCGGCGCGCTGCGCATCAGCGTCTGCAATGCCGCGCCGGCGCCGACGGCAACCGCGACGCCGGCAACCGAGGCGGCGATGCCGGCGGCGGCACTTCCTGCGGCTAAGACGCCACCCGAGACCAGCGAGCCGGCAATCGCCGTGCCGATCCCCGGCGCCAGCGCGGAGATGGCGACCATGCCGAGCAGCGCGATCAAATTGCGGGTCCCGCCGGCGCCGCCCCGCGGGCGGGAGAGGAACACGATCTGATCGCCCTTGCGGATCCGCTGGCGCCAGTCGGCCCGCATCACCGGGCCGGTCTCACCGCCGCGCGTCCGCACGCAGATGGTCGCCCATTCGTTGATCGGCCAGCCGGCCCGGGCAATGAAGCTGGCGAGGCTCTCGGCCCGCCGGGGCACCAGGCGCGCGACTTCGCCGCCCGGCAGCATCACATGCAGCACCGGGTTGAGGGTTTTCGCTGTCATCAGGTCAGTCCGAAACCGGCTCGAAGAACTGGATGCGGCCCCAGCCACGGGCGCGAAGGGTGGCGACGTCTTCGGCGACCACGCCGAGAGCCTGGTCGCAATGGATCACCCGCCGTTCGGGGGCCAGCCACACACCGATATGCGCGGCGCGGTCCATGCGGCCGAGGCCGACAAGCGCACCGTCCGGGGCCGTCACCAGCCCGGCGTGAAGCGGCTTCACTTCCACCCACCTCTGGCGTTCGGCGTGCTCGGCAATGGCCGCGATCATCCACGCCCAGGACGGGTCGGGCGGCACCTCGACATGCGGCAGCACCCGGGCGAACAGGCGAAGCTCGACCAACCCCGCCACATGCCAGCAGGTGCGCTCCGGCGCCCAGCGCTGGCCGAGCAGCGAGGTCAGAAAGGCGGTGCGCTCGCCGGTGAGGCCACTCATGGCACCAGCCCCGGATAGTCCTCGAGCGTGTAGACCCGGCTCGGCACCTTCCGGTCCCCGAAATCGACGATGGTGGCGGTGCCCTCGACGCCGGTGGAATCCTTGGTGATGTCCGTCAGCACGAGCTCGATCGGCCCATAGCTCGGCGCGTCCGGATAGTCTGAGCGGTAGCCGCGAATGATCACTTTCAGGTCGGCCCGGTAGGCCGTGGCCTTATCGAGGTAAACGACCAGTTCCCCGCCCACATCGTCTAGCCGCAGCCGCGCCAGCGGCACGCGCCCTTCGGACATGGACGGGTGCTCGCACTCGAAGGCCGCCGCGCCGAAGGTGACGGCCTCGCCCGCGTCGAAGGCCGCGCCGTCCTCGATGACAAAGGTGCGGTCCATCACGTCGAGCACATAGCGCAGCGGGATCGGCTGGTCGGCCTCGTCGGTGAAGCCGGGGTGCTGGAGTTCCACTGTGATGAACTGCTCACCGTCGATCACGCAGCAGGCCTCGCCCTCGGCCCAGGCGTCGGTAAAGGTCGCGGCCATCAGATGGTCTCCGGGAACCAGTCGGCGGAGAGCGTGGGCACCAGTGCCGCACGCTCGGCCTCGGTGAGCAGCGCGTCGTACGTGCCCTGCGGCATGTCGATCTGCGCCCCCTGCGGCGTCGGCGCAATGATGAGCGCCGCATGCCCGTCGGCCGGGTGCTCCTGCCAGGCCCAGAGGTAGTGCGTCGCCCCGGCGGGAGCGTCGAGGGCCTGCCACGCCGCCGCACTTCGGGCCGCGGCGTCTGCGGCCGAGGCGAAGAGCAGATAGCTCATGGCATGATCCCCTGCAGGGCGGTGTCGAGGGCCGCGATATCGAGCCCGCTGCGCGACAGCACCAATGCCGACATCTGGCCCGTGAGGGGCACGCCGCCATTGGGGGCGATGCCGATCCTCGTCACGCCGTCGCTGTCCACCGACGCCACCGCCGTTCCGAGCGCGGCGGAGGTCGAGGCGCCGTTGATGCCGATGTCGAGCGTGCCATCGAGGAAGCGTGCCCGCCCGATGAGGCGCGCCCAGGCACCCGTCGTGTAAGCCCGCGACGCCAAAGGTGGGTTGTCGGCGTCAGTGGCGGACGCGGCCAACCTGACGGCAGTGAGGGTCGGCGTGTGCAGGAGGCCGACGCGATACCAGGAGAGGTTCGCCCCTCTGGAGGTGGTGAAGAACCCCGAGGTTCCCGACGGCGCCGACGACATTCCCACCGCGCCGACGGTGAGATTGCCGGCATTGCGCGCGAAGCCGGCAGCGCCGGCGATGCCCAGACTTTGCGCTCCGGAGAAGACGAGGATCGGGAGCCCGTTGGGGCCGATGTCGACGGCTCCGGCATTGACCAGCCGCGGCTGGGACGCCGTAACGCTCTGCGTCGCGTGGCGGCTGTTGCCGCTCTGATCGTACCAGGTGACGACGAACGCACTGGCGCTCCCGGCGAAGGCAAGCAGCGCGGCGATATCGAGGGCGCCGGGAAGCGTCACGCCGATATCCGCCTCGGCACCATCGCTGGAACGCCGCACGCGCACGATGGGGCCGGCATAGGTCGACACAAGCCGCTGCAGCCCGTAGAGCCCATAGAGGCTACCCGCGAAACCGTCGAGCGGAGCCCCGGCGATCGTGTAATGCTGCGCCTCGCTCCAAAGCCCATGTCCATGGCGCACCCGCACGGTGTGGGGCCCGGGCGAGAGATCCGGCGCCTCGATCTCGAAGCTGCCGTCAGCCGCGACCGAAGCGCTGCGGACGATGCCGTCGATTTCCACATCGACCGTCCATCCCGCAAAGCCCGTCCCGAGGATCAGGTAGCCGAACGACGTGATAACCGGCGGCGCCACCATCTCCGCCGGGAATACGAGCAGCGAGAAGCTGACATGCATGTACAGCCCGCGCCCCGTGGGGGTTTCGCTCACACCGCCGGCGCCGCCGGAGATCTGCACAAGGCGAAGCTCATATCCGTTGCCCGCAGACGACCCGGTCCATACCGGCATCTGGAAACGCCGCGCCCCCTGCGCGATCGTCTCGGCCAGGAAGGCGCTCCAAACGCCATAGGCCTCCGGCGCAAGACGCCGGGACCACGGTTCCGTGCGCAGACGGTCGCCCGGCCGACGGCGCAGACGGACATTTCCGCCCTCCATCTCGGTTTCCGGCTGCGCACGGGACGGTCGGCTCTCCGACCCGCTCGCCTCGCGCTGATAGGGCAGGGAGGCCGGCCATTCGGGAGTGCTCACCGGCCACGTCCTTTCATCGGGCTAAGCCCGTAACTTGTCTCCAATGCTGGCGCGAGGGCTCCCGTCCGCTTGGCCACATTGCCCGCCATGCGCCCTTCAATCTCTTGGACGATGACATCCATGTTGATTGTGCCGTCCGCCCCTACGGTCGCGGGGCTGGCGGAGACGCTGGCATTGGCCACCTCATTGCGGATGTTCACCACCACCGAAGGCGCCGCCCTAAGGGCATGGTTGGCGACGATCTGGCCGTCGCGGGGCGCCCGGAACTTCTCGGGGCCGTGCTCGCCGACCCAGTATTCCATGCCCTCCTGCACGGCGCCGCCCATGGCGCGCGGGCCGCCATAGGCGTTCGTGTTGGTGTAGCCGGCGCCCATATAGCCCGCGACATTGCCGCTGCCGCCGCCGAACCCGCCGGAGAGCGCGCTCACGGCCCCGTTGATCAGCGAGCCCAGCAGGTCGCCGCCGCCGGAGGTGAGCAGGCTCGCCATGGCCTGCCGATAGGCCAGCCGGGCGAGGTCCGCGATCATCGAATCGATGAGGTCCGAGAAATCCGCCTTGCCCGTGGTGACGAACTCGGCGAAGGCGTCTTCGCCGGCCCCGAGGGCGTTCAGCAGCAGATCCTCGGTCGCCGTCGCCATGTCGCGGGCGGCGGCGACGTAGTCTTCGACGGCGCGCTTGTAGCCGGAGACGCCATCCGTCGCGCGATCGAGCACCGCGCGCTCGGTCTCGCGCATGACCTTGTCCGCCTCCGCCACGGCGCGGCTATAGGTCTCCTGGTCGATCCGCCCGGCGGCGAGATGCTCGTTGAGCTTCTCCACCGTGTCGGCATAGGCTTCGCCGGCGGTGCGGGTGCGGCGGTAGAGCCGCTCGGCCTCGCTCTCCAGCGCGTTCTGCTTCTGCCGGGCCTCCGACAGCGCCTCGCGCGACCGCCGCTCCGCCTCGCGCTGCGCCTGTTCGCGGTCGAAGGCCTGGCCGGCCGCCTCCGCGGCGCGTTGGCGCTGATCGTCCGTCGCGCTGTCGCTCAGTCGGCCGAGCGCCGTATTCACGGCCCGCTGCCGGGGGTCGCTGGCGGTGTCGACCCGGCTGCCAAGCTCGGATATCAGCTTCTCGTCTTTCGCCCAGTCCTCAATGGTTTTCCTGAAGACCTTGATCTGTTCGGCGGTGATGCGGACGGCGTCACCCACACGCTCGGTGCTGACACGCGCACCATCCATCCGTTCCTGCGCCTGTTGGGCGCTGACACCCATCTCGAATAGATCTTCGCCGAACTTCTCTATCGAGGGGTCTTTAGCCGCATTGCTGAGAGCGGCTACCTCGGCACGATACGCTTCGACATCAGGGGCACCGGCCCGGAAACCATCGGACAGGCGCTTCACTGCCGCCGCATAGGCCTCGAAGAGCGGGTTCTCGATGATGTTCCCCGCCGTGTCGGTGGAAACCGACTTGATGGCGATTTCGCGCAGCAGCCGCTCCACCTCGGCGGTGTAGGCCTTGGCCTGCGCCGTGGCATTGGTGCGGCTCTCGCGGAGATCGATCTGCCGCTGCGCCTCGGTGTACGCCTCCGCCTTGTCCTTCGCCTCGCCATAGCGCTCCGCGATGCGGCGGACGATCTCTTCATGCTTGCTCAGCCGCTCGGTGGCGTCGTCGGCATCGTCGGTGATGGCGTCAAACACATAGGACGCGCCATAGCCCAGCGCGAGGATACCCGCCAGAACCGCCGTGGTCGGCGTGACCAGCGACATCAGCGCCGTGCCGACTCCCATCAGCGAGGCCTTCACGCCCCGGTCGCCCAGCACGGCGGCGATCTGCGGCCCCTGCTGGATCATTGCCGTGGCGAAGGACTGGCCGGAGAGCACCTGCACGCCGAGATCGGTCAGCTGCGCCGTGAGGTTGGTGACCTCATGCGTGCGCAGCTGGTTGACCGCCGCTGCGGCTTCCTGCGACTTCCGCTGCAGGGCGTCGAGCGCCGCGGCGCCCGCGTCGCCCACCGAGGCGAATTCGGCCTTCGCCTTGCCGCCGTCGAGCACCTGCAGGCGCACATTCACGTTGCGCTCAGCCATCGTCGCGGTCCTTCAGTCTGGCATGGAGGGCGGAAAGCGCGGCGGTCTCCGCCGCGTCGAAGAAAAAGGCCGTGGCCGTCGCCGGGCTTCCCAGCGCGGCGGCCAGAGCGGCAATCGCCGGGAAGTCGAAGCCGACGGGCACCGGGCCGGCGAAACGCATCTGGTTGCGCCCGGCCTTGACCGCCGCCCAGAAGGCGGCGCCCTCAAAGCTCAGTGGCGCGTGCTCTCGCCCTGGGCAGTCGGCACAGCGTCCGGGGCAGTGGACGCAGTAGTCTCCGCCGTCGCCGAAGTGCCATTCGGCGGCGGCGCGAAGGCGTTTTTTTCCGCAACCGCCAGCAGCGCCGGATAAAGGTACTGCTCGGCAAAGGACCGGCCGAAGGGCGACAGGGCGAGCAGCGCGTCGATGCCTTCCGGCCACGGGCCTTTCTCGGCGCGGCCTTCCACCTCGATGCCGGCCCAGCCGATGATGGCGGCCCGCCCGAAGGCCTTGATCATCGCCATTTCCTTGGCGGCCTTGTCGCCGGTGAGGCCTGCGCGGAGTTCCTCCGGCATATCCTGGGCGCGGCTCTCCACTTCGGTGCCGAACGGCAGCACCTCGACGCGCACCCCGGCGCCGAGGTCGAGCCAACGCGGCTCGGAGGTCAGATCGAGACGGAACATGGCGGCCTCAGTAGCTGGCGACGTCGTTGACGAGTGTGGCGGTGAGCATGGCCGTGCCCGGCGCAGGGCGGGCGCCCTGCACGGTGAACGTGGCCTGCACTCCGGTGGGGCCGGTCACCGGGCGCTTCGGCACCGGCAGGTAGACCGCCGGCAGCGCCAGGGTGAGCTTGTTGCTGGCGTCGATGGTGTAGGAGAACTCGAGGTCGGTCGCGGTGCCGGCCACAGCGAGATTGTAGAGATCGAGGCTGTCGAAACGGGCGGTCAGGCTGGCGTTGAAGGTCGCCTTGCCGGGATCGCCGCCGGCGATCATGCCGTCGTTTCGCAGCACCTCGATCGCCTCGTAATTGTTCGAGAACGACAGGTCCGCCGAGACGATATTGCCAAGCGGGGTGCCCGCCCGCTTCACCGCGCCGTGGAACTGGCTGAAGCGGGCCACCTCATGCGCCGTCGGCGTTCCGGCACCGCTGGTGCCGCCCACCACCTCCGACTGCCCGATCAGCCCGATGGTCGCCTGCGCCTGGCCCGAGCGCTGCATGCGGATGGCGAGCGAATTCGCCAGCACGCCCTTGTTCATGGCGTGGCTCGGCACCTCGGGATGGCTGATCTCGACGCTCGCGCTGGGCAGGGAGAGCTTGGCCGAGGTGAAGACGTGGGTGTTGACCGACGATGCCGTCGTGGTCGTCGGCGCCCCGAGCAGCAGCTTGAGCCAGAGGCCGAAATTGCGCAGATCCACCGGCACCACCACGTCGCCGCCCGCATTTACCACGTCCCGCGAGGGGGCGAGCGGGTCGCGCCCATAGCCGAGCAGGTCGTCGGGCAGCAACCCGCGCGCGGCGCCGCGCGGGGTCGTGATGAAGGGCACGCGGGGATAGCCGTTTGGCGGTGG
>JAEYTJ010000108.1 GCA_023434095.1 Pseudomonadota bacterium | reverse complement strand
TTGCCCTTGGCCATCTTGTCGTCCTTGTAGTCCTCCTGCTCGTAATAGTCGTTTGCCTCTTTCAGCAAGGGCTCCAGTCCGACGACGGCCTTCACGTAATCCGATGCGGCGGCCTCAAGCTCGGCGTCGCGAGGCTCGATGGCGTTTGCGGTCTCGACGTCCCGCTTGCAGTCGGACGTGTCGTATATCGTGTAGGTGCCATAGATGATCCGCTCTTTACCGGTCGGCCCCTTCTTCCCGACCCAGCTGAAATAGCGCTCACGCGAGTCGAAGGACCGCTCGGAGAGCCGGTTGATGCACCCGACATAGGCATTCAGCTTTTCCGTTAACGGATCTTGCGCGGCAGCAGGGCCGGCGGCGAGAGCGGCAAGAACGGCAGATCCAACGGCGAACAGAAATGCACGGATCGGTTTCATGTCAGCTTCCCAGTTGCGGCCCATGGCCTGCCTATATCGTGGCGGCGGCACAGGTCCATGCACACGCCGCGGACAGTCGTGCCGCCTCCCCACGGTCCGTTCTTCTGCGCGTCCCAAAACGTCGATGCCTTCATCGTCTTCCACTCCTCCCAGCCAGGAGGTTTTGGAGCGGAAAACTCCCGCTTCAAGCGGTCCGCTTTTCGGGAATCGGATCAAAGCGCACCGGCAGACACGCGTGGCGGGCCGCCTCAGGCGTCGGCCGATGTCGCAACTTGAGCCAGCAGGGCCTTGGCCAGGCGAAGATCGTCGGGCGTAGTGATCTTGATGTTCAGCGCGCTGCCGGGAACGAAAGCGGTCTTCACGCCGCCGCGTTCGAGAATGTCGAGGAAGCTCGGGTCGGCGCCGAGACCGCCCGGCGTCAGGCTGGCATAGCCGACGATCGCCGCCTCGCGTGCAAAGGCGACCGGCTTCTGGCCGATCAGCACCTCGCCCGGTGCATGCAGCAGATCGCCTTTTCGGTCGTAGACGAACTCGGCATTGACGAGGCCGGGCGCCGCGCCCCCCACCGCCCGCGCTTTGTCGAGCAGGGCGGCGACCAGTCGGGCGTCAGCAAAGGGATGCACCACGTCGTGCAGCACGATCCAGCGCGCGGACGCCTCGTGGATGAGCAGGCGCGTTGTCTCGCTGCGGCTCCGCGCGCCGGGGATGACGCGCACTCGGGCGCCGGCAACGAGCTGCTGCGCGCGCCCCATATCGTCAGGCGCAACGGCGACGACGATGGAATCAACCATCGGCGTCAGCAGCGCGACCGCATGCTCGAGCAGCGTGCGCCCGTCGAGCCGCACAAAGGCCTTAGGTCCCAGGCCGAGGCGCGAGCCGCTGCCGGCCGCCTGAACAAGCCCCTGCACCGTCATCGCGGAGACTTCCAGCCGTTGAGAAGGCGCCGGATGAAAGGCGGCGTCAGTTTGCTCCAGCGCGAGCGCGGCCGGGCGACGACGGCGGAACGGGCGTCGACCCATGGGAGCCAGTGGGCGTCGGCGCCCGGAGGGTCCTCCGGCGCCCGCGCCGAATCGAAGAAGATGCCCCGCCCGACCCGGTTGATGCGGTCGAAGGCCGACATGTCGAACAGGGTGGGGCGCGATTGTTGCCCCGCATCGCCTTGCCGGCCATCCTCCGTGATCCCGGCACGGACATAGTCGTTTTTGGCCGCGACATGGGCCCTGAGGCTGTCGCGCAGGCGCAGCGCACTCTCCTGCAGCCGTCCGGTGCGCCACAGATGATGCACGGTCGTGAAATGCGAGCGCGTCCCCGACTTCGGCTGCAGCGACCGCAGGCGGCCTTCGGCATCGAACTCGAAATGATGCAGCAGGTTGGCATGGTTGCCGGGGTCGAGCCGGTGATTGTAGAGCTCCAGACCTCGGCGCGTTACCAGCAGCGCATGCGAGTGGTCGACCGCCGCAAAGCACTGACGCACGTCGTCATCTACCATGTCGGGCTGATTGGCGGTGAGGTTCTGCGAGAACGCCTCGCCGCGCGGCGGACCCGAAAGAAGACTCTGCCCGGAAGGCGTGAAGGCGAGCGACGGCGCGAAGCCCAGCAGTTCGAGGCAGGTCGGCGCTATATCGATCGTGCTGGCGAGGCGGTGGTCGGTGCCCGCAGGGAGCGCGGCGTCGCGTATCACCAGCGGAGTATGGATCACCGAGGTGTAGGGCTCGGTGCCGTGCACCATGCCGTTCTTGAAGCCGTGGGTGCCGAAGTCGTCGCCATGGTCGCCATAGGCAACAAACAGGGTGTCGTCGAGAGCGCCGGCCCGGCGCATCAGTTCCACCATGGCGCCGAGCAGATTGTCGGCCACGGCGCAGCCCCCGGCCACCAGATCGTCGAGATGGACAGAATGTGAGGCGAGCGCCAGATTGGCCTCGATATGGGGAAGCTGACACCAGACATAGATGGCGAAGGGGCCCTCGGCGACCTCGACCTCGACCCGCGCCAGCAATTCGCCGAAATCGCTGGTACTCCACGCGGTCGGGAGAGAGCCGGCGAGAAGCCCCAACAGCGGGCGCTGCGGATAGGCGGAAGCGCACAGCAGCGCGGTACGGTAACCAGCCTCCCCCAGCGTTGTGAACAGGCTCGGATTGTTGCCCGCCGGTGTCGCAATGCCCTTCGCGCGGTCCATCTCGAAATCGTTGCCATGCAGGAAGGCCGCGATCGCCATCTGGCTGGAACTGGCTGAGGAGAAATGCGAGCGATAGGTGCGCGCCTCGCCCATCAGCGCGTGCAGGTTCGGGAACGCTTCGGGAAAGCTGTTCAGGGTCTGCCAGGAAATGCTCTCGAGATGGAAGACGAAGAGGTTCCGGCGCGGGGGGGAGACGGCCGGCGTGCTCATGTCGCCCGCCTTCCGGCGCGGGCGAACAGCGCCTCGAAGTCGAAGCCGCGCAGGCGCGGCCATTCCGGCGCCGGGGCTTCCGGCACGGTTGGCGCGGCCAATGGCGGGTGAGTGATGTCGAGGTGGAAGCGGGCGGCGAAGGCCGCGTCGCTCCGGCAGTCGGACGTTGCGGGGCGTGCGGGGGGCGGCGACCATTCCGACGCCGGCAAGTCGACATAGCCGGCGAATGGCAGGACCGGCCGCAGCGTCAAACCACGCTCGTCGATCAGATGATCGTAGCCGATGGGCTGATGGCGGCGGTCCGGGTCAATGGCGGTGAACTTGTCGAAGCGGGCCTCGCGGTCGCGTCGATCGATCATCTTGAGATGGTAGAGATTGGCCGGCGCATAGCCACGCGGGGCAGCGTCGAGCTCGGGCGGGAACCAGGGCTGGTGCAGCAGCGGGCCGCGCCGCGTGAGGGTACGGGGCATGCGGAACAGCCGCGCTGTCCAGCGCGGCTGGCAGATGCCGTCGACGCGGTAGTGATCGGCACTGTCCCAGAGGTTGACGATGCGCACGAACAACACGTGCTTGCCGTGCCGCTCGCGACGGAGGAGGTCGGCGCGCAGCCGGCGCAGGAAACGCTCCTCCAGCCGCTCGTCGGCGTCGAGGCATATGACCCAGTCCGCACCGAGCCGCGCCGCCTCGACGATGAGGCGGTGGCGGTTCTCAATCTCGTGCGCATGCGGGGCGCCGGGCGCGCGCTCATGCAGCACGGAGAGCACCTTGGGCTCGGCGGCGAGGATGGCGAGGGTCGTGTCGGTCGAGCCGCCATCGAGGGCGACGATACCGTCGACATGCGGGGCGAGATGGTGGAGGAAGCCGGGTAGGAACCGCTTCTCGTTACGGACCTGGATGACGCAGACGATCTTCATTTCATTCGATCAGGTGGGGGCGCTAACCGTCGCGACATTTCAACTGCTTGTACACCTCGCACAACGTTCCCTTCAAGCGAGCTGCCACTGGCACGGCGAGCGTCATCCCAAGAAAACACAAAGAAAAACGCGAGTGAAAGCGGCTGAGGATGACGGACGACGTTTCCTCATTCCACTCTCCCAGGAGAATACCTCGCTAACACGGCAGATGTGATGGAGTCGGCGGATCCACGCTGCCGAACGTGCTGGGCCGGTCAAAGCCAGCAGGGTGAACGCCCTGGGTTGGCTCGCGCGACGAGCGCGTGGTCGATTTCCCAATCGCTTCCAGTTGGAATGTGAGCTTTTCGGCGGATGGAGCGATGAACCGATCGCCCGAGGGCGCGTGGCCCCTTGCTCGCTATCCGTCATTGCCGAGGCGTTAGCCCAAGCCACCCAATCGTGGAGCTACACCGCCAGCAAACCCTCGACTGCCGCTGCTGGCCATTCGGCCAATGCGGCAGGGATTATCGATCAATTCCACAGGGTGTTGGTGGCGACCATGTGCGAAGCGACCACGCCTACCGCAAAACACCTGCTTTGGGACTTGTGGAACAGGTCCGACTTAAGCCAATGCGCCCCGGTCCGATCCCTCGCAGCGGCAGGTGGCATGTGCCTGCTACAACATCTCGCCTTTTCTCCATCACGTTCCCATTGCGGCGCGCCCCTAACGTGCGCTGGTCTTTGGTGCACGTAATGCGGCTGGTGGAAAGAGAAGAGCCTTCATCGTAGCGTTCGTGCCTTGCGTTCTCGTCCAGTGCCCTCCTTGCCCTCGGGCTCATCGGTATAGCGTCGGCGACCTACTATGCCAGCCAAGGCGCCATCGCGCAGGCGCCAGGATGTGGCGTCGGCGGGCAAGATCGAGCGGCTGGTCGCCAAAGCCGCCACCCAGCTGGTGAAGCCGGACAGGGAGGGGCAACCGCGCCGGTTTTCCTGCATCGCGACCATCTCGCCAGCGTCAAGCTCACCACCGATGCCACCGGCTGCGTCGCCAGCCGCTCCCCCTATCGCTCCCATGGCGACCGGACGCAGGCGGAAGCCCCGTTCATCCCCGGCTACTCACCGGCCGAGCCGCGCGGCTTCATCGGCGAGCGCCACGATCCGGAGACCGGGCGGCTCTATCTCCACGCCCGCTATTACGACCCGGTGATCGGCCGCTTCCTCTCCCCCGACACGCTCGATCCCATCGAGCCCGGCGTCGGCACCAACCGCTACGCC
>JAEYTJ010000026.1 GCA_023434095.1 Pseudomonadota bacterium | reverse complement strand
ATCCTGTCGATCCTGATCTCGCCGATGATCGTGCCCGTGGTGATCGTGGCGGTGGCGATGTTCTTCGGCTTCGCGGCAGTGGGGCTGAACAACACCTATCTCGGGCTGATCCTCGCCCATGCCATTCTCGGCACTCCCTTCGTCGTCATCACCGTCACCGCGACGCTCACCGGCTTCGACCGCACGCTGACGCGCGCCGCCGCCTCGCTCGGCGCTTCGCCCTGGACCGCCTTCCGCACGGTGACTCTGCCGCTGATCGCGCCGGGGGTGACCTCGGGGGCGCTGTTTGCCTTCGTCACCTCCTGGGACGAGGTGGTAGTGGCGCTGTTCCTCGCCAGCCCCGACCAGCGCACCCTGCCGCGGCAGATGTTCTCCGGCATACGCGAGCAGATTTCCCCCACCATCACCGCCGCCGCGACGCTTCTGGTGATCTTCGCCGCGCTGCTGATGCTGACGCTCGAACTGCTGCGCCGCCGCTCCGAGCGCCTGCGCGGCACTGGCGGCTGAGCGGAACAGGCGGCCGAGCGCGGGGCCCGGCTCTGCTCGGATCGCGCTCAGCTCCGGAAGCTCTCGCGCAGCCGGTCCCATTTCAGCCGCGCCTTCACCGCCAGCGGCCAGGCGGCATGGCCGAGGATCGGCCGGATGCGTGTGAGGGGCAGGTCCAGTGTCTCGCGCCCGCCGCCCGCGGCATGGCGGGCGAGCATGCGCCCGGTGGCGGTGGCCATGGCGACGCCGCGCCCATTATAGCCGAGCCCGATGGTCAGACCCGGTTCCGGCTCGTGCAGATGCGGCAGGTGATCCCAGGTCACGGCAACCTGCCCGTTCCAGCGATGCGTCCATTCCACCGCCTTGAGAACCGGGAACAGCCGGGTGGCGTGGTCGACGAGCCCGCGAAAATCCTCCGGCGCGGTGGCCGGCCGCAGCACGCTGCGCCCGCCCATGACGAAGCGCCCGGCGTCGTCGAGCCGGTAATAGGCGTAGGAGGCCGACATTTCATACAGAACCACGCCATCAGGCATGATCGGCGCGGCGAGCTCGGGCGGCAGCTTTTCGGTGGCGGTGATGGAGGAATAGACCGGGATCACGCTGCGCCGCAGGCCGGGCCACAAATCGTCGCTATAGCCATTGGTGGCGAGGATGACCCGCTCCGCCGTCACCCGGCCGCCCGGCGTGTCGATGAGCCAGCCGCTGCCCGCCTTCGCCAGACGCAGCGCCGGCGTGTCGGTGAACAGGCGCGCCCCCGCCGTCAGCGCGGCGCGGGCGAGGCCCCGGCAATAGGCGAGGGGGTTCACTTGTCCGCCGCGCCGGTCATGCGCGCCGAGAGGGTAGAAGCCGGTGCCGGTGAGCCGCGCCATCTCCTTTGCCTCGGCGATCACCACATCCGCGCCGCGCGCAGCCCATTGCCGCTGGAACTCGCGCACGCCCTTGGCCGCGCGTTCCGAGACCGCCGCCCGCAGCGTGCCGCCGCGCTTCGGGGAACAGTCGATGCGGTGGCGGGTGATGAGGTCGAAGACGAGGCCGGGCGCCTCATCGCCGAGCCGCACCATCCGCCCGCCGAGCTCGGTGCCGAAGCCGCGCTCCAGCTCCTCTGGCTCCCATTTCAGCCCGGGATTGACCTGCCCGCCATTGCGGCCGGAAGCCCCCCAGCCGATCTGGCTCGCTTCCAGGACCACCGCGTCAACCCCGGCCTCGGCAAGGTGCAGCGCCGCCGAGAGGCCGGTATAGCCGCCGCCGACAATCGCCACCTGCGCCGTGACGTCCCCCATGAGCGCGCCGGTTGCCGGGGCCGGCGGCGCCGTTTCCCGGTAGAGCGAGCGCGGCATCGGGCGGCGGGCGAGGGTCTGGACCATGGATGTTTTCCGCTCGGAGGGCTGACAGATCAGAGGCCCGCCATCGGGCGCGGCCGCGAGCCGTCGAAGAAACGCGACAGGCGGTAGGGCGAGGGATCGGCGATCGGCGGCGCGCCGGTGACGAGATCGGCGACGAGATGCCCGGCGCCCGGCCCGATGCCGAAGCCATGGCCGGAAAGGCCGGTGGCGACGACGAGGCCGGACACCGCGTCGACGGAGGAGATGACCGGCACGGCGTCCGGCGTCGCGTCGATGAAGCCGGCCCAGCTCTGCACGATCCGCGCCTGCGCGAAAGCCGGGAAGCGCCGCTTCAGCGCCGCGAAGGCCTGGTCGAGATAGCCCTGGTCCGGCGCCGGATCGAGCACCCGCGTGGCCTCATAGACCGAGGGTTCGTCGAAGGGACGGCGCGCGCTCTCGCGCCATTCGGTGACGAAGCGCGGCCCCAGCCGCAGTCGCAGCGAGGCGAATTCCATCTGCAGCGCGGGGAGGAAGGGTAGGGCGAAGCGGAAGCTGTCCAGCACGATTGGCACCACGTTCACATGCCCGTTGGCAACGGTGTAGCCGCCATCCTCCCGGCGCCGGAAGGCGAAATCATGGTCCCACAGGGCCGGCACCGGGCCGCCCGGCACCGGCGAGGTGCGCAGCACGCTGGCACGCACCTTCAGTTGCGGCAGGTCGATGCCGACATCGCGCAGGATCCGCCGGGTCCACGCCCCGCCGGCGACCACGATGTTCGGCGTGGCGATGCGTCCGCGCTCGGTGACGGCGGCGATCACCCGCCCGCCGCCGGTCTCGACGCCGCGCACCGCGCAATCGGTGAGGACGATGGCGCCGCGCTTGCGCGCCGTCTCGGCGATGGCGGGCGCGGCCTTCTGCGGCTCGGCGCGCCCGTCGGAGGCGCACCAGAGCGCGGCCTTCGGCGGGCGGGTGTCCCCCGGCATGTGTTCCGCCAGCCGGGAGCCGGAGAGCATCTCGGCGTGGATGCCGGCGCCGGCGTCCTCCTTCACCCAGTCGGCGAAGGAAGCTTCCTTCTTCGCGTCATTGGCGGCGAAGAGTATGCCGGTGGTGGTGAAGCCGGTCGCCGCGCCGATATGGGCGTCCATGCCGCGCCAGAGCCGCAGCGCCTCGCGGATCAGCTCGAACTCGCGCGGGTCGCGCTTGGCCTGACGGCACCAGCCCCAGTTGCGGCTGGACTGCTCGCCGGCGATGTGGCCCTTCTCGCACAGAACCACCTTGAGGCCCCGCTCGGCGAGATAGAGCGCGCTGGCGGTGCCGATGATGCCGCCCCCGACGATCACCACGTCGGCGTCGGGCGGGCAGGTGGAGTCGGACGCGACGGGTACGACCTGGGGTCCCATGATGGCCTGTTCGAGCTGGTACTGACGTCCGGCCTTCATGCGCCGGGCGGGACGCCAAAGCTAGCAAAACCAGTGCCAGAGCCGGGCGCAAGCACACGGCCCTCTTTCCCGGCTCCCAGCCGGCCGGCGAGGGGTCAGCGCTGCGGCTCCTTCTGTCGGAAGCTCGGCAGCGCGCGCAGGGCGAAGGAGGTCAGGTGCTCGGGATCGCGCAGGCCGGACTTGGCCCCTTCGAGAATGGCGAAGGCAAGAAGGCTGCGGATGCCCTCGCCGATGGCGAAGCGCTCCGAGACCGCATCGCAGGCCCGGTGAAGGGCCGCGTCGAGCACCGCCACGTCTTCGGGCTCATAGGCGGCTCCGGCCAGGGCTTCGTCGATGGCGAAGGGACTGGTGATCGCCGATATCTCGTAGGGCATGCGCCGGCTCCTTGCGTGGGAGTTCAGCGAAAGCGTGCCGAGACAAGCCCGAACTCTCCCAGCCGTCGGCCTGCTGGCCATCACCGACGATGTCGGATCGTAACACGCCAAGGCCAACCGCCGGCGGGCGTTGGATACCGTCGCGCACCGGCGGCCGATGGTGGAAGAACGCCGGGGGCCAGGCTTGGCAGCGGCGGGGCGGACCGGCAGGTCCGGTTAACTCCTTCGCGTGGCAAGGGAACCTTCCGCCGCTCCGGCCGTAACATACGGGCGTTGCGACCGACCGACGGGCAAGCCGCCGGCGTCACGCGCGAATGTAATCCGGAGCGGCGCCCCGTGCGGTCGCCCGTTCGAGGTGCGGAACCGATTGCAGCGAGGCGTGGCACATGGTCGGGAAGATCCAGGCGAAGGGATGGCTGCGGGCCAGCGACTTCGGCTCGGCCACGGCCAGCTTCGAGATCCGCTTCGAGCGCGGCGGTGCCGTGGGCGAGGTCCGCTCCGAGCTCGCCGTCATCACCGAGGCCAAGGCCGCCGGGCGTGCCAATCTGGTGACGGAAACCGGGCGCTGGATCGCCATTCGGCCGCTCGAGATGACCGGGACCCTGCTGACCTTCCGCGTGATCGACGACGAGGAGACCGTCCGGCGCTGCTTCGCCTGATGCCGGCTGCTCCGCTCACGAGGGCGGGTGCAGGCTCTCGGGATCGGGTCCGAGTTCGCGCACGGGCGTGGGCTCGGCATCGCCGGTGATCAGCCGCGCGGCGCGCTGATAGGTAAGGTAGTTCCACAGCCAGGACATGGCGACGGTGATACGGTTGCGGGCGCCTACCAGAAAATAGACGTGCACGATTCCCCAGAACATCCAGCCGAGAAAGCCGGTCAGTTCGAGGCGTCCCAGCTTCACCACCGCGGCGTTGCGCCCGATCGTGGCGAGGTCGCCGGCATGGCGGTAGTGGAAGCCCGGCGCGGCGGCGCCGGCAAGCCGCGCCTCGATGACCGCGGCGACATGGTCGCCCATCTGCTTGGCGGCAGGCGCGATGCCCGGCACGGGCCGCCCCTCGGCGTCGGTCGCGGCCGCCGCGTCGCCGATGACGAAGATGGCGGGATCGCCCGGCACGCTGAGATCGGGTGCGACGCGGCAGCGCCCGGCGCGGTCGGCGTCGACGCCGAGCCATTCCGCCGCCGGCGAGGCGCGCACGCCCGCCGCCCAGATCTTGGTCGCGGCCGGGATGCGCTCCCCGCCGTCGAGCGTTATGTGGTCGGGCCCCATATCGATCACCGGGCGGCCGGTCAGCACCTCCACGCCCATCGCCTCCAGCCGCTCGCGGGCATGGGCGGACAGCCGTTCCGGCAAGGCGGGCAGCAGCCGCTCGCCGGCCTCGATGAGCAGGATGCGCGCGGTACGCGGATCGACCCGCTTGAAGTCGGGCGCCAGCGCGTGGCGGGCGATTTCGGCGATGGAGCCGGCAAGCTCCACGCCGGTTGGCCCGCCGCCGATGATGGCGAAGGTGAGCAGGCGGCGGCGTGTATCCGGTGCGGAGGAGGCCTCCGCCCGCTCGAAGGCGAGCAGGATGCGCCGGCGCAGCTGGGTGGCGTCCTCGATGTCCTTCAGCCCCGGAGCGAAGCGCGCCCATTCCGGATGGCCGAAATAGGAGTGGGTGGCCCCGGTCGCCAGCACCAGGAAGTCGAAGCGGATCGGTCCCTCGCTGGTGATGATCTCGCGGCGCGTGCGGTCGACGCCCTCGGCCCGCGCCATCAGCATGGTGATGTTGGGCTGGCGGGAGAGGATATGCCGGATCGGCCAGGCGATATCCGCCGGCGACAGCGTGGCGGTGGCCACCTGGTAGAGCAGCGGCTGGAAGCAGTGATAATTGTGCCGGTCGATCAGCGTCACGTTCACCGGCGCCTTCGCCAGACCGCGCGCCGCCTCCAGCCCGCCGAAGCCGGCGCCGACGATCACGACATGCGGGCGGGGCGCCGAAGCCCGGCTGGTCTCATGCTCGCTCACGCTGCCCTCTCCCGTGCCCATCGCCGCCCGGCGGTCTGCGCGCCGTCCGGCGCGCAAGAGTATAGGCGATTGCGTGGTAACCCGCCCGCGTGGCGATCGAACCATGGCCGCCGGTTACTCATGGCACCCGAAGATGGTGTCTCCAATCGATCTCCAAGGCGAGCGCGGGGATCGGCCCCGTTCGTTTGCCGGCGCAGTATTCCTTGCGGAGGCGCCGGTGTTCCGCGCGGACGACGAGGCGCCGGGCAGGCCGGCGCCTCCATCCTGCGTTACGCGGCCTTTAGGGCCTTCTGGTTGGCGACCTTGTCGGCCAGCTTGGTGAGCGACTCGTCGGTTACCGACTCTTCCTTGAGCGTGGCGTCGAGCAGCGTCACGGCGTCCTTCAGGCCGAGCACCTGCGCCCAGCGCTTAAGCGTGCCGTAGCGGGCGATCTCGTAATGCTCCACTGCCTGCGCGGCGGCGGCGAGGCCGGCGTCGAGCGCGGGTTGGCCCTTGAATTCGTCGAGGATTTCCTCGCCTTCCTCAAGGATGCCCTCGATGGCGGCGCAGGTCTTGCCCTGCGGGCGCTTGCCGATCAGCTCGAACACCTGCTGCAGGCGCTCGATCTGACCTTCGGTCTCCTCGCGGTGCTTCTCGAAGGCGGCCTTGAGATCCGGCGACTGCGCGCCGCGTGCCATTTTCGGCAGCGCTTTCAGGATCTTGCGTTCGGCGTAGTAGATGTCTTTCAGGGTCTCGTGAAACAGGGTTTCGAGGTTCTTCTCGGCCATTTCGCTCTCCGTCGCGTGATCTCCCAAGCCTCGCGCCGACAACGGCGGCTAGGACGCTTCGTTCCCGCTTTCCGGGCCGGCCTTTTTGGCGCGTGGAGCGGAACTGATCCGTGCGGTACGGAGCGCCGTAACCGGTGCAACACTCCCTCACCGTTCCAGAGGCGCGCACATGCCGTTCATCGTCGCTTACCTTTCGACAGGGCTTGCCTTTCTCGCACTCGACGCGCTCTGGCTCGGCTTCATGGCGAGCCGGGTCTACCGTCCGCTGATCGGCGACCTGATGGCCGACCAGCCGAACTGGCCGCCGGCCGTGCTGTTCTATCTGCTCTACGTCGCGGGCGTGGTGGTGTTCGCCGTGCAGCCGGCGCTGGCCTCCGGCCGCTGGACCACGGCGCTCATGCTCGGCGCGTTTCTCGGCCTCATCGCCTACGGCACCTACGACCTCACCAACCATGCGACGCTGCGCAACTGGCCGGCGGCGATGACGGCGATCGACCTCGCCTGGGGCACCTTTGCGACGGCCGTCGCGGCCACTGCCGGCATGCTGATCACCCGCGCCGTCACGCAGTAGGCGCGCGGCGCGCTGGACCGGGCCAGAAGGCGTTGACGCGGCGCTGATAGGCACGGAACGCCTCGCCGCGCGAGCGCAGCATATGCGCCTCCGTCGGCGGAATGCCGGAGGCATGGACCAGCAGCACATACATCAGCGCCGGCGCCAGCAGCGCGGCAAGCCCCGGTGGATAGGCCAGTGAGAGGGCGATCGCGGGATAGGCCGTCCAGCCGAGCCACTCGAAGAAATAGTTCGGGTGGCGCGTCAGCCCCCACAGCCCGACATCGCAGACGCGCCCGCGATTGTCGGGATCGGCGCGAAAGCGCGCCAGCTGGCGGTCGGCGATGGTCGCACCGATCACCGCGCCGAGAAAAAGCGCCAAGCCCAGCCCGTCGCCCGGACGCCAGAAGGGCAGGGGATTGTGCGCTGCCGCCGCGACCGCGACGGCGAGCACGAACCCCGCAAGAGCCTGCACCTGCAGGAACAGGAAGAGCCGCCGTGCGGCCGCCGCGCCCCACTCCCGGCGCAGATCGGCGTAGCGCGGGTCGTCATGGCCGCGCAGCGTCCGCGCGAGAATATGCGTACCGAGCCGTGCCGACCACAGTGCGACCAGCGCCGCGACGAGAGCCTGGCGCGGCGCCCAGGGCTCGCCGCCCAGCGGGAGCAGGGCCGCGGCGACGCCGGCGACGCCTGACGCATAGGACCAGACCGTGTCGACCCAGCCATGATTGCCGCTGCGCTCCGCCGCCCACCAGGCGCCCGCCATGGCGAGGCTGAGGAAGACGGCGACAGACGACAGGGAGACGATCAGCGTCATCGGGCTGCTCCGCGCGCCGGCACGCGGGCGACAAACCCGGTCACATCGTCGAGCACCGGTGCCAGCAGGCGCAGCGGAGGCGAAAAGGCGCCGAGGATCAGCCGGTGATCCAGCTTCTCGTAAATCTTCAGTTCCGCCTCCCCGCCCTTGGCGCGGATGCGCTCGGCGAGACGGGTGCTGTTGCCGGGGTCGACCGTGGTGTCGCGCCCCCCGGCCGCGAGAAGGGCAGGCGGCGCGGCACCGGTCACGAAGTTGATCGGCTGGCTGCGCCAGCGCTCCGCCGGCGGGCCGAAGATCGTCTTCAGCCGCGCGCTCCGCAGAGGCAGGAAATCGTACGGTCCGGCAAGGCCGACGAGCCCCGCCACGTCGCGCTGCGGGCTGAGCCCGGCCGCTCCCAGCCATTGCCGGTCGAAGGCGAGCATCGCCGCGATCTGCGCGCCGGCCGAATGGCCCATGAGGATGAGCCGGTCCGGGTCGCCGCCGTAGCGGGCGGCATTGGCCTTGGCCCATCGGACAGCGCGCGCGCCGTCCTGCAGAAAGCCGGGGAAGCGTACCTCGGGATAGACCCGGTAGTCGGGAATGACCACCACTATGCCCCGGCTCGCCAGCGCCGCGCCGACGAAGCGATACATGGCGCGCTCGCCGGAATCCCAGCTGCCGCCATAGAAGAACACGATGACGGGGAGGCCCTTCGCCGGCGGGGCGTTTCCGCCGCCTGAGACAGGTGTGTAGACGTCGAGCCGGTGCCGGGGTCCCTCGGCATAGGCGATGCCGGTGTCGGCGCGCACCGGCTCCAGCCGGGAGAGCGCGTTGAGCAGGGCGACCGGGCCCTCGGCGGCGCGGGCGGTGCCGATCATCAGCAGGGCGAAGGCGATGACAAGCGCCGCGCGCATCCGCTAGAGCCGCACAAAGGGCTGGACCAGCCGGCCGAAGAAGCCGTTGAGCCGCATGCTGCCTTCCAGCGCGGCAAGGCAGATGCACTCGCTTTCGGGATCGACGACCGGCTGATGCTCGATGTCTTGGTCCATCTCGCTGAGGTCGCCCGGCCCATAGCGGCCATAGCCGTCGGAGAAGGAACCGGAAATCACCTGCGTGAACTCCGTGCCGACATGGCCGTGCTCGGGCAGCTTGCGGCCCGGCCCGACGCGCAGCAGCGTCAGCCGCGCCTGCGGGTCCTCCGGCAGCCGCACCGTGCTGGCGCGCACGCCGAGGCCGATCCAGCGCCACGGGCCGATTTCGCAATCGCGCAGCGGCGCCGGCAGCGGGATGCCGCCGGGCAGCATCGCCGGCGCGCGCGCTTCGGCATGGATCGGGGTTGCTTCCATCGCCGCGGCGGCGGCGCCTTCCTCAAGGTCGATGGCGCGCAGCGCGGCGGCGAAGGCGTCGGGCGCCATGGGGGCAGGCGGGGTCGCTTCCAGCAGGGCGCCGCCCACCGCCTCGAAGTCCGCGAGGCGCTCCTGGCAGCAGGCGCAGGTGGCGAGATGAACCGCGAGCACCCGCGCCGGCCCGGCGGGCAACTGCCCGGCGGCGTAGCGCAGCAGCGTCTCGTCGCTCGCGTGGTGGCGGATCGTCATGAGTGGCCTTCCAGCAGAACGCGCAGCCGCCCGAGGGCAAGGCGCACGCGGGATTTCACGGTGCCGAGCGGCAGGCCCAGCTCGCGGGCGATTTCCGAATGCGCCTTCTCGCTGAAGAAGGAGAGGCGCAGCACGGTCGCCTGCTCGTCGGAAAGCGTCTTCAGCGCCTCGCGCACCCGCGCCTCGCGTTCCGCCGTCAGCAGCAAGGTCTCGCCCGAGGGGGCGGTGTCGACCTCGACGGGCTCGTCCGCGCCGGCCGTCGCCGTGCGCACCCGCCGCAAATGATCGATGCGCAGGTTGCGGGCGATGGTGAAGATCCACGTCGCTGCGCCCGCCCGCGCCGGGTCGAAATAGGACGCCTTGCGCCACACCGAGAGCATCACCTCCTGGGCGATCTCCTCCGCCGTGTTCGGCGGCAGGCCGGAACGCCGCAGAAAGGCGTTCAGCCGCGGGGCGAAATAGCTGTAGAGGCGCGCATAGGCCTGGCGGTCGCGCGCGGTGGCGACCTGGCCGATCAGCCGCGCCAGTTCGTCGCCGTCCGGCACGCCGTCATCCTTCATGAGCCGGGTCACCGCCGGACTCCGCCGAAGGGGCGGGGCCGCAGTGGGCACCGTGGAGCGGGAATGATCGAGCGAGGCATTCATGGTCCCTTCTACGCGCCGGCGCTGCTGCTGGATCATTCCGCCCGCGAGTGATCCGCCGCCGCGCCGCCGACGTACACTAGACAACCTTCGTACGCCGCTCCACAGCCCCGGATTCGCGCGCCATGAACATTCGTCAGGACTTCGTGCCCGGTTCGGCGCTCTCCATCGCCGTCATCGGCGCGGGCATTTCCGGCCTGTCGGCGGCCTGGCTGCTGGGCAAGCGGCACGCGGTGACCCTGTTCGAGGCGGAAACCCGGCTCGGCGGCCATTCCAACACGGTGGAGGCGGCGGGCCTGGCGGTGGATACCGGCTTCATCGTCTATAACGAACGGACCTATCCCAACCTCACCGCCCTGTTCGCCCATCTCGGCGTGGCGACGCAGGCGACCGACATGTCCTTCGCGGTGTCGCTGGATGGCGGGCGGCTGGAATATTCCGGCGCGAATCTGCGTGGCCTGTTCGCCCAGCCGCGCAATCTCGCCTCGCCGCGCTTCGCTTCCATGCTGGCCGACCTGCTGCGCTTCTACCGCAACGCGCCGCGCGATCTCGCCACCATGGGCGAGGGGAGCCTCGACGCCTATCTCGACGCGCACCGCTACGGCGCGGCGTTCCGCGACGATCACCTCTATCCGATGGCGGCGGCGATCTGGTCGACCCCCGCCGCCGAGGTCGGGCGCTACCCGGTCGCGGCGTTCGTGCGCTTCTGCGCCAATCACGGCCTGCTCCAGCTCGCCGACCGCCCGGTCTGGCGCACGGTGACCGGCGGCAGCCGCCGCTACGTCGCCCGCCTGCGCGACGACTTCAGCGGCCCGGTCGTCGCCGGCGTGCCGGTGCGGGCAGTGACGCGCGGCGCGCAGGGGGTACACGTCACCGATGCCTCCGGCACCGTGCGGCGTTTCGACCATGTGGTCATCGCCACCCATGCCGACCAGGCGCTGGCGCTGCTGGACGGTCCGACGGCGCGCGAGCGCGACCTGCTCGGTGCCTTCCGCTACAGCCGCAACGAGGCTGTGCTGCATGCCGACGCCCGGCTGATGCCGCGGCGGCGGGCGGCGTGGGCGGCGTGGAACTACCTCGCCGATCGGCGGGCGGATCCCAAGCTGTGCGTCACCTACTGGATGAACGCCCTGCAGGACCTTCCCGCCG
>JAEYTJ010000342.1 GCA_023434095.1 Pseudomonadota bacterium | reverse complement strand
TGTTCCAGCACGACCCGAACCAGCCGATCGGCCGCTGGACGGATATTCGCGAGGATGCGCGTGGACTGTTCGTGCGCGGCCGGCTGACGCCCGGGGTGGCCCGCTCGCGCGAGGTGCTGGCGCTGATGCGCGCCGGCGCGCTGGACGGGTTGTCGATCGGTTTCCGCACCGTGCGCGCCACCAAGGACGCGGGCACCGGCGTGCGGCGCATCCTCGAAGCGGATCTGTGGGAAATCTCGGTCGTGACCTTTCCGATGCTGCCGGAGGCGCGGATCGACCGGGTGAAGGCAACGGGTCCGGCGGGCGTGACGCGCCTGCGCCTGGACATCGCGCGCCTGCTGCGGGGCGAAACCGCGGCGATGAAAGAGGCAAGGCTGGCGGAGCGGTTCCGCCGGGCCGCGCAGACACTCCAGGACGAAGAGGACAGGATCGCATGACCAACGACACGATTGCCCCCGAAACGAAGGGCGCCGACATTGCGGACGCCTTCGGCGAGTTCATGAGCGCCTTCGAGGCGTTTCGCGACGCCAATGACGAGCGCATCACGCAGATCGAGAGCCGCTTCGGCGAGGACGCGGTGACCGCCGAGAAGGTGGACCGGATCGGCAAGGCGCTCGACGAGCAGAAGCGGGCGATGGACCAGATTCTCCTGAAGAAGGCGCGCCCGGCGCTCGGCCGCGAGGCGGGCGCACGGATGGCGAGCGAGCACAAGGAGGCCTTCGAAGCCTATGTGCGGCGCGGCGACGAGCGCGGCCTGCAGGCGGTGGACATGAAGGCGATGTCCTACGGCTCCGGCCCCGACGGCGGCTATCTGGTGCCGGAGGAGACGGAGACCGAGATCGGCAAGCGGCTTTCGAGCCTGTCGCCGATCCGCTCCATCGCCTCGGTGCGGCAGGTGTCGACGGCGGTGCTGAAGAAGCCCTTCTCGGTCTCGGGCCCGGCCTCCGGCTGGGTGGCGGAGACGGCGGCTCGCCCGCAGCCCAATGCGTCGACGCTGAGCGAACTGTCGTTCCCGGCGATGGAGATCTACGCCATGCCGGCGGCGACCGCCTCGCTGCTCGAGGACAGCGCCGTCGATCTCGACCAGTGGATCGCGAGCGAAGTCGAGGCCGCCTTTGCCGAGCAGGAGGGCACCGCCTTCGTCACCGGCGACGGGACGAACAAGCCGAAGGGCTTCCTGGCTTACACGACCGTGGACGACGGCTCCTGGTCGTGGGGCAATCTGGGCTACATCGCCACCGGCGTCGACGGCGCGCTGCCGGCGTCCAACCCCTCCGACAAGCTGATCGACCTGGTCTATTCGCTGCGGGCCGGCTATCGGCAGAACGCCTCGTTCGTCATGAACCGGAAGATCCAGGCCTCGATCCGCAAGCTGAAGGACGCCGACGGCAACTATCTGTGGCAGCCGCCGGCGGGACCCGGCGCACGCGCCATGCTGATGGGCTTCCCGCTGGTCGAGGCCGAGGACATGCCGGACGCGGCGACGGATTCGCTATCGATCGCCTTCGGTGATTTCGGCCGCGGCTATCTCGTGGTCGACCGCACCGGCGTGCGCGTGCTGCGTGACCCGTATTCCGCCAAGCCCTATGTGCTGTTCTACACCACCAAGCGCGTTGGCGGCGGGGTGCAGGATTTCGACGCCATCAAGCTGTTGAAGTTCGCGGCCTGAGAGGCGGCGCAAAAAAAAAAGGGGCGCCCGGCAAGGGGCGCCCCAGAAAGACGGTCAGGTCTCGGAAAGTCCGGTTCGGCCCGCTCAGCGGGTCGAGCGGGCGTTCGCCTCGACCGAGCGGTCGATATAGGCGTCGGAGACGGACGGCACCGTGACGGTGGCGTTGCGGCCTTCGACGACGTTGCGCTCGGGCTGCTGGGTCTGGACCTGCGGGGCGCTGGCGCGGGGGTAGAGGGTCGCGTCACGGCCCGCGGCCTGGGCGCCGGCGGCACCGAGCGTGGCGAAGGCGACGGCGGCGATGAGGATCTTGTTCATGGTCTAAACTCCTTGAAAGGCGGCCGGCGCGCGCTCACTTCGGGGGCGCCGGTCCGTGAGAGGTGAGCGGGGATCAGTTGGTCGAGCGGGCGTTCGCCTCGACGGCCTGCTTGATGTAGGCGTCGGAAGCGGCGGGGGCCGCCACGGCGGCGTTGCGGCCTTCGACCACCGGGGCGGCGGCTTCCGCCTGCGCCGGGGTGGCGCGCTCATAGAGGCTGGCGTCGCGGCCATCCGCCGCCTGGGCGGCAACCGAACCGAGGGTGGCGAGGGCGACGGCGGCGATGAGGATCTTGTTCATCTTGGTCTTCTCCGAAGTGTAGGTGGGCGGCCCGTGTCGGCCGCGCCGTTCATGAGGAGAAGCTAGTTCCGGCAACCGCGCATGGCCAGTTGCGAGTTGGCGACGGTAGTGTTGCATGGGTGCAATAACAACTGCGTGTTTGACCTCTGGCGGAACGGAATCCGAGCGCCTAAGAGTGAAGCGTTGGCGATAAGATCGCGTGCGCTTGAAATCTGTGCCACGTGCTCGGAGCCAAACTCGGAGCCGCCATTGCACTCACCGCCTGCGCGCCCCACAGTGCCGCATCCAGTGCGGAGCCGCCTTTGACGCGTCTTCTTTTCGTCTGCACCCGCAACAAGCTGCGCAGCCCCACGGTCGAACAGGTGTTCGGCGGGCGGGAGGGGCTCGACGTCGCGTCCGCCGGGACCAATCGTGATGCCGGCACGCCCCTGACGGCGGAGCTGGTGGCGTGGGCCGACATTGTCTTCGTGATGGAGAAGGCGCAGCGGGAAAAGCTGCAGGCCCGCTACAAGGCCGTTCGAAGGACAAGCGCCTGGTGTGCCTCGACATACCGGATCGCTTCGGCTTCATGGATCCAGCGCTGGTGCAGTTGCTGGAGCGAAAGGTGCGGCCGTTCCTGCGCTGAGGCGGGGCGGCTCTAGCGCGCCAGGCCGCGCAGCGTGGCGTCGATCCAGGCGCGCTGCGGGCCGACGAGCGTGGCGCCGGTGACGCCGCCGCAGCCGCGCGCCCCGCCCGCCGCCGTGGACCAGCCGATGATGCCGGCGACGACGCCG
>JAEYTJ010000349.1 GCA_023434095.1 Pseudomonadota bacterium | reverse complement strand
GTTCAGGGTGCCGCCGATGGCAGTGGCGCCGACCTCCTTGGTCACCGGCATCGACTCGCCGGTCACCATCGATTCATCGACGGCGCTGCGGCCCTCCAGCACCTCTCCGTCGACCGGCACCTTCTCGCCCGGCCGCACCCGCAGCTGGTCGCCGACGACGACATCGGCGAGCGGCACTTCCGCCTCGCTGCCATCTTCGCCGAGGCGGCGGGCGGTCTTCGGCGCGAGGTCGAGCAGCGCCTTGATGGCGCCGGAGGTCTGCTCGCGGGCGCGCAACTCCAGCACCTGGCCGAGCAGCACCAGCACGGTGATGACGGCGGCGGATTCGAAATAGACCGGCACCGCCCCGTCCGCCCCCCGGAAGGCCGGCGGGAAGAGGTTCGGCGCCAGCACGGCAATGAGGCTGTAGAGATAGGCGACGCCGGTGCCGAGCGCGATCAGCGTGAACATGTTGAGGTTGCGCGTCACCAGCGACTGCCAGCCGCGCACGAAGAACGGCGCCCCCGCCCACAGCACCACCGGCGTCGCGAGCACCAGCTGGATCCAGTTCGACGTCGCGGGCGGCACGAGGTGATGCAGCGCCGGCACCAGATGCGCGCCCATTTCCAGCGCGAACACCGGCGCGGTGAGCGCGAGGCCGATCCAGAACCGGCGGGTCATGTCGAGGAGTTCGTGGTTCGGCCCGTCGTCGAGGCTGACCAGCATCGGCTCCAGCGCCATGCCGCAGATCGGGCAGCTGCCGGGGCCGACCTGCACGATCTCCGGGTGCATGGGGCAGGTATATTCCGTGCCCTCCGGCACCGGCTCGGCCGGTCCCTTGTCGCCGAGGTACTTTTCCGGGTTGGCGATGAACTTGCTGCGGCAGCCCGGGGCGCAGAAATAATAGGTAACGCCGTTGTGCTCGGCCTTCAGCGTCGCGGTGTGGGGGTCGACATCCATGCCGCACACGGGGTCCTTGGCCATGTGCGCCGCGGCCGTCTGTGCGTGGTCGTGCGGATGCGCGGGGGCGGGCGCATCGGCATGATGGTGGCCGCCGCAGCAGGAGCCGCCCTTGGCCGGGGCGTGCGCCGCGTGACCGTGAGCCGCGGCATCGCGCGCTGCGTCATCCGGGCCCGCCGGCGTGTGGTTGCTCTGCGTCATCGCGCCCTCCTTATACCCCCATGAGGTATTCACCCCTTGCGATATATACCCCATGAGGGTATATGGCAAGGATGCAGAACGACACCCGCACCGCCTGCCTGAAACGCCTCAGCCGCATCGAAGGCCAGGTGCGCGGCCTCGCGCGCATGGTGGAGGAAGAGCGCTACTGCATCGACATCGTCACCCAGGTGGCGGCGGTGCGGGCGGCGCTGAAGAAGGTGGAGGAGGAGGTGCTGCGCGACCATGTCGCCCACTGCGTCGCCCACGCCTTCCACTCCGGCGGCGCCGGGGAGCAGCGCGCCAAGGTGTCCGAGCTCATCGAGGTGCTCGGCAAGCTCAGGTGAGGGGGTGGGACTCCGGCGCTGAGCACTGACGCAAAGAGATTTTTGCCGGAGCTTTCTGCGCTGGGTCCCGGCTCTGCGCTCCGGCTTCGCCTCCGCTTCGCCGGGACACGGGGGACTGCCGTTCCCCGGACGAGCTGCGCTCGCGCGGCGCCGCTCCGGGGCCCAGGGGATCGGGCAACGCGCTTACTCCAGCCAGTCTTCCGCCAGGTCGCACCAGGAAGGATTGCCGGCCTCGATCAATTCCAGCTTCCACGCCCGTCGCCATCGCTTGAGCCGAGCCTCGCGTTCGCGCGCCGAGGCGATGGAATCGTGGAACTCAACATGGACAAGAAGGGTGATGCCGTACTCCCGCGTGAAGCCGGGCACCGCGCCGGACCGGTGCTCGGCCATGCGGCGCGCGAGATCGTTGGTGACGCCGACATAGAGCGTCCCATTGCGCGCGCTCGCGAGGATGTAGACGGCGTAACGCTCCATGGAGGGCCGCCCGGGCAGTGAGGCCTGAACGGTATCATGAAACAGAGTCTTTCGCTGGGGCCCGGCTCGCCTTCCGCTGACGCTGCACGGGTCCGGGACACAGGAGCCTCGCCGTTCCCCGGACAAGCGCCGCGCAGCGGCGCGCTGATCCGGGGCCCAGGGGGACCGGGAAGCGGTGCCTCGCCGTGGCGCCGAAGACGTTTGCGCGGAAGAGCTTTTCGCTGGGTCCCGGCTCGCCTTCCGCTGACGCTGCAGGCGTCCGGGACACGGGGGACCGGGCCACCGGGTATCCGCGCAAGGCATAAGCCGAAGTGTCTTATGCTGGTCCCGGCTCTGCGCTCCGGCTCCGCCTGGACGGGACACTGGGTGCCCCTACCCGCCGTAGAGCCCCTTATACTGCTCGCGCAGCAGGTTCTTCTGCACCTTGCCCATCGTGTTGCGGGGCAGGTCGTCGAGGAAGATGACGTGCTTGGGCAGCTTGTAGCGGGCGAGGCGGCCTTCCAGCGCCTCAAGCACCGCCGGCTCGTCCAGCGCGGCGTCGGGGCGGGCGACGACCACGGCGGTCACGCCCTCGCCGAAATCGGGATGGGCGACCCCGATCACCGCGCTCTCGATGACGCCGGGCAGCGCGTCGATCTCGCTCTCGACTTCCTTGGGATAGACATTGTAGCCGCCGGAAATGACGAGGTCCTTGCCGCGCCCGACGATCTGCACATAGCCGTCCGGCCCGACGAGGCCGAGATCGCCGGTGACGAACCAGCCGTCGTGGAACTCGGCCGCGGTCTTCTCCGGCATGCGCCAATAACCCTTGAAGACGTTGGGGCCGCGCACCTCGATCATGCCGATCTCGCCGGTGCCGAGCACCTCCCCGCCTTCCGGCGCCACCACGCGCAGCTCCACGCCCGGGAGGGGGAAACCAACCGTGCCGGCGATCCGCTCGCCCTCATAGGGGTTGGAAGTGTTCATGCCGGTTTCGGTCATGCCGTAGCGCTCGAGGATGGCATGGGAGGTCGCCGCGCGCCATTCCCGGTGCGTCTCCGCCAGCAGCGGCGCCGAGCCGGAGATGAACAGCCGCATGCCGGCCGCCACCTCGGCGCTGAGGCCGGGCGTCTTCAGCAGGCGGACATAGAAGGTCGGCACGCCCATCAGCACGCTCGCCCGCCCCAGGAGGGCGAGGATACGCTCGGGGTCGAACTTCGGCAGGAAGATCATCGACGCACCTGCCGCCAGCGTCACGTTGATGGCGACGAACAGGCCGTGGGTGTGGAAGATCGGCAAAGCGTGGATCAGCACGTCCTCGCCCGTGAAGCGCCACGCCTCGACCAGCGCCTGTGCGTTGGAGGCGAGGTTGGCATGGGTGAGCATCGCCCCCTTGGAGCGGCCGGTGGTGCCCGAGGTGTAGAGCAGCGCCGCAAGGTCGTCCGGTTCGCGCTGCACGTTCTCGAAGGCGGTGCGGCAGGCCTCCGCCGCATGGCGCAGCGTGCCCTGCCCGGCCGCGTCCAGCGTCACCACCTGTGCGACGCCCTGCGCGCGGGCGATGGGCGCCAGAACCGTTTCCGCAGCGGGATCGCAGATGAACACCACCGGCGCGGCATCGCCGAGGAAATACTCCACCTCGGGCGGGGTGTAGGCGGTGTTGAGCGGCAGGAACACGCCGCCGGCGCGCACCGTGCCGAGATAGGCGAACACCGCCTCCAGGCTCTTTTCCGCCTGCAACGCCACACGGTCGCCGGGCTTCACGCCCAGCGCCACCAGGGCGTTGGCGTATTGCGCGGTGCGCCGCTCCAGCTCGGCATAGGTGACAACCGCGCCCTCCGGCGTCTCGGCGAAGGGGCAGGCGGGGTCCCGGCCCCCGTCCCGCAGGCAGTCGATCAGGTGATTGGCCATGGGCGGGCGATCACGGGCAGGAGGTCGTCGCCGCGACGGGCGCTGCCGCCGCCGTCGCGGGGAGAGGGGCAGTTTCGGCAGCGGCGGCGGGCGCCGCGGCGGAAGCGAGCCGGGGGCAGGTGGCAGTGAGGCCGAGCGAGGCGACGTAGCTGGCGCGGATCGTCGTGTTGGCGAAGCGCGCCTTGGCGATGTAGTCGCGCAGCGTCGCCACCACCGCCTCGCGCGCCGGCTTCTCCATATCCGGCCACTGGCTCTTCGGCACGCTGCCGAACAGGGCGATGGCGTCCCAGCCCTGCGGCTTGTTGATGGAGGAGACGGTGGAAGGCGTGTCGAGGTTCTTGTAGGTCCAGAAGCTCCAGCCGAGGCCGAAGCGCTCATTGAGGGTGCGGAACTTCTGGTTCCAGTCGTCGTTCAGCTCGCCCGTCTCGCCGATGAAGATCGGCACCTGCCAGCGATTGGCGAAGTTGACGTATTTCTGGATCGAGCTGCGCTGCGGGCCGGCCCAGAACATGTGGTAGGTGTAGCCGAGATTGTCGGCGAAGGGCGGGCCGAACACGTCGAAATTCGTGCTCCACTGCGCGCCCGCCAGCATGATCGGGTGATTGGGGTCGACCTCGCGCACCGCTTCCACCAGCTTGCGGTAGAACGGCTCCAGCCGCGAATTGAGGAAATCCGTGTCGTGATAGGGCGTGATCGGCTCGTTGAGCAGGTCATAGCCCAGCACCGCCGTCTCGTTCCTGTAGCGCTCGGCGATGGCGCGCCACATGGTGACGGTGCGGCGCTGATATTCCGGGACGTAGAAGGTCAGGGGGTAGCCGACGCCGTCGTCGTGGTTCACGCCGGTCTGTCCGCCGGGCGCGGCGTGGATGTCCAGAATGAGCTTGATGCCGTGGGCCCTGGCCCAGCCGACCAGCCGGTCGATGCGCCCCCAGCCCTCGCCGTTCGGGTCCACCGTGTCCGGCTTGGCGGGGTCGAGGAAGAACTTCCAGTGCAGCGGCACCCGGATGGTGGTGAAGCCGGAGGCGGCGAGGAAGGCGACGTCCTCCTCCTGAATATAGGCCTCGCGGAAATCCTTCCAGAAACGCGCGGCCTCCTCCGGACCGGCGAGATATTCGATCACGTCCTCGATATCCTGAGGCGAGCGCTGGACCGTGAACTTGAACATATAGCCTTCCGGCAGCAGCCAGTTGCCGAAGCTCATGCCCTTGATGTGGAACGTCGAGCCGTCCGGATTGACGAAGCGCGTGCCCTCCGCCCGCACGAAGCCGGGCGCGGCGGCGGCCGGCGCGAGCGGTGCGGCAGCAGCCGGCGCGGCGGACGGGGCCGCCGTCTCGGTCAGCGCGCCGGCGGGCGCGGCGGCAAGACAAAGGGCGGCGGCGAGGGGGAGAGCGCAGCGGATCATGGACGGCAACCTAGTAAAGCCCGCGCGCGGCGGCAATGGTGCTCGACGGGGCGCCGACCGCGCGCCTCGTCCGGCCGGACGGGCGGTATTGCGGCGCAGCGGTTCACCTTGCGGCAATCGCCCATTCCGCCACGGTGACAGCGCGCGCGCGGCAGGCTAAGCGTGAGGCTCCCGCCTCCCGCCCCGGCAGATCCCTTTCATCCATGTCCTATCTCATCTACGCCGCCATTCTCCTTGCCGTCGTGGCCCTGTTCGCGCTGGTGACGGCGCGCGGGCGCATCCACCCCTTCCTCGCGCTGGTGCTGGCCGCCTTCGCCTTCAATCAGGGGGTGGGCTGGTCGCTCAGCTTCGTGGTCAAGTCGTTCTCGGTCGGTTTCGGCCAGACGCTGGCGGCGCTGGGCGTGATCGTGGTGGCCGGGGCGCTGATGGCGGAAATCGCCGACGGCACCGGGGCCACGGCCCGGCTGCAGCAGATGGCGCGGGGCTGGCGCACCCGTTCCGGCCCGCTCGCCGTGCTCGGGCTGATCGGCGGCATGGCCTCCAGCCCGGCGGCGGCCTTCGCGGTGCTGAATCCGCTGCGGCGCGGCATCGGCGGCGACAGCCCGCGCTCGGCGCTGACGCTGGGCCTCGCGCTTTCCGCCGGCCATGGCCTGCTGATCCCCGCCCCCACCGTGCTGGCGAGCCTGACCATATTGCGCGCCGACTGGGGGCTGGCGGTGGCGGTCGGCCTGCCGGTGGCGCTCATTGCCGTTGCCTTCGGCGCCCTGTGGGCGAAGGGCTGCGCCAGCGGCACGCCGAACCCGCTCGACACCACCGCCGGCATCGAGGGCGCGACCATGCACGCGCCCCGGCGGGGGGCGCTGGCGCTGTTCCTCGTCAGCCTCGTTTTGGTGGCGATGCTGATCGTGCAGGCGCTGGGCGACATCGCCTCGGAACCCTTCGGCGGCGGTAATGACCGGCACTTCATCCTCGCCATCGGCAGCCCGGCGCTGCTGCTGGTCGTGGGCGTCGGCCTGCTGCTGTTGCTGAGCTGGAGCTGGGAGAAGGGGGGCCTCACCGAAGCCGGCTGGGCCGGGCGGGCGGTGACCAAGGTCGCGCCGCTGCTCCTCATCCTCGGCGCCGCCGGCGGCCTTGCCAAGGTGGCGCAGGATGTCGGCATGGCGGAGATGACGGCAGAATATCTTATCCCCCTCGCCCCGACCTCCGGCGCGCTGGTGCTGGTGCTGCCCTTCGCGCTGGCCGCCGTGATCAAGATTCTGCAAGGCTCCTCGCTGGTCGCCGCCATCACCGCCGCCGGCATGATGATGGAACTTGCCGCCCCGCTCGGCCTCGGCGACCCCATGGGGCGCGCTCTTGCCGCACTGGCGGTGAGCGCCGGCGCCATGACCGTGCCGCAGATCAATGACGGACTGTTCTGGCTGGTGACGCGGGCCGGGCGTTTCACGCCCCCGGCGGCGCTGGCGCGGCTGTCCGGCGGCGCGCTGGTGCAGGGCGGGCTGATCCTCGCCTGCCTCATCGCCGTCCGGCTGGCCGCCTCCTGAGGAACGCCCGTTCGAGGAACCCGCGCCGATGCTCCGACGCCGTGACCTGCTGCTCTCCGCCCTCGCCGCCGCCAGCCTGCCGGCCCTTCCCGCCCGGCTCGCCGCGCAGGCGACGCCCTTCGCGCCGCTGCCGCCCGCCGGTGCGCCGCGCCTGCCGGCGGATTTCGTCTGGGGCGCCTCCACCTCGGCCTACCAGATCGAGGGCGCGGTGGCGGAAGGCGGGCGCAAGCCCTCCATCTGGGACGTGTTCTCCCACACGCCCGGCCGCATCGCCGACGGCACCAATGGCGACATCGCCTGCGACCACTACAACCGCTATGCCGACGACGTGGCGCTGATGGGCGATCTCGGCTTCAAGGCCTATCGCTTCTCCCTCGCCTGGCCGCGCGTGATGCCCGACGGCACCGGGGCGGTGAACGCGGCGGGGCTCGATTTCTACGACCGGCTGGTCGACAGCCTGCTGGCGCGCGGCATCGCGCCCATGGCCTGTCTCTACCACTGGGACCTGCCGCAGGCGCTGCAGGAGCGCGCCGGCTGGCACAATCGCGACATGGCCGGTTGGTTCGCCGACTATGCGCGCGCCGCCGTGCAGCGGCTCGGCGACCGGGTGAAGCCATGGGCGATGCTGAACGAGCCTTCCGTGCACGCCATTTTCGGCCATGGCTTCGGCAATCACGCGCCAGGCCTCACCGGCTGGGACAGCTATGTGAAGGCGCAGCACCACCAGAACCTCGCCCAGGGCACCGGCATCGCCGCCGTGCGGGGGATGCACCCCGACCTGAAGCTTGGCACCGTGCTGTCGCTGCAGCCGATCTTCCCGGCCTCGCAGGAGGAGGCCGACATCAACGCGGCCGCGCGCTTCGACGCCTGCTGGAACACGATCAACCTCGACCCGCTGTTCCATGGCCGCTATCCCGCGCTGTTCGCCGACGCTTTCGACCCGCTGATCCAGCAAGGCGACCTGGAGACGATCCGCGCGCCGCTCGATTTCCTCGGCGTGAACTATTACGGACCCTCCTACATCAGGCACGACCCCAACGCCTTTCTCGGGCAGGCGAGCTGGGGCGCGCTGCCGCCCGGCACGCCGCAGACTTTGCTCGGCTGGCCGATCAGCGCGCAGGGCATGGTCGAGGTGCTGGCCCGGCTGCGCGACGACTACGGCAACCCGCCGGTGTTCATCACCGAAAACGGCGCCTGCTACGAGGACCCCGCGCCGGTGGACGGGGTGGTGGCCGACCCCGAGCGCACGGAATATCTGCGCGCGCATCTCGTCGCTGCGGGCGAGGCGATCGCGCAAGGCTGCGCGCTGAAGGGCTATTACGCCTGGTCGCTGCTCGACAATTTCGAGTGGGCGGAAGGCGAACGCCGCCGCTTCGGCGTGGTGCGGGTGGATTTCGCCACCCAGCAGCGCACGCCCAAGCAGTCGGCACGCTATCTTTCCAGCCTGATGAAGGGCGCGGGCGGGTCGGCGGCGCCCTGAGCCATCCCGTAAGGTATCCCGTTAGCAGGGCGACATGTGCCCGACACATATGTCGGTCATTTGACGGCAGGTGCCCCACGGCCCTTTCTATGTGATACCTAACCTCATTGCCGGCTCACCGCCGACGCACGAGACAGAGCACAGACGCATGCAGACAGACGATCCCGCCATCGCCGAAATCGTCGCCTTCATCTCCGGCGAAGTCGGGGTCGATGCGAGCCTGCTCACGCCCGACACGCCGGTGGCGGAGCTGGGCATCTCCTCGCTCGACCTGATCGAGACCATCTTCAAGCTGGAGAGCCGCTTCGGCATCGAAATCCCCAATGACGGCCCGCTCAGCGGCAATGACGTGACGGTGGGCACGCTGGTCGACCATGTCGCCGAGCTGCTGGCGGCGCAGAAGGCAAAGACCGCCTGATGGCCGCACGGGTCGCCGTCACCGGGCTGGGATCGCTCTCGGCGCTCGGCAACGATGTCGCCGCCCATCTCGCCGGGCTGCGCGCCGGCACGGTGGGGATCGGCGAGACGCAGGGCATCGACGTCTCCACGATGAGGACGAAGATCTCCGCCGAGGTGCGCGGCTTCGTCCCGGAAGCGCATTTCGAGCCGCGCCAGCTCAGCCTCGTCGATCGCACCTCGCAATTCGCCGTGGTCGCCGCCCGGCAGGCGCTGGCCGATGCAGGCCCGGCGCTGGAAGGCGTGGCGCGCCATCGCGTCGGTGCGATCTTCGCCGCCTCGGTCGGCTTCCACGCCGTCGACGACAGCTACCGCAAGCTCTATGCGGAAGGCGCGGCGCGCCCGCATCCCTTCACCGTGCCGCGCGCCATGCCGAGCGGGCAGGTGAGCCATGTGACCATGGATCTCGGCATTCACGGCCCGGCCTTTTCCATCGCCTCGGCCTGCTCCTCCGCCGCCCATTCCATCGGCACCGCCTTTCACATGGTGCGTTCCGGCATGCTGGATGTCGCGCTGGCGGGCGGCGGCGAATCGCAGCTCACCTACGGCATGCTGAAGAGCTGGGAGGCGCTGCGCGTGCTCTCGCCCGAGGCCTGCCGCCCCTTCTCCAAGGACCGCTCCGGCCTCGTCATCGGCGAGGGAGCTGGCGCCGTGGTGCTGGAAAACCTCGACCGGGCGCTGGCGCGCGGCGCCACCATCCATGCCGAGATCGTCGGCTTCGGCATGAGCGCCGACGGCATGGACATCACCGCCCCCGACATGGCGAGCGCCGCCGCCTCGATGCGCTTCGCGCTGGAGGATGCCGGGCTGGCGCCGGAAGCGATCGGCTATGTCAGCGCCCACGGCACCGCCACGGCGCTGAACGACAAGACCGAGACCGCCGCGCTGCGGCTGGTGTTCGGCGATCATCTGGCGCGGCTGCCGGTGTCCTCGTCCAAATCGCAGTACGGCCACACCATGAACGCCTCGGGCGCGCTGGATTTCGTGACCACCGTGCTCGCCTTGCGCGAGGGCTTCCTGCCGCCGACCATGGGCTTTCGCGAATTCGACCCCGACTGCGACCTCGACTGCGTGCCCAACGCGGCGCGGGAGGCGACGGTCGGGGCGGCACTGTCGTCGAGCTTCGCCTTTGGCGGGCTGAACGCGGTGCTGGCGGTGAAGCGCTACGAGGGGTGAGCGGTCGCCTCCCTTTCGCCTCGCGAGGCATCGCCGAAGAGTTTTGCGCTGGGTCCCGGCGCCGCGCTCCGGCTACGCCGTCGCTGGGCCGGGACACGGGGCCGCCCCCTTCTCTACGCGGCCCTCATCCCCGGGCTTGACCCGGGGACCCAGGGCTTGGCCAGGCTCTCGACCCGAAGCCTGGGTGGCCGAGCCAAGCCCGGCCATGAGGGGACGAGCAGGCCATCCGGCAGCGGACGGGAGGCCACTCCCTCCTTGCCCCCGGCGGGCCGCGCCTTTCCCCATGCCGTTCCCCCGGCAAGCCGCGCGCGGCGCTCCGGCGGCGCCGTCGCTGGGTCGGGACAAGGGTTCTCACCCCTCCACCCGGAACTCCGCCGCCAGGACCTCCCCCACCAGCGCGACCACCGCGCCGCGCTGGACCGACAGCCGTTCGCGGCAGAAGGCGGCGGTTTCGCGCGGCAGCCGGCCAAGCTCCTGCCGGCGGGCGATGAGGGTGAGATGCCGCGTCAGCCCCGGACCGGGAAGCTTATGGCAGGCGAAGCCGTCGAGCGGCAGGCCGGCTTCCAGCAGGCACAGCGGCGTGGTGACGGCGAAGCCCGCCCCCTCGGCCACGGCGGCGGTGACGCCATAGGGCGTGTCGAATTCCAGCGGGCGCGGCAGATCGAGCCGCAGACGGCGCAGATGCCGCTCCACCTCCCTGCCGGTCTTGGAGCGGGCGGAAAAGCGCACCAAAGGCAGCGCGCGGGCGAGTGCCTCAAGCTCGGCGGCCGATATCGGCGCGGGCACGGCCGCCGGCAGCAGCATCACATAGGGCTCGGTGAGCAGCGGCCAGCGCTCCAGCCCCTCGATCTCGTCGAGGTCGTCGGCGCCGACGAGCAGGTCGAGCTGGCGAGTGAGCAGCGCCCCGGCATGGGAGGCGGTGAGCCCGGAGAGCAGCGAGACCTGCTCCGCCTTTTCGCCCAGCGCGCGGGCGAGCGGGGCCATCAGCACGCGGGCGAGCGAATCCACCAGCCCGGCGCGCAGCAGCGGCAGGCGCGCATGCTCGGCCTCGCGCAGCAGCGGGGCGATCTGGCGCGCTTCCGATACCAGCGCGCTGGCCCGCTGGCGGAGCGCCCCGCCGGCGGCGGTGAGGCCGAGCGGGCGGGCGCTGCGGTCGAACAAGGCGATGCCGATGCGGCGCTCAAGGTCGGCCACCGCCTGCGAGATCGCCGGCTGGGTCAGCCCGAGCCGCCGCGCCGCCTGCGCCATGGTGCCGGCGTCGCAGACGGCGAGGAAGATTTCGAGCGCGCGCAGATCGAAGGGGAGCGTGTCGGCGGGGGGCATGGCAGGCGGTGATCCACTATGCTGTCGTCATGCCCGGCCTTGGGCCGGGCGTCCACGATGTGTGCCGATGAAAACGTGGATGGCCGGGGCAAGCCCGGGCATGAGTTGCAGAGGAGGCACCGGATACTCCCTCCGCTCGGATACCGTCATCCTCAGGTGCCCGGCGTCAGCCGGGCCTCGAAGGATGCGCGGGGTGCGCCCCGCTGCCTTCGAGGCTCGCTTCGCTCGCACCTCAGGATGACGAGTCCCCTGGCCCGCCTATAATCAAAACTTATATTATCACCGGATCGGCGTTGATCTATAGGTTCTGACGGTGTCCGGCAGCAACCTCCCAGCGAGCCCCCATGCGTTATTCGGTCTTCTCCCTGCTCGCCAATGCCTTCAACGGCCAGAAGGGCTGGACGCCGGCGTGGCGCGAGGCGGCGCCGAAGCCGGCCTATGACGTGATCATCGTCGGCGGCGGCGGGCATGGGCTGGCGACCGCCTATTACCTCGCCAAGGTCCACGGCATCCGCAACGTCGCGGTGCTGGAGAAGGGCGTCATCGGCTCCGGCAATGCCGGGCGCAACACCACCATCATCCGTTCCAACTACCTGCTGCCGGGAAACGAGCCGTTCTACGAATGGTCGATGAAGCTGTGGGAAGGGCTGGAGCAGGAGCTGAACTACAACGCGATGGTGAGCCAGCGCGGCATTCTCAACCTGTTCCATTCCGACGCCCAGCGCGACGCCTATGCGCGGCGCGGCAATGCGATGCGCCTTGCCGGCGTCGATTCCGAGCTGCTCGACAAGGCGCGGGTGCGGGCCATGTACCCGTTCCTCGATTTCGAGAATGCGCGCTTCCCCATCCAGGGCGGGCTGCTGCAGGCCCGCGCCGGCACCGCCCGCCACGACGCCGTGGTGTGGGGCTATGCCCGCGCCGCCGACCGGCTCGGTGTCGACATCGTGCAGAATTGCGAGGTGACCGGCTTCATCCGCGAGGGCGAGGCCATTGTCGGCGTCGAGACCACGCGCGGGCCGGTGCGGGCGGGCAAGGTCGCGGTGGCGGTGGCGGGCTCGTCGTCGCGCGTCGCCGGCATGGCCGGGCTGCGGCTGCCGATCGAGAGCCATGTGCTGCAGGCCTTCGTCTCCGAGGGGCTGAAGCCTGTCGTCGATGGCGTCATCACCTTCGGCGCCGGGCATTTCTACATCTCGCAGTCCGACAAGGGCGGGCTGGTCTTCGGCGGCGATATCGACGGCTACAATTCCTACGCCCAGCGCGGCAATCTGCCTGTCATCGAGGATGTGTGCGAGGGCGGCATGGCGCTGATGCCGCGCATTGGCCGGCTGCGGCTGCTGCGCCACTGGGGCGGCATCATGGACATGTCGATGGACGGCTCGCCGATCATCGACCGTACGCCGGTGCCGGGGCTCTTCCTCAATGCCGGCTGGTGCTATGGCGGCTTCAAGGCGACGCCGGCCTCGGGCTGGTGCTTCGCGCATCTGCTGGCGACCGGCGCCCCGCACGAGACCGCGGGCGCCTTCCGGCTCGACCGTTTCCGCACCGGCCATCTCATCGACGAAAAGGGAGTCGGCGCCCAGCCGAACCTGCATTGAGGGTGGGGTTTGCCGACATGAAGCGGCCGAAAGAGCTTTTCCTGGGTCCCGGATCGGCGCTGCGCCTTGCGCCGCTTGTCCGGGAAACAGGAGCTTCGCGTCCCGGACAGGCGAAGGCGCAGCCGAAGCGCCGATCCGGGACCCGGCATAAGACCCCGCGCAGCGTCCAAATCCCTGTCGCCTTTTCCGAAGGTGCCGCCTGATGCGTATTCCCTGCCCCTATTGCGGCGCACGCGACGCCCATGAATTCGCCTATCTCGGCGACGCGACGCTGACCCGCCCGGACCCGGCGGCGCCGGACGCCGAGCAGGCGTTCCACGATTATGTCTATCTGCGCGACAACCCGGCGGGGGCGCATGAGGAGTGGTGGTACCACGCCAATGGCTGCCGCCAGTGGCTGCGCGTCGCCCGCGACACACGCACCCATGCGATTTCCGGCGCCCGCGCGGCCCGCACGCCGGGAGAGGCCGCATGAGCAACCGCAACCGCCTGACCGCCGGCGGCCTTGTCGACCGCGCGAAGCCGCTCGGCTTCACCTTCGACGGCACGGCCTATCGCGGCTATGAGGGCGACACGCTCGCCTCGGCGCTGCTGGCGAACGGGGTGCGGCTGGTCGGCCGCTCGTTCAAATATCACCGCCCGCGCGGCATCTTCTCCGCCGGAGCGGAGGAGCCGAACGCGCTTGTGGAGCTGCGCTCCGGTGCGCGGCGCGAGCCCAACACCCGCGCCACCGTGGCCAAGCTCTATGACGGGCTGGAAGCCGCCAGCCAGAACCGCTGGCCCTCGCTGGCCTTCGACGCGCTGAGCCTCAACCGCTTCCTCTCGCCATTTCTGGGCGCCGGCTTCTACTACAAGACCTTCATGTGGCCCGCCGCCCTGTGGGAGAAGCTGTACGAGCCGGTGATCCGCCGCGCCGCCGGCCGCGGCCGGGCGGCGGAGGAGGCGGACCCGGACCATTACGAGAAGGCCACCGCCTTCTGCGACGTGCTGGTGATCGGCGCCGGCGCCGCCGGGCTGATGGCGGCGCGAACGGCGGCACGCGCCGGCGCGCGGGTGATCCTCGCCGACGAGGACTTCCTGCCGGGCGGCGGTCTGAACGCGGCGACCGGCGACGTGGACCGCCGGCCCGCCCCGGCCTTCGCCGCCGAGGTGGCGGCGGAACTGACAAGCCTGCCCAATGTGCGGGTGATGCGGCGCACCACCGTGTTCGGCGTCTATGATGGCGGCACCTATGGCGCGCTGGAGCGTGTGGGCGATCATCTGCCCGAACCCCTCCCCTACCAGCCGCGCCAGCGGCTGTGGCGGATCGTGGCGCGGCGCGCCGTGCTGGCGGCGGGCGCCACCGAGCGGCCCATCGTGTTCGGCGGCAATGACCGGCCGGGCGTGATGCTGGCCGGGGCGGTCGCCACCTATGTGCAGCGCCACGCCGTGCTGCCGGGCCGCAGGATCGCGCTGTTCGCCAATAATGACGGCGCCTGGCGCGACATGCTCGCCGCCCACGCCGCCGGGGCGCCGGTGGAGACGCTCATCGACATCCGCGCCGAGGTGGCGCCGGAACTGGCCGAGGCCGCGCGGGCGAAGGGCCTGCGCGTGCTCACCGGCGCGCAGGTGATCGCGACGGAAGGCAAGACGCTGCGCGGGCTGACCGTCGCTACCGCCTCGGGAACCCAGCGCATCGCCGCCGACACGCTGGCGGTGTCGGGCGGCTGGTCGCCGGCGGTGCACCTCACCTGCCACCATGGCGGCAAGCCGGTGTGGGACGAGGCCATCGCCGCCTTCGTGCCGGGCGCCTGCCCGCCGGGACTCACCGTGGCGGGCGCCGCCAAGGGCGTGTTCGGCCTCGGCGCCTGCCTCTCCGACGGCGCGGCGATGGGGGCGCAGGCGGCGGAGGCGCTCGGTTTCGCCGTGCCGGCCGCCGACGTGCCCGAGGCGGCGGACGCCCCCTTCGCGCTCACCCCGTTCTGGCATGTGGAGGGCTCGAAGGGCGCGGCCTTCGTCGATTTGCAGAACGACGTCACGGCCAAGGATGTCGGCATCGCCCACGCCGAGGGCTTCCGCTCGGTCGAACTGCTCAAGCGCTACACCACTCTGGGCATGGCGACCGACCAGGGGCGGACCTCCAACGTCACCGGCCTCGCCATCATGGCCAGCCTCACCGGGGCCTCTATCCCCGAGACCGGCACGACAATTTTCCGCCCGCCCTACACGCCGGTCTCGCTCGGCGCGCTGGCCGGGCATCACCGGGGCAAGGATTTCCGCCCGGTGCGCCTCACCCCGACGCATGAATGGGCGCGCGAACAGGGCGCGGTGTTCATCGAGACCGGGGCGTGGCTGCGGGCGCAGTATTTTCCGCGCAAGGGCGAGAAGGACTGGCTGGAGACCGTCTCGCGCGAGGTGACGGCGGTGCGCGCGGGCGTCGGGCTGATCGACGTCTCGACCTTCGGCAAGATCGACCTGCAGGGAAGCGATGTCGGGGCCTTCCTCGACCGCGTCTACATCAACGGCTTCGCGGCGCTCGCCGTCGGCAAGGCGCGCTATGGCGTGATGCTGCGCGAGGACGGCCTGGTGATGGACGACGGCACCACCGCACGCCTCTCCCCCGAGCATTATATGATGACCACCACCACGGCGAACGCCGCCAAGGTGTTCCAGCATCTGGAATTCTGCCTGCAGGTGCTGTGGCCGGACCTCGACGTGGCGCTGTCCTCCGTCTCAGAGCAATGGGCGCAGATCGCCATTGCCGGCCCGCGTGCGCGGGACGTGCTGGCGCGGGTGGCGGATGGCGATGTGTCGAACGACGCGCTGCCCTTCATGGGCGCGATCGAGGGCACGGTGATGGGCGGGGTGAAGGCGCGGCTGTTCCGCCTCTCCTTCTCCGGCGAACTCGGCTACGAGATCGCGGTGCCCGCCCGGCACGGCGCGGCGCTGGCGCGGGCGCTGATGGCGGCGGGCGAGGAATTCGGCATCACGCCCTACGGCATCGAAGCGCTCGGCGTGATGCGGATCGAGAAGGGCCATGTCTCCGGTAACGAGCTTTCCGGCCAGACCACGGCGGGCGATCTCGGCTTCGGCCGCATGGCCTCGACCAAGAAGGACTATATCGGCCGCACCATGGCCGCCCGGCCCGGCCTTACCGACCCCGAGCGGCCGGCCTTCGTCGGCTTCAAGCCGGTGGACCCCTCGCGCCGGCTGCGGGCGGGAGCGCATTTCCTCAATCTCGGCGCGGCGCCGCAGACCGCCAACGATCAGGGCTACATGACCTCGGTGGCCTATTCCCCGCATCTCGGCCACTGGATCGGCCTCGGCCTGATCCGGCGCGGGCCGGAACGGCTCGGCGAGCGGGTGCGCGCCTATGACCCGGTGCGCGGCGAGGAGATCGAGGTAGAAATCTGCGCGCCCGGCTTCATCGACCCGGAAGGAGTGCGCCTTCGTGGCTGACCATTCGTCTCACGATCCCCTTGCGGGCCTTCCCTTCGACCGCGTGCCGCCGGCCGGGTTCTATGGTGCGGACGGTGCGGCGGGCGTCACCGTCTCGACGGCGGACGCGCCTTTCATCGCCCTCGTCGTCGCCCGCAACGGCTTTGCCGCAAGCGTCGCCGGCCGGCTGACCCGCGCCTTCGGCGTCGAGGTGGCGGACCGACCCGGCGCGGCGCCGGGTGCCGCCTCCACCGTTGTCGGCACCGGGCCGGGGCGCTTCCTCGTGCTGTCGAAAACCGAGCCGGACCTCGCCGGCACGCTGCGCGCGCTGCTGGGGGCCGAGGCGGCAGTGACGGAACAGGACGATGCATATGTGACCTTCGACCTCACCGGCGAGACGGTGCCTGATCTCCTCGCCAAGGGTGCGCTGATCGACCTCGACCCGCGCGTGTTCCAGCCCGGCGACGCCGCGACGACGGTGATCGCCCATGTCGGCGTGACGCTGTGGCGGGTGGACGCCACGTCGTGGCGGCTGATGGTGGCGCGCAGCCTGGAAGCCAGCTTCACCCGTTTCCTCGTCGCCAGCGGGGCGGAATTCGGCCTGCGTCTCGAGAGCGGGCCGGCGGGACGAGGTTGACGGCGGCGCGTCGCGCGCTTCCCCCCTCGCCGCATCTCCCCTAGAAGCCTGCCTGCGCGCATCGCTGACGACGGCGCCGGCGTTTCGACGAGACCTGACATGACCGACACACGCGACCCCTACGTTCTCACCCTTTCCTGCCCCGACCGCCCGGGCATCGTCGCCGCCGTCGCCGGCTTCCTGTTCGAGCAGGGCGGCAACATTCTCGAAGCCCAACAGTTCGACGACACCGAGAGCGGACGCTTCTTCATGCGGGTGATGTTCGACAGGCCCGCCGGCTCCGGCTCGCTGGAGGCGCTGAAGGCCGGGTTCGAGGAGGTCGCGGGCCGGTTCGCGCTCGACTGGCGCCTGCGCCCGCGCAGTCGCAAGCCGAAGGTGATGCTGCTGGTCTCGAAATTCGACCATTGCCTCGCCGACCTGCTCTATCGCTGGCGCATCGGCGAGATACCGATGGACATCGTCGCCATCGCCGCCAACTACCCGCGCGAGACCTATGCGCATCTCGATTTCGCGGACATTCCCTTCCACTACCTGCCGATCACCAAATCGACCAAGATGGAGCAGGAAGCGCAGCTGTGGGAGCTGTTCCAGTCCTGCGGCGCGGAAGTGGCGGTGCTGGCGCGCTACATGCAGGTTCTGTCGGATGGGCTCTCCGCCAAGCTGTCGGGCCGCTGCATCAACATCCACCATTCCTTCCTGCCCGGCTTCAAGGGCGCCAAGCCCTACCATCAGGCGCATGCGCGCGGCGTGAAGCTGATTGGCGCCACCGCCCACTATGTCACCTCCGACCTCGACGAAGGCCCGATCATCGAGCAGGACGTCGAGCGCATCAGCCATCAGGATTCGGCCGAAGACCTCGTGCGCAAGGGCCGCGACATCGAGCGCCGCGTGCTCGCCCGCGCGCTGGCCTGGCATCTCGACGACCGGGTGCTGGTGAACGGGCACAAGACGGTGGTGTTCCGCGACTGACGGGGCGCGCGTGCTTCGAGACGCGGGGACCGCCCCGCTTCTCAGCATGACGAAGGCGCGCAGCGCGCCATTATCCCCCGGATGGGCTTGCCGGGCCTCGCAGGACGCAGGACAAAGCCGCAAACCGATCCGCGCTGGAGGAAAAAATGGTCGAAACCCGGCTGATCGACGGCAAGGCCTTTGCCGAGGCGATGCGCGCCCGGCTCAAGGGCGAGGTGGCGGCCTTCATCGCCGAGACGGGCGTGACGCCCGGCCTCGCCGTGGTGCTGGTGGGCGAGGACCCCGCCAGTGCGGTCTATGTCCGCAACAAGGGCAAGCAGACCGTGGAGGCCGGCATGGCCTCGATCGAGCACAGGCTGCCGGCCGACACGGCGCAGGAGGACGTGCTGGCGCTGGTGCGGGCGCTGAACGCCGACGAGGGCGTGCACGGCATTCTCGTGCAATTGCCTTTGCCCGCCCACATCGATGCGCAGGCGGTGCTTGCCACCATCGACCCGGCCAAGGATGTCGACGGCTTCCATGTGGTGAATGCCGGCCGGCTCGCCGTGGGGCTCGACGCGCTGGTCCCCTGCACGCCGCTGGGCTGTGTCATGCTGCTGAAAGACACGCTCGGCAGCCTCGCCGGGCTGGAAGCGGTCGTCGTCGGCCGCTCCAACATCGTCGGCAAGCCGCTGGCCCAGCTGCTGCTGCGCGAGGACTGCACCGTCACCATCGCCCATTCGCGGACCAAGGACCTGCCGGCGGTGTGCCGTCGCGCCGATATCCTGATCGGCGCGGTGGGGCGGCCGGAGATGATCCGTGGCGACTGGATCAAGCCGGGTGCGACCGTCATCGATGTCGGCATCAACCGCGTGGCGGGCGCGGAGGGCAAGAGCCGGCTGGTCGGCGACGTGGCGTTCGCGGAAGCGCAGGGCATCGCCGGCGCCATCACCCCGGTGCCGGGCGGCGTCGGGCCGATGACCATCGCCTGCCTGCTGGCGAACACGCTCACCGCCGCGCGGCGGCAGGTGGCGTGAGCCCCCGCCGCCGGCGAGGGTTCAGATCGCCTGCGGAAAGCTGAACAGGTTTCCCGGATCGACCTCGGCCTTGATGGCGGCGAGGCGCGGGAGGTTGGCACCGTAATAGCGGGCGCGCCAGCCGGCGAGCGAATTGTCGGGGAAGTTGATGAAAGCCCCGTGCCCGCCGGCACGGCCGACCTCGTGATAGAGCTCGTCCTGCCACGTCTTCGCGGCGCGCACGATCTCCGGCCGCACCGTGTCGTCCTCGCTCCAGCTCACGCCGGCGACAGCGAGCCAGCGGCTGGCGCGATGCACGAAGGCGCTTGCCGCCGACGCGGTTTCGTTGATGCGCCCGCCGGTCTGGAAGAAGAACAGGTCGCCATGCGCACCGGTGCCGGGCCAGCGGGCCAGATGGTGGAAGGCACGCTCCAGCAACGCCTCGGACGGCCCGGTGTCGAGGAAGGCGGAGCGCTCCCGGTACCAGGCCGGGGCGCCGGGCTCCATCAGGAAGTTCTGCGCGTCCCAATAAGCCAGTTCGCGGATATCCGCGAACTCCGGTGCGGCCACGGCGAAGACCGGCCGCAGCAGCTTGTTCAGCGCCTCCTTGTCGCCGGCGAACTGGCCGAGCAGCGTCACCGCCACCTGCCGCCCCCCGCCATGGAGGGCCGGCGTGACGCCCGCCAGACTGACGCGCGTGCCGAGCGTCACCGGCGCCGCATCGAGGACCGGGAACAGGGCGCGGGCCACCGCCAGCGTCTTCTGGCGCCAGACGAGGCGGAAGGCGGTCAGCTGGCGGTCGGCCGGCACGGTGTCGAAGGTGAAGGAGGTGCTCACCCCGAAATTGCCGCCGCCTCCGCCGCGGATCGCCCAGAACAGGTCCGGCGCCTCGGTGGCGGAGAGCGACCGCACGCGCCCGTCGGCGGTGACGATCTCGGAGGCGGCAAGCATGTCGGAGGCGAGGCCCAGCCGGCGCATGTTGAAGCCGATGCCGCCGCCGAGCACGAAGCCGGCGACGCCGACGGTCGGGCAGCGGCCATGGGTCATCATCCGCCCGGCCTGACGCAGTGCGTCGTAGATCTGCTGGTTCAGCGCGCCGGCCCCGACGGTCGCCCGCCCGGTGGCGGGGTCGTAGTCGAGGGTGTTCATCGCCGACATGTCGACCAGCAGGCCGCGCGTGGTGGAAAAGCCCGCATAGGAATGGCCGCCGCCGCGCAGGGCGAAGGGCACCTCGTGGTCCTGGCACCAGCTCAGCACGTCGCCGATCATCTGCGGCGTGCGGCAGCGCACGATCGCTTCCGGCCGGACATGGCGGAAGCGCAGATTGTTCGGCATGGCCTCGGATGCGAACGCCGCGTCGGCGGGACGCAGCACGGCGCCGTCGGTGATACGGGCGAGCGCCTGCCAGCGGTCGACCGGCGGGCTTGTGGGCGAAACCGGGGCGGCAGCGGGCGGCGCGGCGGTGCCATCGCCCAGCGCCGGCGCAATGCCGGCGAGCGCGGCGCTGGCCGCCGTGCCGATGAGAAGAGTGCGGCGGCTCAGCCGTGTTGTGGACGTCATGTCAGTTCCCCCCGTGCCGCCTCCAAGGCGGGCCTTTTGAAGCGGCCCGCGCGCGGCTGGGCCGCATGCGTCCCACATCGGCGGGGGGTTGTGAAGCCGGGAAGAGGGATAAATCTTAGGTTGCGCTCAATCATCTCTGGGTTGCAGGACCCGCGCCTCCGGCGGAAGGCGCCTCGCCTACACCCGCGTCATGCGGTTCCAGGCGTCGAGGCCGGCGATCTTGTAGGCCTCGGCGAGGGTGGGATAGTTAAACGTGTTCTCGATGAAATAGTCGATCGTGCCCTTCAGGTTGAGCACCGCCTGTCCGATGTGGATCAGTTCGGTGGCGCCCTCGCCGACGATATGGACGCCCAGCAGCCGGCGGGTCTTCACCGAGAAGATCATCTTCATCATGCCGGTGTTCAGCCCCATGATGTGGCCGCGCGAGGTCTCGCGGAAGCGGGCGATGCCGCATTCATAGGGAATCTCGCGCTTGCGCACCTCCTCCTCGCTCATGCCGACGGTGGACATTTCCGGCACCGAATAGATGCCATAGGGGAAGAATTCGGGCGGGGGCGGCGGCTCCAGCCCGAAGGCGTGGCAGGCGGCGACGCGGCCCTGCTCCATCGAGGTGGAGGCGAGGCTGGGAAAGCCGATGACGTCGCCCGCCGCATAGATGTGCGGCACGGCGGTCTGCAGCGTCTTCGGCTCGACGGCGATGCGGCCGCGATGGTCCACCTCCAGCCCGGCGGCTTCCAGGTTCAGACGGTCGGTGGCGCCGACGCGACCGGCGGCGAAGAGCAGCATGTCGGCCTGCACGGTGCGGCCGTCCGCCAGCCTGCACACGGGCCGGTCGCGGGCGTCGAGGGCGATGGAGGTGACGGCGGCGCCGAACCGCAGGCCGACATTGCGGTCGCGCAATTCGTGGGTGAACTCCTCGATCAGTTCCTTGTCGATGAAGTCGAGGAAGCTCGCGCGGGGTTCGATGAGCGTCACCGCCACGTCGAGAGCGGAGAAGATCGAGGCGTATTCCACCCCGATCACCCCGGCGCCGATGACGGCGAGGCTGCGCGGCAGCTTCGGAAGGTCGACGATCTCGTCGCTGTCGAACACGCTCATGCCGTTGAACGGGACATAGTCCGGCCGGAACGGGCGGGTGCCGACCGCGATCAGCACATGCGCGCCGGTGGCCTTCTCGACCTCGCCGCCCTCGCCGGTGATCTCGATCGTGTGCGGGTCGAGAAAGCGCGCCTCGCCGCGCGCGGTCTTCACCGCGTTGCGGGCGAACTGGTGTTCGAGAACCTCGACCTCGTGGTCGAGCGTCTTGTGCAGCCGCGCCATCAGGTCGCCGGCGCCGATATCCTGCTTCACCCGGTAGGAGCGGCCATAGAAGCCACGCTCGCGCCAGCCGGAAAGGTTGAGCACGGTCTCGCGCAGCGTCTTGGAGGGGATGGTGCCGGTGTGGACCGAGACGCCGCCGACGCGGCGGCCCTTCTCCACCACCAGCACCGACTTGCCGATCTTGGCGGACTGGACGGCGGCGCGGCGGCCGGACGGACCGCTGCCGATGACAATCATGTCGAAATCGTACATGGCGCGACGAACCGTCCTGTGGCAACGAAGCGAGGCTGCGCCCTTCGATGCACGATAAATGCCAAGGCTCCATGACAGTGCCCGGCGGGCACGGGATGGGCGATCCTGCCCGTCGAGCCTGTCGGAGGGCTTGCGTTTGCCGGCGAACCGCGTCCCATCGGCAGGGCGAACGAAGGAGGAGGCTCGCGTGAACGAGGGACGGCGCAAAGCGCGCGCGACGGTGGCCGAGGCGCCCGCCGAGGACCTGACGACCGGCTCGGGCGCCCCGCTGGCGCGCGAGCGGACGCTGGAACAGGCACTCGGCCATCAGGTGCGGGCGATCCGGCGGGATCTCGACCTCACCGTCTCCGATCTCGCCAGCGCGGCCGGCATCTCCGTCGGCATGCTCTCGAAGATCGAGAACGGGCTGATCTCGCCCTCGCTCGCCACGCTGCAATCGATCTCCAGCGTGCTGAACGTGCCGCTCTCCACCCTGTTCACCACCTTCGAGGAGAAGCGCGACTGCTCCTATGTGCCGGCGGGCGGCGGGGTACGGATCGAGCGGCGCGGCACCAAGGTGGGCCACGAATACGAGCTGCTGGGCCATGCGCTCGGCGGCGAGGTGGCGGTGGAGCCCTATCTGATCACGCTGAGCGAGGAGGCCGTGCCCTATACCGGTTTCCGCCATGCCGGGGTGGAGTTCATCCACATGCTCTCCGGCGAGGTGATCTATCGCCATGGCGACCGCACCTATCACCTCCGGCCCGGCGATTCGCTGCTGTTCGACAGCGCCGCCACGCACGGGCCGGAGGAACTGCTGGTGCAGCCGATGCGCTACCTCTCCATCATCATGTACCCGCGCGATCCCGGCTGACGCACCGCGCCTCCAGCTTCGCATATTTTCTTCAGAAGAAAATTATATTCACACCGATTGACGCCCGCTTGCGCCGCTCCTACAAGATGGGCAAGGCCTCATGGCCGTTTGCCCTCCCCTTGCCTGCAGGAGTTCTCAAGCCATGTGCGGCATTGTCGGCCTGTTCCTGAAGCAGCCGAAGCTGGAGCCGGAACTCGGCGCCCTGCTTTCGCAGATGCTCGACATCATGTGCGACCGCGGGCCGGATTCGGCCGGCTTCGCCGTCTATGGCGGCGGCACGCCCGGTTTCGTGAAGCTGACCCTGCGCGGCCCCGCCGGCACCGATTTCGCCGCGCTCGGGGCGGAGATCGGCCATCCCATCATCGCTCGCGACACCCATGGGGTGATGAGCGTGCCGGTGGCGGAGGAAGCCACGGTTCGCGCCGCGCTGGCCCGCCTCGCGCCGCAGCTGCGCGTCGTCGGCGCCGGTGCCCGCATGGAACTCTACAAGGAAGTCGGCCTGCCCGCCGATGTCGCCAAGCGCTTCAAGCTGGAGACGATGAGCGGCACCCACGCCATCGGCCACACCCGCATGGCGACCGAGAGCGCGGTGACGACGGACGGCGCCCACCCCTTCTCCACCGGGCCGGACCAGTGCCTGGTGCATAACGGCTCGCTGTCGAACCATGCCGGCGTGCGCCGCCTGCTCGCCCGCGAGGGCGTCGCGGTGACCACCGAGAACGACAGCGAGGTGGCTGCCGCCTATCTCACCTACCGCATGCGCGGCGGCGACACGCTGGGCGAGGCGCTGGAGCATTCGCTGGGCGACCTCGACGGCTTCTACACCTTCGTCGTCGGCACCGAGACCGGCTTCGGCGTGCTGCGCGATCCCATCGCCTGCAAGCCCGCCGTCATGGCGGAAACCGACGACTATGTCGCCTTCGCCTCCGAATACCGGGCGCTGGCCGGCCTGCCGGGCATCGAGACCGCGCGGGTGTTCGAGCCGGAGCCGGCCAAGGTTTATTTCTGGGATCGCGCCGCATGAACCTCTCGCTGAAGCCTGCCGCCGCCGAGGGCGAAACCCTCGTCGACCTCGCCACCACCCCGCTGCGCGAGCTGAACGGCGCCCTGCACAAGCTGGCCGCCGACACCAACCAGACGCTGTGGAAGATCGCCAACCCGGCCGGCCGCCACGCCATCGCCGCCGGGCTCGACGTGCCGGTCACCATCGAGATCGACGGGCCGGTCGGCTATTACTGCGCCGGCATGAACAAGCAGGCGCGCGTCATCGTCCACGGCAATGCCGGCGTCGGCGTCGCCGAGAACATGATGAGCGGCTTCGTCCATGTGATGGGCGACGCCAGCCAGGCTGCCGGCGCCACCGCCCATGGCGGGCTGCTGGTGATCGACGGCAACGCCTCCGCCCGCTGCGGCATTTCGATGAAGGGCATCGACATCGTGGTGAAGGGGTCGATCGGCCATATGAGCGCCTTCATGGCGCAGGCCGGCACCCTCACCGTGCTGGGCGATGCCGGCGAGGCGCTGGGCGACAGTCTCTATGAGGCCAAGCTGTTCGTGCGCGGCTCCGTCGCCTCGCTCGGTGCCGACTGCATCGAGAAGGAGATGCGCGAGGAGCACAAGGCGCTGCTGGCGTCCAAGCTGGAAGCCGCCGGAATCCTCGGCGAGGTCGATCTGTCGGAGTTCCGCCGCTACGGCTCGGCCCGCACGCTCTACCATTTCCACGTCGACAACGTGTCGAGCTACTGAGGGCGCGATGACCGACCACAGCAACACCCCGCGCACGACGCCTCGCGCGTCCGCCACCTTCGACGACTACACGCTCTCGGAAATCCGCCGCGCGGCGGCGACTGGCATCTATGACATTCGCGGCGGCGGGGCGAAGCGCAAGGTTCCGCATTTCGACGACCTGCTCTTCCTCGGCGCCTCCATGTCGCGCTACCCGCTGGAAGGCTACCGCGAGAAGTGCTCCACGGAAGTCGTGCTCGGCACCCGCTTCGCCAAGAAGCCGATCGAGCTGAAGATCCCGATCACCATTGCCGGCATGAGCTTCGGCTCGCTCTCCGCCAACGCCAAGGAAGCGCTGGGGCGCGGGGCGTCCGCCATGGGCACCTCGACCACCACGGGCGATGGCGGCATGACCAATGAGGAGCGCGGGCATTCGACCCAGCTCGTCTACCAGTATCTGCCCTCGCGCTACGGCATGAACCCGGACGACCTCAAGCGCGCCGATGCCATCGAGGTGGTGGTCGGCCAGGGCGCCAAGCCCGGCGGCGGCGGCATGCTGCTCGGCCAGAAGATCACCGAGCGGGTCGCCGGCATGCGCACGCTGCCCGTCGGCATCGACCAGCGCTCCGCCTGCCGCCACCCGGACTGGACCGGGCCGGACGACCTCGAGATCAAGATCGAGGAACTGCGCGAGATCACCGACTGGGAGAAGCCGATCTATGTGAAGGTCGGCGCCGCCCGCCCCTATTACGACACGGCCCTCGCCGTGAAGTCGGGCGCCGACGTGGTGGTGGTCGATGGCATGCAGGGCGGCACCGCCGCGACGCAGGAGATCTTCATCGAGCATGTCGGCATCCCGACGCTGGCCGCCGTGCGGCAGGCGGTGAAGGCGCTGCAGGACCTCGGCATGCACCGCAAGGTGCAGCTCGTCGTCTCCGGCGGCATCCGCAACGGCGCCGATGTGGCCAAGGCGCTGGCGCTCGGCGCCGATGCGGTGGCCGTCGGCACCGCCGCGCTGGTGGCGCTGGGCGACAACGACCCGCACTATGCCGCCGAATACGAGGCGCTCGGCACCCGCCCCGGTGCCTATGACGACTGGCACGAGGGCCGCGACCCCGCCGGCATCACCACGCAGGACCCGGAGCTGATGAAGCGGCTGGACCCGGTGGCGGCCGGGCGCCGGCTCGCCAACTATCTCGCCGTGCTGACGCTGGAGTGCCAGACCATCGCCCGCGCCTGCGGCAAGAGCCATGTGCACAATCTGGAGCCGGAAGACCTCGTCGCGCTGACCATCGAGGCCGCCGCCATGGCCAATGTGCCGCTGGCCGGCACCGACTGGATACCGGGACGGAACGGCGGATTCTGATCATCAGCCCCGCGCCTCGGCGCGGGGTTTGCACGTCACGACGACCAACGAGCCCGAATGGGCCGGGGAACAGCGAAACCGGATAGCACCATGGCCACTGATCTTGCCCAAGCCGATCTGAAGCATGCCGCCAAAGAGCTCGGCATCACGTATTTCCTGATCTCCTATGTCGACCTGTTCGGCGCGCTCAGGGCCAAGCTGGTGCCCGCCGCCGCCATTGGCGGCATGCAGAAGGCCGGGGCGGGCTTCGCCGGCTTCGCCACCTGGCTCGACATGAGCCCGGCCGATGCCGACCTGTTCGCCGTACCGGACGCCTCCAGCCTGATCCAGCTGCCGTGGAAGCCGGAGGTCGGCTGGCTCGCCTCCGACCTCGTCATGAACAATGAACTGGTCGCGCAGGCACCGCGCAACGTGCTCAAATCCACCATGCTCGGCGCCGAAAGCCTCGGCTATGTCATGAAGACCGGTGTGGAATGCGAGTTCTTCCTCACCAATGCCGACGGCACCAAGATTTCCGACGCCGCCGACAACGCCACCAAGCCCTGCTACGACCAGTCCGCCCTGATGCGCCGCTACGAGGTGATCAAGGAAATCTGCGACAGCATGCTGGCGCTGGGCTGGGGTCCCTACCAGAACGACCATGAGGATGCCAACGGCCAGTTCGAGATGAACTGGGACTTCGCCGATGCGCTGGTCACCGCCGACCGGCACGTGTTCTTCAAGTTCATGGCCCGCTCCATCGCCGAAAAGCACGGGCTGCGCGCCACCTTCATGCCCAAGCCGTTCATCGACCTCACCGGCTCGGGCTGCCACATGCACACCTCGCTGTGGAGCCCGGAGGGCGCCAATCTGTTCGAGGACGACAAGGGCGAACTCGGCCTGTCCGCCCTCGGCTACGGGTTCATCGGCGGGCTGATCCATTCGGCCGACGCGCTCTGCGCCTTCACCAACCCGACGGTGAATTCCTACAAGCGCATCAACGCCCCGCGCACCGTCTCCGGCGCCACCTGGGCGCCCAACACCGTGACCTATACCGGCAATAACCGCACCCACATGATCCGCATCCCCGATGCGGGGCGGCTGGAGCTGCGCCTGCCGGACGGCGCCGCCAACCCCTATCTCGCCCCCGCCGCCGTGCTCGCCGCCGGCCTCGACGGCATCCAGAACCAGCGCGACCCGGGCAAGCGGCTCGACATCAACATGTACACGGACGGCCACAAGGTGAGGGGCGCCAAGAAGCTGCCGCTGAACCTGCTCGACGCCATCCGCGCGCTGGAGAAATCGAACGTGCTGCGCAGCGCGTTGGGCACGCCGGTGGTCGAGGGCTACACCAAGCTCAAGCACGAGGAATGGAACGCCTATTCGCGCCACCTCACCCAGTGGGAGCGCGACAACACGCTGGATATCTGAAGCGGGGCCTGCCCTCTCCCAGAAGGCGGCGTCATGCCCGGCCTTGTGCCGAGCATCCACGTTTTTGGACGTCACAGAATCGGCGTGCTTCGAGGACGCCCGCCGGGCGGCACCTCAGCATGACGGACGTTGCGCCGGCGGGCCTTTGTAGCCAGCACCCGTCATCCTGAGGCGCCCTGCGAAGCGGGGCCTCGAAGGACGCATGCGGGCGAGACCGGGCACGTCCCCTCCTGCCGCCCCCTCACTCCCGCACCGAAAACGGCACCACGTCGCGGCGGTCGGGGTCGAGCACGATGGCGCGGTCGAGCGGGGGAAAGGCGCGCTCGGGGCAGGCGCTGCGCGGGCAGATGCGGCAATTGACGCCGAGCGGGGCCGGCACCGCGCCTTTCAGGTCCAGCCCGTCGGCATGGACGAGTTCGCCGGCATAGGAAATCTCGCAGCCGATGCCGAGCGCGAAGCGGCGCTCGCGCGCGCCGTGATGCAGCGCCGGCTTCGAGGTGCCGCGCGCCAGGCACAGATAGCGCGCCCCGTCCGGCATCTCGCCCAATTGCACCAGCGTGCGGGCGGGCTGCTCGAACGCCTCGTGCACGTTCCACACCGGGCAGGCGCCGCCATAGCGGGCGAACTGGAAGCGGGTGGCGCTGTGGCGCTTGATGACGTTGCCGGCGCGGTCGACCTTCAGGAAATAGAACGGCACCCCCTTCTCGCCCGGCCGCTGCAGCGTCGAGAGCCGGTGGCACACCTGTTCCAGGCTCGCGCCGGTCATCGCGGCCAGCCGGTCGAGATCGTGCCGCGTCTCGCGCGCCAGCCGGGCGAAGCGGCGATAGGGCAGCAGCAGCGCGCCGGCATAATAGTTCTGCAGCGACAGCCGGCACACGTCGCGCGCCGTGGGGCTGCGCAGGCCGGCCTCCAGCACATGTCGGTCGATGAGGTCGCTCTGCTCGAAGCGGGCAAGGAGCGCGGCGAGACGGAAGGCGCGGCTGGCGGGATCGAGCGTGCGCGCCAGCGTCGCCACCCGGCGGTGGCGGTCATAGGCCAGCAGCGGCGCGTCGAGCCCGGCGGCGGGCGCCATTTCCACCGCGATGTCGTGGCGCTGGCGCAGATGCGCGACCAGCACCGCCGCCGCATCGTCGCGGCCGAACAGGTCGAGCGCGGCGTTGCGCTCTTCGCCGGCACGGTCGAGCCCGTCGACATAATTGTCGATGTAATGGAAATGGTCGCGCACCTCCTCATAGGGCGCGAGATGGCGCGTCTCGTCGGGCGCCGCGCCGTCCACCTCGCGGGCCACCGAGACCACCGCATCGTCATGGGCGGCGCGGCGCTCCTCCAGCCGCCGCAGCGCCCCGTGCAGGCGCAGGAACGCATGCGCGAAGGCCGGGGCGTGGGTGGTGGCGTTCTTCAGGTCCTGCAGGCTCGGCTCGATGCCGCGGAACACCGGATCGGCCAGCGCCTCCCGAAGATCGGCGACCACGCGGTCGAGATCGTCGGCGCCGAAGCGGGTGATGTCGAGATCGAACACCCGGCTGATGGCGAGCAGCACGGCGGCGGTGACCGGGCGCTGGTTGCTCTCGATCTGGTTGATGTAGCTCGGCGACAGCGCCAGCCGCCGGGCGAAATCCATCTGCGTCAGCCCCAGCCGCTCGCGCACATGGCGCACCGCATGGCCGGCAAAGACCTTCTTCGACATGGTGCGCCTTCCTTGCCGCCCGCTCGCCAGAATCAACCTTCGAGGCCCCGCGTGCCACCGGGCGGCCAAGGTGACGGCGGGAAGCGGCCCGCCGTGCCGTTACGCCCACCGCGCCCGCACCCTCATCCTGAGGTGCGAGCGGAGCGAGCCTCGACGGATGGTCGCGAGAGCGCACCCGGACGAACATCCTTCAAGCCCGACCTTTGGCCGGCGCCTCAGGATGACGTGGTTTGGACAGAGCGCCAAAACATCGATCTTGTGAAATTTTTACAACTTCACGATCCGCATTTTCACAGCTTATGTTCTCCCCGGCAAGCGCCTAGAAAGGTTGCAAAGGCCCACGCGCGAAGCTCGCCTTCGGAGGAGCGCCATGAAGCCCATTCTCGACGAACTCGAACAGCGCCGCACCGGGGCGCGGGCCGGCGGGGGCGAAAAGCGCGTCGCCGTCCAGCACCAGCGCGGCAAGCTGACCGCCCGCGAGCGGCTGGAACTGCTGCTCGACACCGGCTCGTTCGAGGAGTTCGACACCTTCGTGCAGCACCGCTGCACCGATTTCGGCATGGACAAGGCCGAGAAGATCCCCGGCGACGGCGTCGTCACCGGCTGGGGCACGGTGAACGGGCGCAAGGTGTTCGTCTTCGCCAAGGATTTCACCGTGTTCGGCGGCTCGCTCTCCGAGGCGCACGCGGCTAAGATCACCAAGATCCAGGACATGGCGCTGA